>DATLOR010000399.1:0-4665 GCA_035536135.1 Pyrinomonadaceae bacterium | reverse complement strand
TTCTTCGCGTTTCATAATGCGTCCGAGAATCGTCCGTTCACCGATCTTCATTGTCATTGCGTCCACGGCGGAATTTTGCGAGAGCGGAAACGTGTAAACGGCTTCGATCGGTTCCGCGAAGCTGTTTTCAAACTCCTGCGTAACGGTCACGCGGGCGAGAAAACCGCTGATGTCGGCTTTGACCGAAGTGTTTTTGAGCGGACATTCGCCCAAAGACATGCCTTTGCCCGAAGCATAAAGCGCGCCTTGCGTAACATTTTGACCAAAAGTAAAAATCGCCGAAAAAGCGAAAATGACGAACAGGAACGAGAATCTTCGCATTGGTTTTCTCCTTGAAATTACGGTTTTTAGCGCAATGAAATTTGCGTGTGTTTTTTTGCTTTGTTGCGCGAAGTCGGGAAAAAGTTTCTTGAGGCAGGAGATTTTATTTGGAATTTTAAATTTACTTTTTATAGCTCGCCGCAATTACATCGTCGCGGCGCGGAAAATGAAGCAGAAAACCTAAGATGCCGAGCGCGAACCACGCGAAGAAATATTGATAGGAAAAGGCAAACGCGAGAACCATTCCGAGCAGCGAGATCGCTTCGCAAAAGGCGCAGGCGAGAATCAAGCCCGTTTGGACGTAGGCGATCTGCTGTTTCTCAATCGCTTGTTCGAACGAACGCTTTTTCATTATGAACGAAAGCGCGAAATTGGTGATCGCCAGAAACGCAAAAGCAATGACCAAAACCGCATTTTCGCCGAATAAGGGTTTGTTAAAATCAAACCTCAAAACTTCGGGCTTGGCGAAAAATATCACGACCAAAAACATAAATTGCGAAACGAGAAGCGCAATCCAAATTACCAACAATGTTCGATAGGCTGGTTCGGGATTTATCTTTTGACTCATATTTTTACCTCGATTTTAAAACAAGTTTTCGATAAATGGAATTTGTTTACAATATTCCGGCGATCCGGGAAATAATTATTTGATTTCGGCAACCTCTTTGATCAGTTTATGTTTGGCGTTTTCAATTTTTAACACATCACCCGGCGCACATTCAAGCGCCTCGCAGATTTTCTCCAGAGTCGCGAAATTGATTCCCAATGCCTTGCCTTTTTTAAGCCGCCAAAGGGTTGTGTGGCTGACACCCGTCTGTTTCGAGAGCCAGTAGAAAGAACGCCCGCGTTCTTCGAGCAGCGCATCAAGCCGAACTTCGATATTCATAAGTTAAACGTCCCGCGATTATGGTCTTATCTGAAAGATATTTTATAAACGAAATATATTGCACATTTGACATATAGTCAACGGGCGGCGTATGCTGTTAAAGTAAAGAACATAGCTACTCTTTTCTCAGATTTCTCTGGAATTAGCCGGACCTACCTGAAGTTTACAGCTAATTTTAAAGAGAAAAACAATGACCAATCTTATTATCACCGAACGCCGCAGCGGTTCCGTTACCGTCCTCGATTTGAAGGGCAACATCAGACTCGGCGAAGGCAATATCGAACTTCATAACATCCTTCGTTTTCTCGTCGAAAAAGGCGAAAGACGCGTTCTGCTCAATCTGGCGGAAGTCAGCTACATCGATTCGAGCGGTTTAGGCGAACTGGTCGCGGGTTATACGACTCTGCAAAAACATCAGGGCGAGCTGAAACTTCTGCATCTGACAGTGCGGGTTCGCGAATTGATGGTCATCACAAAACTTCTGACGGTTTTTGATGTGTATGACAGCGAAACGGAAGCGATCAATAGTTTTCAGCCTGAATCGCAAAACGCCGAAACCGAGCCGGAAACTCTTGCCACGGGAAAACTCAATGAGGCATTAGTCGGTTAAATGAAGCAATTTTATGAACGGAAAGTTCAAAGTTTAAGGAGACCGCTCGCGTGTTAATAGTAAAATTGCTCGTTAATGAAAATCTGCTCAATGCCGAAATTGCTCTGAACCGGGCGAACCGCGATAACATCATCGAACTTTGCCGTGCGTATCTTTTAGGCTTGACCGAATACCGCGATGAGCTTTATAAACTTCGCGGCACGCCGGAGATTAATCTTAAACAATCGTCGAAACTGGCACGCGAACTTACGGAACAGGTGAGAAAAGCAATTCGTTCAGCCCTGGAAATCACGACCCGCGAGCGCAACGAAACTGAAAAACTGCTCGAATCTTTTACCGCGATCAGCGGTTATGAAGCGGTCGAAACATTTAACGAATTAAAATATCAGGGCTCTGACGGCTGGGAAATGTGGTCGGGCGGAGTTCACTTGAAAGACGACGCCGAAAGTAAAAAACAGTTGACTATGCAGGAAGCGGTTGAAACCGCAAGTCTGCTTCGCCGGGATGCTTATCTGGCGCAAAAAACACCGGCGGCTTTGAACACGTCGGATTGAGGAAATAAAAATGGAACAAGCAACTAGAACTTCGGCGCCGGCAAAATGTGCGTGGTGCAGCGGATCGGGAAAATGGAATGTCGCACCGGGAAATACTGCTTCCTGCATTGTCTGCGGCGGAAAGGGAAATGTTTCGGTGACGCAACCATCCGAACATTGCCAGCAATGCCAGGGCAGCGGACGCGGCAATTCAATCCATCCGTGTCTAACCTGCGCCGGAACGGGCTGGGCAACCTATCTCAGCAGCAACAGATTTAGAAAATAGCAAATCTCTTATGAATCGCAACGTAAAAATTAAAGTAATCAAAAAGAACGAGGTCGCCATCACCAAACCTCAGATTGTAACGGAGAAAAACCTCCAGGAATCGGCAACCCGCGAACAAGCTTCGACCGTTTCCGATTGGGTCAATGAATTTCAAACCCGCCGCTGTGAAGAAATCCGGCACGCCTTCGATCAGCTTTCTGCTGAGCGTCTGCAAACGATCTGATTTTGGTAATTCACTTCATTATTTCCCGGAAATTTTTTTCAATTCATCGTGGAAAATAACCGCCGATCGGCAAACCTGCTGAAAACCGTCAATCTGTTCGGAGATCGGCGGTGTCCAGATCATTTCAAAACTTCCGTCTTCGAGCGAAATCGAAATTCGTCCCCAAAGCGATGCATTGTAATTTAAGACTTCATTTTTTATTTCGGGGTTTTTGAGAAAATTCACCAAAAAAGCGGGACGCGTGGTTTGCAGAAGATATTCTTCCGGCAGGGGCGAATCTTCCTGGATCCAATAACAATCGGAATGATGCATGGTCGCGAGCGATTTGTTCTGGATGGAAAATTTTTCGCGGAGATTCGGGAGATAAAAATTCACCTTGAAAAACTGATGGTGTTTGCCCTGCGGAAAATCGACGTCGAATCGCGTTCCGTTTCTTTCAAAAGACGCGGAATTTTTATTGAACGAAATCGGTTTCCCGAGTTCCTGCACGGTCGAATAATAAACCTCGAAACGCGCGGCTCTTTCTTTTTTCTGAACGAGGAAAACAACACCGGCGGCAACGATGACCGAAAAAGATATAACGACCGCATTTTCGGGAAATTTCATGAAAACAAACGCTAATATAACTGCCGCCGTGGCGATCATTATGACCGTCCCCATCAGTAATCGCAGGGCAAGCAGATTGTCCATTCCTTACTCGGTCGCCTCCAATTCTTCTTCCAAAAGCTGTCGTTCGTAAAGGTCGGCATATTCGCCGCCGAGTTTTAATAATTCTTCGTGCGTGCCGCGTTCGATAATGCGTCCGTCGTGCAGAACGCAGATCAGATCGGCATCGCGGATCGTCGAAATGCGGTGCGAAACGATCAAGGTCGTGCGGTTGGCGCGGACATCGCGCAGACCGTGCAGGATTTTTTCCTCGGTGTAAGTATCAACCGCCGACAGCGAATCGTCCAAAATCAAAATGCGCGGATCCCGCATCACTGCGCGGGCGATCGCGGTGCGCTGTTTTTGTCCGCCCGAGAGCGTGATGCCGCGTTCGCCGACGCGCTGCTCGTACTTATACTCAAACTCTTCGATATCATCGGCTAAACCCGCGATCTCCGCCGCTTTTTCAACACTAAGTTTCAAGCCCGAAGTCCCAAATCCCAAGTCTTGGGAACCTGAATCTTCCCGACTTAGGGCTTGGGACTTGGGACTTGGGACACCGAACGCGATGTTTTCGGCGATGCTGTCCGAGAAAAGAAAAGTTTCCTGCGGAACGAAGCCGATCGATTTGCGAAGCTGTTCAAGACGGTAATGCCGGATCGGGATTCCGTCGATCAAAACCGCGCCTTCGGGCGAATCGATCAGTCTCGGAATAAGCGTCACGAGCGTTGATTTCCCGCTGCCGGTTTTGCCGACGAACGCGACGGTTTTGCCCTGTTCGATCGTCAGATCAATATTTTCCAGCACAGGTTTCCCGTTGTAGGCAAAGGTCAGATTTTTGAACTCGATCTTTCCGCGGATCGACGGCTGCTCTTTAGCCTCCGCGTCGTCTTTGATGGTCGGAACGGTTTCCAAAATCGCGTTAAAGCGTTTCAAACTCGCCGTTCCGCGCTGGTAAAGATTGACGACGTAGCCGAGCGCGATCAAGTACCAGATCATTCGCTGCAAATACAAAATAAACGCCGTGAAATCGCCCGCCGTAATTTCGCCGCGCACCGCCATCGGCACGCCGACCGCGACGATGATCACGAAGCCCATACCGATAAAAAAGAAAAGGAGCGGGCGCATTGCCGCCGCATATTTAACCAATCTTAAATTTCG
>DATLOR010000398.1:0-3817 GCA_035536135.1 Pyrinomonadaceae bacterium | reverse complement strand
TGAATCACATTCCAGCAACTTTTTCCCTTTTTCACCTTTTTTACTTTTTCACTTTATTTTTGCGGAATTTCTTCGCCTTCGGGGAAAAA
Organism: Pyrinomonadaceae bacterium; assembly: GCA_035536135.1. Lineage (GTDB taxonomy): Bacteria > Acidobacteriota > Blastocatellia > Pyrinomonadales > Pyrinomonadaceae > JAFDVJ01. The sequence continues at coordinate 3,728 of DATLOR010000398.1, read as the reverse complement.
TTCGAGCGAAGCGGAATTCAGGCAGTAGCGCTGTCCGGTCGGCGGCGGTCCGTCGGGGAAAACGTGTCCCTGATGCCCGTCGCAGCGGGCGCAGCGGATCTCTTCGCGGATCATTCCGAATTTTGTGTCGCGGTAAACCCTTAAATGCTCGGGGTCGAACGGCGCGTAGAACGATGCCCAGCCGGTGCCCGAATTAAACTTTTCATCCGAACGGAAAAGCGGAAGTCCGCAGAGTTTGCAGGCGTAGGTTCCGGTTTCTTTGTTGTCGGTTAGATTGCCGCAAAACGCGGGTTCCGTTCCGTGTTCGAGCAGTACGCGGTAGCTTTCCGCGTCCAGATCCATTGCCAATTGTTCGCGTTTTTCTTCGGTGATCGGCGTAATATCGTAGCCGCTTTCCGAGTATTCGTGTCCTGTTGTTTTAGTTTCCGGTGTCATAAAATTTTCTCCTATAGATTTATGATTGCAAAATTAGATGCAAAATTCCAGATTAAACGGAAGTTTATTTTTATTCCAACTACAAGCAACTTTCAATCTAAAAGGTCTTGATTCTTTTGACGCAAGACTTCGGCGGTTCTAAAAATTTTCGAGCGAAACGATGTCGCTTTTCTCGAAGATTTGCGAGAAAACGAGCTGCGTGCTGTCGGGCGACCAGGCAAACGAACCGATGCGTCCGGCGGCGATGTTTTCAAGTTTTTGCAGGCTGCCGTTGGACGGCGACCAGAGCAGAAGCCCAGAGTTTTCGCCGTTTCCGTAAGCAATTGTCAAAACATTCGCAGCCCGATTCCAGACGGTTTGGCGGTTGGAGATAGGCAATGGAAATTCGAGTTTGCTCAGGAACTTGCGGGTTTCGCGGTCAATCAGACCGAGCTTCCAATGCGGATTTGCGCCGCCGAAATCCATAAAATGAAAGGCGATTTCTTTGCCGTCGGGCGAAACTGCCGGGTGCGTTGATTGATAACCCGTTAATTGTTTAGGCGGTTCATTTCCATTGGGCGAAATATCCCAGAGCGTCGGCGGCGAAGTTCCGCGCCGAAAGATTATATTTTCACCGTCGGGCGTGAAGGCAGGCAGAACATCGAGTGCTCCGTCGGTCAAACGGCGGACGTTTTGCCCGTTTGCATCAACCGCCGCGAGCGAGATCTTGCCGTTTTGTAAGGCGGAAAAAACGATTGAATCGTCAGTCGGCGAAACCGCAAAAGACATAATGAGATCGGAATCTGCGGTTAATTGGCGCGGTGCGGTTCCGTCGGGCGCGATTTGCCAGATTTCATTTTTGCCGCTCGCCCACGAATTGTAAAAAATCTTTTCGCCGCGTGACCATCCGACGCTTTCAATCACGCCTGTTTCGCCGAAAATCTGCTTGGTTTGCAAGGCGCTCTCGTTTTCCTTCAGGTTGATAATGTGCAGACTCGAAAAAAAGTTTTTCTGCAATGTGAAAAGATTGCCGTTAGCGCTCGAAAGCCATTCGTAGTCGTTGAGATCGTTGGTCAATTGACGCGCTTCGCGGGTTTTCAGCGAAATTTGCCAGAGGCGGCTGAACGGCGAATTTATCTCTGACTCAATAAACGCCAGATTTTCCGCGTCTTTCCAAACGAGGTTTTCGATCGTGTTCCAAACCTTTTCCGTGAGATATTTTTCGCTTCCGGTTTCCGCGTCAACCAGCAGAATTCTGTAAAATGAGCCGGACTCGTCCGATTCCTGAACGGCGCAGGCGATTGCCGTTCCGTCCGGCGACCACGCGGCGGGACTTGCCCGGAAAGTCGGGAGTTTGTGGTTTTCGCCCGCCGTTTTAACCAGTGTGCGTTGGTTTGCGCCGTCTGTTTCGGCAATTTTTAAGGCGGTTTCCTTGATTGAACTGAACGATTCAGTATAAGCAAATTTTCGTCCGTCGGGCGAAAAACTGACCGAAACATCTGTTTCTACTTCGGGAATCGTTTCGATTGCGCCGCCCGCAAGCGCAATCCGCGAAAGCGACAGAATAGAAGAATTATTTGAAAAAAGCGTAAAATAAGCGAATTTTCCATCAGGCGAAACGGCGAGACCGACAAATTCCGCGTCTTGAGGCGGCAAAATCTGAGTTTGCGTGCCGGAAGCAATTTCCCGAATATTCAAACTTTCGCCTGAACCGCCTTTTTGCGAAAAAACGAGTTGTTTACCGTCGGGTGAAATCGCCGCGTTCGTGATCTTGCCGTTTGTCGTCAGCCGCGTAAATTTCGGTTGGCGATTTTTCAAAAAGCGGTTGCCGCCGACCCAGACAAACGCGATGCCGAAAATACAGATGAGCGAAACGACCGCGATGGAAATCAGGGTATATGGTTTACGCGGCGGCAGAAAAGGTCTGACCGTCGTTTTGTCCGGTAATTCGCCGAATGTTTTGACTTCGGCGATGAAGCGATAGCCGCGGCGCGGAACAGTTTCGATGAATCGCGGATGCGCGGCATCATCGCCGAGCATTTTACGAAGCGTTTTGATGTTCGAAGTTAGATTGCTTTCTTCAACAAAATGGTCTTGCCAGATTTTTTGCATTAACTCGTCTTTTTCGAGCAATCTTCCGGCATTTTCGAGAAAAAATTCGAGCGTGTCGAATACTTTCGGTGTGATTGCGAGCGTTTCTTCGCCGCGCCTTAAGACTTTTTGGGAAACGTCGAGGCGGAAATCCGCAAATTCGTAAAACTGAACCGCTTTCGGAAACATAAGTCGCCTTTCATAAATTTTCCATCAAAATTTCACAAATTTTTCAGGACTTTTTTATCGTCAAATCTTTATGCTTTTGGTCAAGAGTTAAGCGAATAATAACACAAAAGCGCGACGCGCCGAAATTTTTTTTCGCAAAATTTGAAATTCAAAAAAGGGAGAAATATTTATGAAAAACTACGTGTCTTTGGGCGTTTTGAGCATTCTTATATTGCTGGTTTCAGTTAATTCCGGCTTCGGCGCGGCGGTTATCAAAGTTGCGGCGGGCGCAAATGCAGCGGCGATCCAGACGGCGGTTGACCAATTCCGTGCGGATTTAGGCGGTTCGAACAACGGTGTCGGCGGTTCGTTCACTTTCGGTCGGCGCGAGATCAACTGGGACGGTGTGGCGGATAATTTCAGCGAACCGAACGCACTTCCATACAATTTCTTTAACGTCAACAGCCCGCGCGGCGTGGTGTTTCACTCGATCGCCAACATCGGCGGAAATCACCAGTTCCGCGTCAGTGCGAGCGCCGCGTCAGGCACCGCCGTCCGTTTCGGCAACATTGATGCGAGCTATTCGATCATTTTTCAAACTTTCAGCAGCGAAAAATTATTTCATGCGCGTTTTGCAAATGAGATCGAAATTCTTTTTTTCATTCCCGGTACAAACATTCCGGCGACCGTTTCAGGCTTCGGCGCGGTCTTTTGCGATGTTGACAGCAGTAATACGTATATCGAATATTACGACCCGTCCGGCAACAAGATTTCGGGTTCTTCGCTGAATGTCGCGAGCAACGGGCTGAGCTTTATCGGAACTTCGTTCAATGCCGGCGAACGTGTCGCGAAGGTCATTATCCGGCTCGGCAACAGTAATTTGCAGAGCGGCAGTATTGACGGCACGAACAGCGTCGATGTCGTTGCGATGGACGATTTCATTTACGGCGAACCGCGCGCGATGGATTATCACCCGGGCGATTTCGACGGCGACGGATTTGCCGATGCGGCGGTTTTTCGTCCTTCGGATGGAACCTTCTTTATTCTTAATTCGG
>DATLOR010000397.1:0-5819 GCA_035536135.1 Pyrinomonadaceae bacterium | reverse complement strand
TCGCCGAATCCGAGTTCTTTAAGCCGCGGCAATTGGGTTTTGGCATCGCCGACGACGAGCCAGATCATTTTATCGGCGTCGAGATATTTCTGCGATAAAGCTTTGATCTGCTCCAGCGTCATCGCTTTGACGATTTGTTCGCGCTGCTTAACGTAATCGTATTTCCAGCCGTATTTGCTGATATTTTCGAGCATTCCGAGCTTCGCAAACGAAGTTTCAAAAGCCCGCGCGTTGCTTTTGACCAAAAACCCTTTGGTCGTTTCCAGATCTTTATCCGAGTAGTTTTTGCCGTAATTCTGCAAAATCTCTTTCACTAATTGCGCCGATTCGAGCGTGACGTTGGTTCGGACGCCGCTCGCGATCGTAAATGCGCCGGGACTTCTGGTGCCCGAAAAACTGGAATTGATGCCGTAGGTGTAGCCTTTGCCCTCGCGCAATTGCTGGGTCAACTGCGAGGCAAATCCGCCGCCGCCCAGGATATAGTTCATGATCGTGGCGGGGAAAAAGTCAGCATCCGTGGCGGCTAAGGCAGGATAACCAAAGCGGATAACGGATTGTTTCGCATCGGGCACGTCGTAGAAATAGATCTGCGATTTCGCGGGCGGTTTCGGCGTTTCATAGACCGGAATCTCGACCGCTTTGCTTTTCCACTTATTGTTCAAACTTCCTAAAGAACTCGTAATTTTCGCTTTATTCAAGGCTCCGACAACGTGCATCCGCGCAACCGAAGGCGAAAGGCTTTTCGCGTAAAAAGCCTTCAGATCGTCGAGCGTGATCGCATTGACCGAATCGATCGTTCCGAGAATATTGCGCGAACGGATATTGTCCTTGCCGTAGATCAGCAGGTTGTAATTGTTCTGCGCGACGGCGTTCGGGTTGGCTTCCTGCTGGCGGATCTGGCTGATCGTGCTCTGTTTGACGAGGTCGAATTCCTTGGCATCCCAGCGCGGTTCGAGCAGAATCTCTTCGACCAAAGCGAGCGTCGCGTCGTAATTTTTCGCAAGCGTCGTGACGCCGATCCGGACATCTTCCGTTCCGGCGGAAACATTGATCGTCGCGCCTAATTGCTGAATTGCTTCTTCAAGCTCAAGCGGAGTTTTCCGCGCCGTGCCCTGCGTCATCATCCGCGCCATCAGATTTGCAACGCCGACCTTGTTGATGTCTTCCAGAAGCTCTCCGCCGTCAACGACGATCTCGAACTGGACGAGCGGAACTTCCGTGTTCTCGATCCCGTAAACGCGCAAGCCATTGGCAAGTTTGTTTTCCCAGATCGCCGGAGTTTTCACTTCGGGCGCAGGACCGTAAGGCGGTTCGACCGAGCGGTCAAAACTCGAAGGCGTTTTTTCGTAAGTCGCATTTTTGGTCGGATCAACTTCTGCTTCCGCGCCCTGGACGATCTTTTCTTCGACGACTTCCGCGCGTTTCGAGCCTTCGAGCGCCAGATTTAATTTGCCTTTCGGCACAAAACTCGTCGCGACGTACATTTTGCCCTTGATGTATTTCTCGTAGACGCGCATCACATCCGCCGGCGTTACGGCGAGAATGTTTTTAATGTCTTTTTCAACAAAACCCGGATCGTTGGTCAGATAATTGTACTGCGCAAGCTGTGCGCCTTTACCGAGAACGCTCGACAATGAGCTGTAAAATGCGGTTTCCTGCCCTGCTTTGATGCGGCTCAGATCCTTTTCCGAAATGCCGGACTTTTCAAATCTCGCAAAAGCCTCGCTGATTGCCGCCGCCGCTTCGTCGAGGTCTTTGTCGGCAAATGCGCGGACGGACAATTCAAGCTGTCCGGCAATTTCCGAGGTGTCATTTGAAATTCTGACGTTCGGCGCAAGCTTTTTCTCTTCGACCAGAACCTGATAAAACGGCGCTTTTTTGCCCTGCGAAAGGTACTGCGCCAAGACATCGAGCGCGTAGGAATCGGGATGCAGACTTTCAACCGTCGGGAAAGCCATCGTCAATTCGGGAAGCCGCGCAAAATTGTCTTCGTGATACAGTTTGACGGTTTCTTTGACAAAACCGGGGCGTTTCGGCAACGGCTGCACGTCTTCGCCGCGCTTGATCTCGCTGAAATATTTTTCGACCCATTTTTTCGCCTGCACCGTATCGAAATCGCCCGCGATGATCAGCGTCACGTTATTCGGCACATACCAGCGGCGGAAAAATTCCTTGACGTCCGAAAGCGTCGCGCGGTCCAGATCTTCGAGCGAGCCGATCACCTGCCAGTTATACGGATGATCTTCGGGATAGAGATTTTTATCGATCACATACGACGTATGACCGTAAGGATTATTATCATAGCTTTGCCGTTTTTCGTTTTTGACGACCTGTTTTTCCTTCGCGAGAACCGGATCGGTGACGGTATTGATAAACCAGCCGAGCTTGTCGGCTTCCGCCCAGATCATTTTTTCGAGCGCGTCTTTCGGCACGGTTTGTAAGTAATTCGTGCGGTCGCGCGAGGTCGAACCGTTTGCGCCCGAACCGCCGATCCGCGCCGTCATTTTATCCAATCCGCCTTTGCCGAGGTTTTCCGATTCGAGAAACAAGAGATGCTCGAAAAGATGCGCAAAACCGGTGCGTCCTGCCTTTTCGCGCGCCGAACCGACGTGCGCCGTCAGATTAACCGCCACGACCGGATCGGAGCGGTCAACGTGAAAGATCACTTCCAAACCGTTCGGCAAAGTAAATTTTTCATACTCGACCTTAAACGTCGGCGTTTGTGAAGATTTCTGCGCCGAAACCGAAGTTAAGGAAAACAAAAGACAAAAAACGATCAGAAGACTACTTGCGATTTTCATATATTTTTAAGGGTCAGCGAACCGAAAGCCGCGCCGGTTCAAAATTAAGATGCAGATTTTATTAATCCGTCTTACTACGAATCAAAACGCACGTTTGGTTTCAAAACTTTGGATTTCACTTTACCGTTAGACGGCAAAAAAGAGCGCGAACTTTTCGCTTCGCTAACTGCTGATTTGAAAAAAAAATTACACTTCAAAAAAAAATGATAGTTTTTATCGAAAACTTCCGCCTTATTGGTTGGCGGCGTAAATTCGACCGCCGTCAAGAGTTCGCGGGTCGCCGGAAACGATCTTTCGAATCTTGAATAAATTAAATAAAAAAGGAGCAATAAATATGAAAACAACCAACAAAACCAATCGTAAAATCGCCGGATTCACGCTGATCGAACTGATCGTCATGGTTTCGACCGCCGGAATCCTGATCGGACTTCTGTTGCCTGCCGTCCAAAAATAACGCGCAAGCAACGGTTTTCTACTTTCCAAGAGCCGAAGAATTTCAAGTTCTTCGGCTCTTTTTTTTCTATGACCTAAAAACCCAACTGCTCAAATTTACTCATCAATCACCGGCTCTTGTTTGCGCGTTTTTCTTCGTTCGGCTTTCCACTTTTTACGGACGGCGGCGACATCGAATTTGTCGCGCTTGCCGTCGCGCATATTTTCGATCTCGAATTGGACTCTCGCGGCGATCAAGCGGTAGGCTTCGGTGTTCGGCACGCCTTTCGTCATCTCAAAAAGTTCGTCATACTCCAAAAATCTGCCGATCTTCGCGCCGATCTCCGCACCGAGACTGTCTTTTTTCGGAATCGTCATGCCTTTCGGAAACGCTTCGAAAGTTCCCCAGAGATAAATCGGCAGAATTCCGATCTTTTCGTTGAGGGCAAGATAGCCGATGATCGGTTTGAATTCGGAAATTTCGCCCGTTGTCGAACGGGTGCCTTCAGGGAAGATCAGGGTGTTGTAGCCTTCCTTTAAGATCTCCGTGACGTGGCGCAGAGATTGACGCAGACTTCCCGTGCGCTCGATCGGAATGAGCGTCGTGAAGTTGTTCATATAAGCGCGTTTGTATTTCGTGTCGAACCAGTAATCGGCGGCAGCGACCGCGACGGTTTGTTCCGCCACATCTTTGCCCAAAGCCTTTTTGACGAGTCCCGTATCGATATGCGAAGCGTGATTCGGCGCGACGATGAAATTCGTGTGCATCGGCACATTCATTTCGCCTTCGATCTTCGTTTTCAGAACATTGTCGTAGAGTTTGTCCTGCGCAAAATCGATCAGTTGGTTGCCGACCTGCCGAACGATCGAAGGAATAAAAATTTCGTCCTCGGTTCTTTCTTCTTTTTCGGGCGTGTCAACGAGTTTTTTCGATTTATCGACGCGCTGAACCGCCGTCAGAAGCTCGCGGACGGTCTGCACTTCGTTCAAAGTATCGGGCGAAACGACGCGTCCGCCCGCATCTTCGACCGCCGCTTGCAGTTCGACAAACATCAGGCTGTCAAAACCCAGATCGGCAAGTTTACTGCCGAGATCGACCTCCGACAAGGCGCGGTTTGAAACCGACGCCACGACCTTGCGAATCCACAGCGCGGTGTCGTCGCCTTTCGTCTCGGCAACCTGCTTCGTTTTCTTTTTCGCCCGTTCTTCGAGATTCTGCAGCATCGCGACGACTTCGGGGCGTTTTACTTTGCGCGTCGCCGTGCGCGGCAGTTCGAACGGCGTCAGATGCAGAATCTTGACGCGTTTGAAAAAGGGCAGCCCGGCGGAAACTTCGCGGAAATGTTCTTCGACGCGTTTATTCGTATCTGAGCGCGAGAGCGCGATGTCGTGCTCGTAATCCGGCACGACGAGCGCGGAAATTTTCTCGCCGCCGTCATCGTCCGGCAAACCGACCACTGATAATTCCTTGATAAAAGCCGACTTTCCGTAATGATCTTCGATCTCGTCCGGGTATATATTTTTGCCGTTCGAGTCGATAATGACATCTTTCGAACGCCCGACGATATAAAGATTTCCGTCTTCGTCGAGCTTGCCGAGATCGCCCGTTTTCAGCCAACGGTCTTGCAGAACCGATTCGGTCGCTTCCTCGTTGTTGTAATAACCGAGCATAATGTTCTGCCCGCGCGCTAAAACTTCGCCGACACCGTTTTCGTCCGGCGCTTCGATTTTCACCTCGACCCCCGGCAAGGGCTTGCCGACGCTTCCGCGCAGAAGTTTATTGCCCGGACGCGCGACGGTCAAAACGGGCGATGATTCCGTCAAACCGTAGCCTTCCAAAACCGTGAACCCTAATCCGTGTAAATCTTTCTGGACTTTTTCCGAAAGCGCCGAACCGCCCGAGATCAGGTAGCGCATCTTGCCGCCCATCCCTTGATGAATCGGGAAAAAGATGATCGGTCCGAGATTAAACGGCGTATTGTCGCGCACCCAGGCGTTGAATTCGATGACGTTATCCGCCAGATCTGCGAACCAATCGCCGCGTTCGCGCATTCGTGTTTTAATTCTCCGGTGAAGCATTTCCCAGAGTGCGGGAACGCCGACCATACCCGTCACGTGACCGTTTTCGATCGCGTGCGAAAGCTCTTCGGCATTGAGTTCGTCGAGATATGTGATCTGCGTTCCGTTTGAAAACGGCGTTAAGAAACCTGCCGAAAATTCAAATGTGTGATGCATCGGCAAGACCGATAAAACGCCGTCGGTGATGTCCATATCCAAAACGCTGGATAACATCGAGATCATATTGACGAAATTTTTGTGCGAAAGCATCACGGCTTTCGGCGTTCCGGTCGTACCTGATGTGAAGATCAGCGAGGCGACCGAATTCGACAAAATCTTCGGCGGAAGCAGGGCGTTGCGCCGCGCTTCTTCGGTTTCCGACTGCATTTCAAAAACTTCCGTGAAATCCCAAACCTTGACTTCGAGTCCCGCGTCGAGCAGTTTTTCGGCGAGATCTGGGTTTTCGTCGGCTAATTTCGGCGAGAGAACGATCGCCGAGGCTTCGCCCGCGCGGGCAAAATTGACGAT
>DATLOR010000396.1:0-12608 GCA_035536135.1 Pyrinomonadaceae bacterium | reverse complement strand
GTTTGCTTTGCTCAGATTCGTCATTTCGCCGCCGTCTGCCGAAACTCGGTAAACTTCCGCCGGACTTGTCATCGAACTTGAAACGGCAACGAAATTTTTGCCGTCGGGCGTGATGCTCAAACCGCTGAAAAATCCGTCATTGCGAATTTGTTTAACGTGCGTCGCGATTCGCAAGTTAAAGTTCGGTTCGAGCGGCACGCTGTAGATCGGTTCTTTGCCGCGCGTATTGGCTGTGAAATAAATGGTTTTGCCGTCGGGCGAGAGAATCATTTCGTCGACTTGCTGGTCGAAACCGATGGTCAATTCTTTCGTTTCGCCGTTTGCCCGGTTGTAGCGCATAATGCGCCAGCGGTCGGCTTCAAAGCCTTCGCGCGCCTGCGAACGATACAAAATATATTTGCCGTCGGGCGTGTAAACGGGCGAAACGTCGTAGCCGCGGTTACTCGCGGTGATGTTTTTGACGTTGCCGTCCTTCCAGAGCATTTCAATCGTTTTGCGCGAAAAACCGGGCATTCGTACGATGTAAATGTCGCTGTTTGTCGAGATCGCCTCGATCTTATCGGGATTTCGCAATACCGCCAGATCCTGCGAATCGGGCGAAAATGCGTAATCAACGCCGCTTCCGGCGGCATACGGCGGCGAATCGAAATCGCCCGGCGTCATATCGGTTACCGCGCCGCCATTCGTCGGAACGACAAAAACGTGCGTTCGTTTACGGTCGCGCCATTCAACCCAGTGACGATAGAGCAGGCGTTCGGTAACAATTGCTTTGACCTTGCTGTTTTCAACCCGCGCATCTTCTTTCGAATTGCAGTCGTCGTTGCCGTTGCATTCGGGATAAACGTCGGAATTAAACGCAAACCATTTGCCGTCCGGCGACCAGACGGGATTTCCGGCGCCCGGCGAAAAGCGCGTGATCTGTTTTTTATCGTCGCCGTCCGGGTCCATTGTCCAGATTTGCCCGCCGGTCGTAAAGGCAAGTTTTTTGCCGTCGGGCGACCAGCGCGGACTGCTGCTGGATTTGTCGCCTTTCGTGATTTGTTTGAGATTACTTCCGTCAATACGCACGGTGTAAATCTGCGATAAAGTTTTGTTGGCGGCTTTGTCAACATCGCCGATCGTGAAAGCAACGGTGCGACCGTCGGGCGCGAGTTGCGGATCGCTGACGCGGCGGAGTTTGACTAAATCGTTGAAGGTAAAAGTCTGCGCGGAAACGCTGATCATTGCCAAACAGCAAATCAGTATTAAAAAAGATAATCTTTTCATAAATTTTTTCGTCAAAATTGAAATGGTAAAAGCAAAATTATTATTGCACATTTCCGCCAAAAAAAACGAGGAACGTGAAAAAAAGAAGAGATGAAATTTTCGATCTCTTCTTTTCTTCAAACCGCAAATTTTGTTTTCCGTTACGGGACAAACGCGGCGGGCACGGGTTTGTCGCCGCTTGCTCCGAAGGTTGTAAAGATCGTTCCCTGCGTTTGGGTGAGCGAGAACCAGGTGACCGTTGACGGTCGGAAAACGGTGGCATCGGCGATCCCGTTGCCGTCATAATCGCCCGGTGCCGGAAGGTCGCCCGAAGTGCCGAACGTGAATGAGAAAAAACTGTTGTCTTCGCTTCTTTGGACAAACCATTCGCCCGTCGAAGGTCGGAAAACGGCAAGGTCGGTTTTGCCGTCGCCCGTGTAATCCGCCGGCACGGGTTTATCGGTTGAAACACCGAACCGGTAAACCTTAAATTGACCATTAGAGCTTTGCAGATACCACCAACTGCCGTCCGACGGGCGGAAAATGGCAATGTCCGATAAACCGTCGCCGTCGTAATCAGCCGTGACGGGTTTGTCGCCCGTGGTGCCGAACTGCACGATCGTCGCGCCGAGGTCGGATGATCGGCGGATATACCAGGTTGAATTCGAAGGACGAAAGACGGCGGAATCGGTGATCCCGTCGCCGTCGAAATCGGCGGGCGCGGGAATATCGCCCGAAGTGCCGAACGGATAGGAGAAAAACGCTCTCTCGCTATTCAAAATAAACCAGAAACCGGTGCTTGGTCTGAAGAAAGCGATGTCAGTTTTGCCATCGCCCGTGAAATCGCCGGGCGTGATGATGTCGGTCGTCTGACCGAACCGCGCGGCGACCGTCACGGCGGTCGAACTGCGGTTAAGCCACCATTCGCCGACTGACGGGCGAAAGATCGAGATGTCAGTGCGACCGTCGCCGTCGAAATCCGCTCCGAGATTATTGAGTCGTGAAGTCGTCGTTGTGAGATCGAGCGTCCAACCTTCGAAACCGCCGAAATCCGCCGCTTCATCGTCCACGGCGTAAAGTTTCCAAGTTCCATTGGGTTTGGTGCCGTTAAAAACATCGAGATTCCCAACGCCGTAGTTTTGTGAACCGGGACCGGGCGAGGGGAAAACGTCGATTCCGCCGGGTTCGAGAGTTGTTGATCCGGCGAGATTGGTCGGTTTGAAATACCCGAAGTTTTCGGTTGCCGGGACAGGAATCGTATTCGCGGCGGATTGGTCGATGATGATCGTTTTATTGACGAAACCCTGATTTGAACCGCCGCCGGTATCGGACATCAGCATCGTCCGCACGCCGGTCGGGCTTTCGAGCATAATGTCGAGGTCGGCGGGAAAGGTGTGTGTGATTTTGTTGAGCGAGACGCGCACTTTTGTAATCGTGCCGGGCAAATTGCTGACATTGACCGTCGAAGTGTTGAGAAACGGCGGATTGGTGCCATTTCGGTCTTCGAGCACGATTCCCGTGTTGTTTGTCACAACGGCTCGCGGGTCGCCTAACAATCGGGACAAGAATAAATCAGGTCCGACTTTTCCCGTAATTATGATTTTGCCATCCGACTGCAAAGCGACTGCATTTGCTGTCGTGTTTGTGTATAAAGACGCGGGAAAGGTAAATTTCCCGTCGCCGTGAAACGAAGTGTCCAATGAACCGTTTGAATTAAAGCGGATCAGCGCGGAAGTGTTAAAATCTCGTCGTTCGGTGACAATAATCTTACCATCGGGCTGGAGTACGGCGGCGAAAGTTTCCTCGAAGGGTCCATCATCCGTTGTAGCTATGCCGTCAACATCAAAACTCGTATCAAGAGTTCCGTTCGGGTTGTAACGAACTACCGCCGCATCGACACTTTGACCGGCGTTTCGGGTGCTGCCCGTGGCGATGATCTTTCCGTCCGGTTGGATCAGGACTTTATTGAGAAAGTCCGATTCCCGGATCGAAGTTGTCAGCTTACCGTCGGTGTCAAAGGTCGAATCGAGCGAACCGGTTGCGGTGAGACGCAGCAACGCGAAATCTCCAAAATTAGTAGATCCGCCGGCGACGATCTTACCGTCGGTTTGAAGCGCAATCGAGCTAAAATTATCAGCGTCATTAAACGATGTCTGGAAAACGCCGTTGCCGCCTGTTCCAAACGCGGCGTCCGGCGTTCCGTTCGCGTTAAAGCGGACGACCATAAAATCCTGAGCAGGGGGACTATTTCCGGTATTGCCGCCCATGATTATCTTTCCGTCCGGCTGAATCGCAATGTCAAGAATCTCCTGGCTATCGGGTAAAACCAAAACGGCGATGCCGTCGCCGTCGAATGTCGAATCGAGCGAACCGTCGCTATTTAAACGAGCTACTGCAAGATCTCCGGCAGAACGCCCGGCAACGACGATCTTGCCGTCCGTTTGAATGGCGAGCGCGTTTGACTGGCTCAGACCCGGAAACGGCACTTGCGCCAAGCCGTCGCCGTCGAAGGTGTTGTCGGGCGTGCCGTTCACGTTGAAACGAATAACTTCGAAACCTGCGCTTCCGACAATGACCGCTTTGCCGTCGGGCTGAATCTCAATGTCGCCGTATCCGCCGCTGCCGCCGACTGTAATATAAAAAACCTTGCCGCCGCTCCCGAAAGTCTGGTCAAACTGGCTCGCCGCCGCCTTTGCCCTTTCGGGCGTCAAGACCAAAATACCCGCCGCCAAACTCAGCAGAACCGCCAGACTGATGGCTTGTTTCATAACACGGGAGATTCGATTGTCGCTCGATTTATTCGTTTTCATCATATTTTTCTCTAATGCTCTAGTTTGCTCACCAAAATCGTTTCAAGTTCAAAAAGGTTATCTTTTAAGACAAACCGCAGCGCGCCTGCCCGATATGCTTCGGCGCGAATGTCTTCATCGTCAAACGCCGTGACCAGACAGATATTCGCTTCGGGAAATTCACGGATAATTTCGCGGATTGCCGTGATGCCGTTCATTTTCGGCATTTCCCAATCCATCAAAACCCAATCAGGCAAATGTTTTCGGTAAAGGGCAAAAGCCTCGCTGCCGTCGCTGCACTCAAAGATTTCATCAACCTCGGCGGGCAGATAATCGCGCACGACTTCGCGGACTTTTTCGTTATCGTCAACAATCAGGACTTTCATCATTTCCATAAACAATTCGGGTTGTTCACCAAATAGAATATTTTGAAAACGGCGGCGCGGAAATTCGCAGTTCTGCGTATTTTTTATAAGTAGAACTACGTAATTCGATTTTGGATTTTAGATTTTGGATTTTGGATCGGTCTGTTAAAGAAGCTGGGATTTATGCTGCAAAGCAAATTTGAGCAGGGAATGACTGCCCTGAAGGTTTAATTTTTGGCAGATATTCTGCCGGTGCTTTTCGACGGTGCGCGGGCTGATAAAAAGCTCTTCGCCGATTTCCTTTGTCGTCAGATTTTCGGCAATCAGTTTCAATACACGGCGTTCGGTCGGTGTTAAATCATTGATTGACGGTTGTTCTTCGCTTAATTGAATGGCGCGGCGGCTGCGATTTATCAAAAATATCGTCAGCGCGTGGCTCGCGTAATGTTCGCTTTCTGCCACAGTTTTGATGCATTCAACGATGTCCGAAAGCGCACTGTCTTTGAGAACGAAACCTTTCGCGCCGAGGTCGATCGCTGCGTTAAATAAATCTTCGTCGCGGTGCATCGTTAAGAAAATAATTTCGGTCTGTAATTTTTTCGCTTTGATCTCACGCGCCGCCTCAAAACCATTCATCACCGGCATATCAACATCGAGAATCGTGACGTTTGGACTAAATCTTTCAATTGCGGCGACGGCTTCCTGCCCGTTATTCGCTTCCCAAACGACGCGCAGTCTTTTATCTTCTTCGATTACTTCGCGCAAACCCTTCCGCACGATCGGATGGTCGTCGGCGATGATGATGGTGATTTCGTTGGTCATATTATTTAAGCCTCGGAGCGACAGATTCGGTCAATTTCTCTCAATCGCAACCCGAAGCTTCGTTCCTTCTCCGATCTTCGAATCGATCGAAAACTCGCCGTTCAATAATTGCGCCCGTTCCTTCAATCCAACCAATCCGAGTCCGTTATTGACATTCAGAACATCGAAGCCTTTGCCGTTGTCTTCAATCGTGATCAAAACTTTGCTTTCGACGCGTTTGATCTTCACAACCGCATTTGAAGCATTTGAATGTTTGATGATGTTATTGACCGATTCCTGCACGATCCGGTAAACGCTGATTTCTTGCGTTTCGTTAAAGATATTGTCGATCGAATCAATTTCGCTTTCGATTTCGATCACGCCCGAAACTTTTTTGAGCATTGCATTTATCGCTTTCGTCAACCCCAAACGGTCGAGCAATTGCGGGCGTAAATTGTTCGTTATCTCACGCACTTCTTCGAGTGCCTGCGTCGCCGATTCGGAAATACTGCCGAGTTCTTTTTTCACGCGTTCCCGGTCATCGCCTTTGGTGATTCCGAGCATTGCGCGGTTTTTGATGACGACCAGATTCTGCCCCAAACCGTCGTGCAATTCCGCCGCGATCCGTTTTCTTTCGGCTTCCTGCGATTCGATCAATTGCCGCGAAAATTTAGTTTTCGTCTCGGCAATCTCGCGCAGATGCGAAACGCGGTTATGATAAATCAGATAGATGATCAATGAAACGGCTAATGCCGCCAACGCACGAAACCACCATGTTTGATAAAAATACGGGCGGACGATGATTTTCACCGCCGCGCCTTCGGTGTTCCAAACGCCGTCGGCATTGGCGGCAATGACGCGAAAAGTATATTCGCCGTGCGGCAGGTAAGAATAATTCACTGTGCGCTCGGTTCCGGCTTCAACCCAATTTTCTTCAAGCCCTTCGAGTTTGTATCTGAATTTTATCTGTTCGGATTTAATCAAGCTCAAACCCGTGTATTCGATCGCGATGTTCGATTGTCCGGCTTGAAGTTCGACATTTGTTTGCGGGGTTTTTCGATCAACGGATTTTCGATCGATCGAAATATTTTCAATGACCACGGGCGGCGGGTTCGGATTAACCCGCTCCGATTCGGGATCGACAATGGCGACACCGCCCATCGTCGCGAACCAGAGCTTGCCGGCTGTCGTTTTAATGGCAGCGGGAATTCGACCGCCGTTGCATTCGGCATTGAGCATTCCGTCTTTTTCATCGTAAGAAACGCTGTTCAGTTTAGGAATGCGCCCGTCGGCAAAATCGTTGAGTTCCTGACGGCTGACGCGATGAATGCCGCGATTCGAGGACATCCAGAAGTTGCCGCGATCATCTTCTAAAATGGCAAAAACGCCGTTGTTGAAAAGTCCGTGTTCGACGCGGTAATTGAAAAACCTGCCGTCACGCAAGCGCACCAAGCCGTCGCCGTAAGTGCCGAACCACAGAACACCTTCGGAATCTTCATAAATTGCGCGGACAAATCCTTTCGGACTATTTTCGACATCGTTAAACTGGGTGAATTTGCCGTCCTTGAACCGCGACAATCCGTCAAATGTTCCGAGCCAAAGATTCTGCTCGCGGTCAAAGTGAAGGGTGATAATTTTGTCATTCGACAAACCGTCTTTCACTGTGTAATGAGCGATTTCCTGATCGTCTTTGTATTTGTATAAGCCTCCTTCGGTCGCGATCCAAATATTGCCCGCCTGGTCGGAAGCAAAATCGGTCGCTCCGTTTGGAGTGTCATTTTTACCGATTCGCCTGACCGCCGAAGGTCCTTCAAATCGCCCGAATCCGCCTTCGCCTTGAAAGCCAAGCCACACCCGTGCCCGGGCATCCTTCCATAAACTCCGCATATAAAGCGGAAAGTCCGCCCGATAGCTAAGTCCCAGATCCGTAATTTTTGCGTTTGAGTAACGGTTAACGCCTTTGACCGAACCGATCAAAATATCTCCGTTGGCGGTTTGTAATAGCGGATAAACTTCATTGCTGTTGAGCCCGTCTTTGACCGAAAGCGTGGTAATCAGTTTCTGCCGCAGCCGCTTCAATCCGTTCGGTGTCGCCA
Source organism: Pyrinomonadaceae bacterium (assembly GCA_035536135.1). Taxonomy (GTDB): domain Bacteria; phylum Acidobacteriota; class Blastocatellia; order Pyrinomonadales; family Pyrinomonadaceae; genus JAFDVJ01. Next base: position 5,312 of record DATLOR010000396.1, on the reverse strand, counting down.
ACCAAAAATTGCCTTCGCGGTCAGTAATTCCAAAGATTCCGTCAACAGTTTCGCCCAAGTAATATGATGTGAATCGGTTGTCCTGATATTTCAATAACTTAGCGTACGTTTTTGCGCCTCCGAAAACGAACCAAACGCTTCCGTCAGCAGCATCGAAAATTTGTCGGGGCGTTAATTCATTGAAAGCCGGGATTTCGTTTTTCGTGAATGTCTCGGCGACACCGTCGGCGAGGCGAAAAAGTTTGTCCGCAAGCTTAATCCACAAAACTCCCTGATGATCTTCGTGAACATACAGACTAATCGAGGAATTCAGATATTCAAGCGGCAGACTGAGCGGATAGGTTGTTGTTTCTCCGTCTTTCTCCCGCGAGATACTGTTTTGATCAAATGTCCATTTCAACCGGGATTTTCCGTAGAAAACGGTTTTGACATTCCTTTTCTTTTGGTCGGAAGTCGGAACCAGCTTGCCGTCCTGCAAATAATAAAAACCGTCAGTCGTTTCGATCACGGCATAACCCTGAGCATCCGAAACGATCGCGATCAGGGTTTCGGTGATCTGGTAGGAGGCAAACGTGCCTTTTTGAAAAACCGTCACCGCGCCATTTTCGGTCATCGCCCAAATTGCCCCGTCTTTGTCGGCAAAAATGCCTGAAAACCGATTGTTGAGAATCCCTTTCGTATTGCCCTTATCAAAAATCGTGAACCGCACGCCGTCAAACTTTGCCAAGCCGTCAAACGTACTCAGCCACAAATATCCGTCGGGCGTTTGCACCACTCCCGTCACGGTATTTTGCGGCAAGCCGTTCGCTGTCGTCCAAACGTCAAATCCGTATTCATCTGCCAAAATACTGGATACTGACAGAAATAAAACGAGTAAGAAACATTGAACCCGCTGCCTGGTTTGTTTGGAAAAAAAAGGCTGAATGTGGGTATTATTGCATAGAATTTTGGAAGTTGGAAAGTTTCGGCTAAGATGTTTGATATGAGAATTTATGGTTTGATTTTGTCGTGCTTTTTGATGACCGTCGGCGTGTTTGCCCAAACACCTTCGCCGACACCGGTTCTGTACAGCGAAAAAACGCTCGCGGATTTGCAGAAAATTCAGCAATCATCGCTCGAAAGCGATTACGGCTACCGGCAGACGGCGTATCTTTCAAATAATATCGGACCGCGCCTTTCGGGTTCGCCGCAAGCCGAACGCGCCGTCCAGTATGTCGCCGAAGAGATGCGGAAACTCGGTTTAGATGTTCGCCTTCAGAAATTGACCGTGCCGCATTGGGTGCGCGGCGAGGAAAAAGGCGAGCTGGTTGAATGGAACGGAATGGCGCAGGGCACAACGCAGAAAATCGTTCTGACCGCGCTCGGCGGGAGTGTCGCGACCGATGAAAATGGTTTGTTCGCCGAGGTCGTCGTGGTCGAAAGCTATGACGAACTGAATAAGCTCGGCGCGAAAAATGTCGAGGGGAAAATCGTGCTTTTCAACGTCAAATTCGATAAAACTCTCGCGGATTTGAACCAGGCGGGCGCGGCTTACGGGCAGGTTACGGCGTATCGCGGCGGCGGCGCCTCGGCGGCGGCTCGGCTCGGGGCGCTCGCGGTTCTGGTGCGTTCGGCAGGCGGTTCGCAAAATCGTATCGCGCACACCGGCGGACTTCGTTATGCCGACGGTGTCAAACAAATTCCGGCGGCGGCGGTTTCCTACGAAGATGCGGAAACGATCGCTTATCTCGCGAAAATGGGGAAAGTGCGGATGAAACTTCTTCTCACGCCGAAAAAACTGCCCGATGTGACGAGCTACAATGTCATCGCCGATTTGAAGGGAAGCGAAAAGCCCGACGAAATCGTCGTCGTCGGCGGACATCTCGATTCGTGGGACTTGGGAACGGGCGCGCTCGACGATGCGGTCGGCGTTTCGATGGCGATGCAGACGGTTTATATTTTGAAACAACTGAAATTAAAACCGAAACGCACGATTCGCGTCGTCGCTTTTATGAACGAGGAAAACGGCTTTGTCGGCGCGACCAAATATGCCGAAGAAGAAAAACCCGAAAAGCATTTTGCCGCGATCGAAGGCGATCTGGGCGCGAGTTATCCGATCGGTTTTATTTTCGCCGGTAAACCGGAAGCGTTACCGTTTTTACGTCCGATCGCCGATATTTTGAACCGGCAGGGCGCGGGACAAATAAATGTTCAGCCGAGCGCGAGTTCCGACATCAGCACGCTGACCGCGAAGGGCGTTCCGTCGTTCGGACCGTGGTTCGATACGCGGACTTATTTTAATTATCACCACACCGAAGCCGATACTTTCGATAAAGTTAACGCGAAAGAATTGGCGGAAAACTGTTCGGTGATGGCGGTTTTAGCATACGGGCTGGCAAATCTCGAACAGCCTCTGCCACGCTAAGGTTCCAGGTTTCAAGTTCCAAGTTCTGGGTTCCAGGCTTCAGGTTGCTTTCACCGGATTCAAATGATAACTTTGAATAAAGTAATCCGGAACCTGGAACTTGGAACTAAATTTTATGAACAGACCACCGCCGTATTTTCCGCAGAATCAACTTTCGCCGCCGGACGAAAACCGTTACAAAAAATTCAAAGTCATTGTCGGCGCGGCAATCTTCTTTTTAGTGCTGCTTTTGATCGGCGCGGGATTCGGAGTTTTTTATCTGATCAAATGGTTGGCTGCCTAATTTTTTAGCCGTAAATAATAAAAAGACGCAAAAGTTGTAATTAACTTTTGCGTCTTTCGTGCTTTTTGTGCCGATCGGGTTTAGCGATTGGTTAAACTCGAATTTAGTTTTTTCGCATTCGCTTTCGCGCCTTCGATCGCCAGCTGTTTGGCTTCCGGCAATAATTCGATCGCTTTCAGCAATTGGTTATCGTATTCGTTGAAAACCTGAAACGAAGTTTGCGAACCGTATGCCGCCGTCACGAGTTCGGTGCGCAGAGTCCGCAGTACGAATTCTTTTTCCTTATCGACCTGTGCTGCCGGAACTTTGTATTTCTGCACCGCGTAGGTTTTGAACGCCTGATAGATCGTATCGGTAATTTCAAAATCCTTCGGTTTGATGTCGTAATCGAATTTGATCGGTTTATCAACTTTATACAGCTCGTAGCCCGGGATCTTTCCGAAAGCCAGATCGAGCGCAAAGGCAAAAACGGGATTGACCAGTTTTTGTTGGATACGCAGACTTTCCTGACTCAAGGTTTGCGGTTTGATGACCTCGTCCGGCATAATGCCGCCGCCGCCGTAAACCGTTCTGCCTGAATCGGTCTTGGTTTGCGCGCCTTTCGGCGTTTGATTGCCATTTTCATCGCGGAAAGTTCCGCCTTTCGTGTAGTAATCGTAAAGATTGCCGTCCGAATAATCACGCTGGATCAGGCGTCCCGAAGGCGTTTCGTATTTGGCGATGGTCAAAAGCAGCATCGAGCCGTATTCGAGCTGAAACGGATTCTGCACCAAACCTTTGCCGAACGAATTTTCACCGACGATCAATGCGCGGTCGTGGTCTTGGAGCGCGCCGGCAAGAATTTCCGAGGCGGAAGCCGTATTGCGGTTGACCAGCACGACGAGCGGTGTTTCGTCGGGCGTCGCATTGGTCGAAGGATACGTGTCGGCGGTTCCGTCGAGTCTGCCTTTCTGCGTGAAAATCGTCTGTCCTTTGCCGATAAATGTGTTTGCCACGTAATAAGCCTGATTGACCAAACCGCCGCCGTTGTTGCGCAGATCGATCACAAGCTGCTGCATTCCTTCGGCTTTGAGCTGCGTCATCGCCTGACGAAATTCGGCAAATGTCGTTTGGTTGAAACCGCCCGACATATTGATATAGCCGACTCCGGGACGAATCATATAAGCTTCGGAAATTGACGGCTGCGCGACCGCATCGCGGATGATCTCGACCGTTTCGCGTTTGCCCGTGCCGTATTTTTCGACCGTCAGTTTAGCCGCCGTGCCGCGCGGTCCGCGCAGGAATGTGCGGACTTCGCTAAACGGTTTGCCGAGCATCGAAACGCCGTTGACTTCCAAAATCTTATCGCCGTAACCGAGTCCGGCACGATTGGCGGGCGCGCCGTCAAAAGTTGCTTTGATGTAGGTTGCGATAACATTGCCGTTGGCATCCGAAAGATCGCCGATCGTGGCGCCGATTCCGAAATAGCGCGAGCTCTGGTCGGTGCGGAACTGCTCAAATTCCTTGGCGTCAAAATAGTTCGAGTGCGGGTCGAGCGTGTGGAGCATCGAATCGATCGAGGTCTTGAAAAGCTCGTTGTAATCGAGATTCTTGCCGTTGACGTGGTTAGCTTCGATCAAGCTCAAAACTTCCGCGACATCCGATTCGATCGATTCCGAGGTCACGACTTTCGATGTTTTCGTAACAGTTTTGCTTTCTGTTGTGGTTTTCGGGTTTGTTTTGGAAACCGCCGAATCGGTTTGAGCCTGAATACTTGAAAAAGCTAAGATTATAGAAAGTAGTAAGCCGAACAGAGTCGAATATTTTTTCACTATAAAAATCTCCTGAAAATTACTGCCGAATAGAATTTTTCACAAAAAATGATAACATCTGTTTGAAGAAAAAGCGATAAAAAGAGTTGCACGCGAAGGTAATAAAAGCCCGAAAGTTTTTTAGAAAAGCAAATTAATTAACGAGTTATGAAAACCAAAATTCTGACAAATCTATTTTTTACGTTAATATTCCTCTTAATTTTCGGCGGCTCGGGAATTTCTCAAACAAATAAATATACATCGCCTGTAAATTGGGTAAATTATTCAGTAGAAAGCATTAAAGTATCTTTTTTGATGCCGAAATTGCCGGTGGTTGTTAATGATAGTACTCAATGCCGGGGCGAACAATCATTTTCATACGGAAGTTACGCCGACGGTGTGGCTTATGCAGTTAGGATCACAAGAAAAATAGACATTCCGGCATTTTGCAGTGAAAAAAAAGAATTCGACAAAACAAATTTTGAAAATAGAGTGCAATATTTAAAGAGTCTTCCCTTATTAGCCTTGAAAGAACGTCAAACCAATAAGGCAAACGAAGTGATACTTGAAAACAAAGATGAAATCCGTAAATTTATTAACGATCCTAAAAACGACCGATGGTTTGAATTTTGGGTCGTCGGCGCGGACGAAAACAACCCGCAGGTTAAAACGTTTCTTAATTCATTAAAGACCAGCAAAAAGGCGGGCGGAATCGAAATCGGTAATGGCGCGGAACGAACACTCGGCGATGAAGTAATACAAAAAGAGGAAGTCGTAAAGAAAGCAGAGGTTGTCAAGAAAGATAACGATACACCTGTTTTACAGGGACAGGGAA
>DATLOR010000395.1:0-5849 GCA_035536135.1 Pyrinomonadaceae bacterium | reverse complement strand
AAAGATGCGAATCATTGAAAGGATATAAAAATCTGGCGATAATATCAGCCATTTCCTCGATCGTTTTGGCTTCGTTGATTAAATCGCCTGCCTTCTTGAAATTGCTCTCGACATCTATGCCGCCCAACTTCGGGTCGTAGTATTTTTCTTTTATTTCGTCCTTAATTGTCTTGAGGATATTTTGATACATTTGCCGTGAAGACTTTAAGTCGATTGCCGAGTTAACTCCCTGAGAATATGACGCAAAGGTGAACACCGCTAAAACTATTGCGAGTAATAACAAATTGTTTTTCATAAATACAAAAACAACTCCCTTATATTTTTGAGTAATTATTAGTTCAGATTTAATGCTTTAATTTCTTCGTCGGACAAATCGATTTTCATCCTGAGGAGCGCGGTCGAGAATGTTTTACCCTGCGCGTCGGTCATCAGGGATAAAGTACCGCCGCCGCCCAAACTTTCGTGGAGCAAAAAGTTGAGCGCTCCGAGATTCGGCAGTTCAAAGCGTTCGACCTCGCCCTTGACCATTGCGCCGAAATGTTGTTTGACCTTTTCCGCCGTCACTTCGCGCACGAGAATCGGGTAAATTTCATCTTTGAATGCGATCACGCCGACGTTTGCCGTGTCGCCTTTGTCGCCCGAACGGGCATGAGCTAATTTTGTCAGTTCGATTTTCATAAAAATATTCTAAGCTTTCATCATATAAAAAGAAAAATACTGAAACGCGGCAAGCACCAAAGAATGCGTGATTTCTCCCGTTTGGATCAAATCCGGAATTCTGATCACAGGGCAAAGTCTGGTCACGACCGATTCGTGATCGTCAAATTCGACTTCCCCGGTTTTTTCGGCGTTGACGGCGGTAAAATGATAGACCCAGTTGTTTTGAATTGCCGGATTCGGGCGCGATTTGCCCAAAAACACAAATTCTTCCGCCGAATAGCCGGTTTCTTCGAGAAGCTCGCGCCGTGCCGCCGATTCGGGCGATTCGTCACCGTCGATCATTCCGCCCGGAATTTCGAGAATCACTTCTTCGATGCCTTGACGAAATTGTTCGATCAAAACCACTTTGTAATCTTTGGTCAGCGCGACGATATTGACCCAATCCGGGTTTTCGATCACGTAAAACTTCCCTGTTTTGTCGCCGTTGCGCATCAGATTTTCGCGCACTTTGAAAACGCGGCAATCGGCAATTTCCTTTGATTCGATTCTTTCCCAGGTTTCGGCTTGTTCGCTCATAAATTGTTTCGGTAAACACGAAAAATATGTTTCAATAATATATCAAGTTTGAAATGAAAAGGGGGAAATTTATGAAAAAATCTATTTTTGGCGCATTGACGATAATTTTTATTGGCGCAGTCAGTATTTGCGCGCAAACTCCGGTGGCGAAGCCGACACCTCCACCGATATATGACACAATTCCAGTCGCTGTGCCGAATCCGCCGGCTTTGGAAACTATTTTGACCGAAACGCAAAAACAAACGGAATTTTACCGCGAAACCTTTAGAAATCTGCTCGCGGACGAACTGAAAACTTTCGAGGAATTCTATAAAAAAGGAAATTCCGACAAAAAAGCGACCGTTAAATCGAGCTTTCTCGTGTATCAATCGGGCAAAAACGCGAAAACGACCGCCGAGCTTCGCAACGTGCTCGAAGTCAACGGCAAATTGATTCCCGACAGCCAGAAACGCGGCGAGGAATTTCTTGCGGAGCTCGACAAACAGACGACGCTCGAAAGCGAACTCAAAAAACTCGAAAAGGAAAGCTCAAAATACGATAATTCCTGGACGGTTTACGGTCTGACGCTTAACGAAGCAGTTGCGCTCGCGCCGAATCTCCGCCCGAATTTTGATTTCAAACTCCTCGGAACGGAAAACTATCAGGGCAACGAAGTTTATGTCGTGAGCTTTCAGCAGACGAAAAAAAGCCCGAATATCACGGTCGATAATAAAAATCTTTCGCCCGACCAGTTTTATCTGAGTTTTGGACTCGATCTGCCGGGTTCGCTCAAAAAAGAAGGTGTCTTCCTGCGCGGAAAGCTCTGGATCGACGCAAAAACATTCCAGATCTGGCGCGAAGAACGGGACTTAACGGCGCAAGTTTCACAGCCGCTCGTGATCCTTTCGACCATTTTTGAATATCAAACGAGCGATTACGGCATCCTCGTCCCGAAAAACATCGTGCTGACCGTTTATAACGCCAAAAAGGACGGCAGCAAATATTACACCGTCAAAGATACAACGATCGGTTTCGAATACTCGAAATTCCGCCAGACAAATGTTGACGTGAAGATTTTGGACGAAGAAACCGAATAATTATTTGTAATTAGCTCAGGTACCCAATAAAAAGCACTGTATTTCAAACGAGATACAGTGCTTTTTTCATTAATTTTATATGCAAATTACGCGTCAATCACCGAAACTTTCGTTTCGATCAAGGTTTTCGGAATGAGCGCGGGAAAATACGCCATAATTTCTTCGACTTTCGGTCGTCCGCCCGCGAACCCCGTGACCGCCGGAGGTCCGGTAAGAATTAACGGCGCGAGTTCTTTGGTAAATCTTTCAACATCCGTTTTGCTCTGCCCGCGCACGCCGAAACGCAGCTGAACTTCGGGAATATCCGGCGAGGGTTCCCCCGCGAGATGCCCGTGCGTCGCGTTGACACCGACAAATTCCGTTAAAATCACGTCGAACTGCAAACCTAATTTTTCTAATCTTGCGCGGAGGATTTTATCGGCGGCTTGCGCTTTCGCATAAGCATCGGGGTAAGCATAAACAAGCGTTCCGACGGCTTTCCAACCTGCCGAATACGCGATCGAAACTTTGTAAAATTCGGTATTCGGATTGCCCTTAATGCCGAAAACCTTGACGCGGTTTTCTCCGTCGTCGGCTAAATGGATGCTTGTGAAATCCGCGACGACATCGGGCGTGATGTAGCTGTGCGGGTCGCCCATTTCATACAAAAGCTGTTCTTTGACCGATTGAATATTGATGCGTCCGCCCGTGCCTTCGTGTTTCGTGATCACGAATTCGCCGCTGGGCGAAGCTTCGACGATCGGAAAACCGATGTTCGCCAGTTCGGGAATATTCTGCCAGTCAAACTGGCAATTGCCGCCCGAACACTGCCCGCCGCATTCGATCGTGTGTCCCGCGATCGTGCCGGCGGCGATCTTGTCCCAATCTTCGAACGTCCAGCCGAATTCGTGCATCAGCGGCGCAAGCGTCAAGCCCGTATCGGTCAGGCGTCCGCCGATCACGATCTGCGCGCCTTGATTCAAAGCTTCGACAAGCGGCTGTGCGCCGAGATAAACATTCGCCGATTGAACTTTGTCGCGGATCGACGCAAGCGATTCGCCCGTGTCCATATTTGTGATCTCAACGCCTTTTTCGAGAAATTCGTCGAGCTTGCCGAGAATGTCGTCGCCGGTCACGATGCCGATCTTAAATTTTCCCGAAAGACCGAGCTCCTTTGCCACTTCGCGCACGGCTTCGGCACAGCCCTCGACATTGACGCCGCCCGCGTTTGCCGTGACCTTGATATTTTTTTCGACGCAATCGGGCAAAATCTCGCGCATCAGGCTGATAAAATCCCGCGCATAACCCGCGTTCGGATCACGTGAACGCTGTTTCTGCAAAATCGACATCGTCACTTCCGCCAGATAATCGAGCATCAGATAATCGATCTGTCCGCCGCGCACCTGTTCGACCGGAGCCGTCAGCAAATCGCCCCAAAAACCCTGACCGCTTGCAACTCTAACTTTTTGTTTCATTTAGTTATTTTATTGTAAACAAAGATAATGATCGGGTAGAAACCGGGAGCAAATGTTTATTTCCATAATTTCCGGTTATCTTCAATTTATCAAAATTTATAGTTTTATATCGTTTTTTTAATCTTTTCGTATCAATATTGTATCTTTGCCGAAACGGAATCCGCAAACATTCAAAAATGATAAAGGTAAAATATCATCTTACTTAAACCGCGAAGCCACATAGCCCAAACCGGTTGCCACCGAACTGAAATAATCGGGTCGGATGATTTTCTCCGCGCCGAATATTTTAATGACCATTTCGTTCAGCATCGGGATCTGCGAAGTTCCTCCCGTTAAAAGCACGCGCCTGATATTTTCAGCCTTGACCGAAGCCGCCATTAGAGAATCGTGAATGGCTTGTTCAATTTTTGCCGCGACCGGTTCGATCAGATTTTCAAATTCCTTGAGCGAAATTTCTTCCGATAGATCAAGCGGTTTGAATTTGACGAATGCCCGTTCAGCTTTCGATAAATGCCTTTTGGCGGAATCGATCGACTGAAATAATTCAAACCCGTAATGATGTTTGATCAGATTGAGCAGCCTTTTGACATCTTCGGGTCTGTCCGACGAACGTGAAATGGCTAAAATATCGCCGATGTCGCGGCTGTTTTTTAAAAGGTTGATGCGGTGCCAACGGGAGATCCGCTCGATCAGGTGAACGGGAAAAGGCATTTCCTTGCCGAGCGACATAAAGGTCGAACCCGCGCCGAACTTCGGGGCGAGCTTATGCCTCATAATTCGGGAACTCAGCTCGTCACCTGCCTGATTAACGCCGCTGACCGCCTTAATATCATTATCCCTTTTCGCCGATAAGGAACGTTTCGGCGATGTTTCGATAATACAAATATCGCTCGTGCCGCCGCCGAGATCGACCACGCAGACGAGCTCATCTTCGGATGTCGTAATTTCGTGCGCGAGTGCCGCCGCGACCGGTTCGAGCCAGAAAATAACTTCCTTAAATCCGGCTTTTTTCGCGGCGTTTTCGAGTCTCGTTACGGCAAGATCTGAAAAATGCACGGGTCGCCCCAAAACCACGCCGTCAAACTGCTCGGAAAACTGGTTTTCGGCATATTCCTTGAGCACCCAGAGAAACCGCGCCGCGAGATCTTCGGCACTCAGGCGACCGAAACCGATTACCGAAGTATGGTCGAAATTCGCTTCGGGTAGCAGGGTCTTGATGCTCAGCATCAATCTTCCGGCATCATGATTTTCTTCGAGATTCGCCAGATAACGATAAACCGCCTCGTTTCCGATGTAATGCTGTTTTGATTTCTGCGGAAAGTATAGAATTGTCGGATTACTGATATTTTCGTCGGGAAATTTGACGAATTCAATTTTGTTGTTCCTGACGAGTGTTGCCAAAGAGTTTGACGTGCCGAAATCGATTCCGATAAATTGCATTGTTAGCCTTTCTTGATTCTCAGAATTCAACTTTGAAAGAGTCGAAAACAAAGAAATAAAGTTTACATTAGTCAGTCAATTTACCAAACAAGCGGAATAAAATTTTAAATCGTTTCGAGCAAAGAAACGCACATCACACGAATTATCACGAGATTTTAGATCTACTTCGTGAAAAATTCGTGTGATACGCACAGTTTCAATTCAGCCCGGATTTCGCCAAATTGTCAGCACGAGCCAACTGTGAGCGTCTGCGAAAAATAGTAACTTGATTGCTGCGTCCAGCCATAGATAATACAGAGCACCTGATTACCCATCGAGGGCGTATAAAGCGTTGTGCCGATGGATGTTGCAATACTCGGACTGTTGAAATCATTTGTGTATTGAACACAAAGCATACTCGACCCGTCATTTGTATAAGCAATCATTCCGATCCCCGTGATCGGATTACCGGGATTGATCGCAGTGACCGTGGCATACTCGCTGAGTTGTCCCGTGGCGGAGTTATAACAAACTCCCCAATCAGTAACATTGACGGCATTGGCGGCGGCAAGTGAGTCGGAAAACATCGCCTGAAGCTCTGATTGGTTCAAACTTCCAGCCTTGATTTGTTCTATGATATTTTGATCGTTTTTAGACATAATTT
>DATLOR010000394.1:0-8542 GCA_035536135.1 Pyrinomonadaceae bacterium | reverse complement strand
GGAAAATCAGCCGGTTGCTGAAGACGTAGCGGGAGTCGAAAATCATCCATTTGTTGAAAATGAAACAGCGGTCGAAAGTGAATTGATTGCCGAAAACGCAGCCGCTGCCGCAGAAAATGAACCAATCGGGGAAAAAGTGGAAAAAGCGGAACCTTCGGCGGTGATCTACCTCGATTTGACGACCAATAAACTTCCGCCGATTGAATCGATCGTCGAAAATCCTTTGCCCAAAAATATTGTCATTACCGAAATTACCCCGATTTTCAGTCTCAAATCGAGAGTTGCGGATATTCACAAAACCAGCGAGCCTGCCCTGATCGAATGGGAGCAGCCCGACGATGTTCCGACCATCACGCAGGCTCTCGGAAAGAAGAAAAAAGAGATCGCCGATGCGGAATTTGCGCCCGCGCCGCTTCTTATTGACGAAGAAGATTCCGCCGCGGTCACCCACCTCGGCGAGATCGACGCGCCGGTTGAGGCGGTTTCGAAAGAGGCGGAACCGCGCCGGAATTATGCGGCGGAACTCCCTGTTTTTTCTTACGACGATTCGGGAACTTCGTGGAATCTGCCCGACAAGCGAAAAATATTAACGGGTGCAGGGATTGCCGCTTTGTTTGTTTTAGCCGTCGGCGGAACATTGCTCAGCCGACAGTTTCAATCGTCAAGTGCTGCCGAACAAACGACCGCGCAAACGGCTCCGAGCGATAAAATATTGCCGAAATCCGCCGAACCCGACAAGGTTGCGGAAACCGACAAACCGGCGACCGTCAAGCCCGAACGGCTCGCGGTCAACAATTCGTCTTCCGATGCCGATAATTCCGACGTGCCCGCTCTGCCCGATTTTCAGCCGCGTGAAATCAACGAAAAAACGGTCGTCCCGAGCACGCAAGTTCGCAACAAAAAACAGGCAGTTAAGGAAAATTCCGAAAGCCGCGAACAGGTAATCAAAACCAAGCCTGCGGAAAATAAGGTTTTCGACAAAAAAGGCGACCTCAAACCGCCGCCGGATAAAAAAACGGCGGACAAAAGCAAGCTTTCGACGTCAGCCAAACCGGACATTTTCACCCGTCCGCGCATCGTCAAAAATCCGAAGTTTTGAAAATTGGAGCGCGGGCAGAGAGATGCCCGCGCTCCGGCTTTAAATTTGGTTATATTTGCTGCTTTTGAGTTAATTTGTCGAGAAATTCCTGCGCCAATTGTGTTTGAAAACGGTATTCAATGTTGCCCGACCAATCATCGTGAAAAAGCGATGCGTCAAAAGCGACGAGCAATGTAGAATCGTTTTCGACCGAAAAATTAAGCTGACGGAAACGCGCATCCGTCAACGGAACATCAATGATCGGGCTGGAATATTGAAAACCTAAAAGCCGCGCGTCGGTCAGCGCGATCGCTGCCGTGTACCATTGCCGTTTCCAGTTCGAATAGCGATGAGGCGCGCGAAAATTAAGATAGGTTACCGTTCCCTTGATGCCTTCGTCCGAAAGGATGACGCCTTCGGCAGCAAGCGCCGAACTATATTGCGCGGGAATTTTGCCGATCCCGAAAAGCCTGTATAAAAGCGTTTTTTTCATTTTTCCCTTACCTTAAGTTTGCCAGATAGCTGATGCCGCCGAGCAGGAAAAAGATCAAAGCGCCGCCGACCGATGCAAAACCGTAGTTAACCAAAAGATGCTTGGCGTAAACTCTTTTCGAGAGAAGATAGATTTGGCTCGCGAGTGCTTTTATCTCGAATTCCGGATCTATTTTTGTCAACTGCGTCTGAAATTTTTCGGCATCGAGCATCGCGATCGTTTTGAAAAACAGCATCAGATTCGGTGAATATTCGCCGGTTTCTTTCAGATTTTCTATTTGGCTCAAGATCATCTCGTCGCGCTCGGCGGAAAAGGCGATGCGCGACCACAGACACATCAGCGCGCAGACGATCGAACCGACCAGGCAAACACACATCAGCGACAAAAAAAGCCACGTAAAGGCGCTGAATTTGTTGGTCAGTTTCAATAATTCATCGGGATTTTTAAAGATCGAAGATGTCAGAAAGGCGACAAAAGCACCGTTGAGCGTGAGTATGATCTGGGCTTTCGAGTCGGCGTTTTTATACCAATCGATAACTCTTTCATATAAACGACGGGAATACTCCAAAGTATTTTCAGGCATCTTCAGCTGCTCCAGCCTCCTTTCAGATATTGATTCGTTCGGGACGGTTTTTATTTCCGTGATCTCATTTTATTTTAAGATCAAACAACGAAACGTATTTTGTCAGTTCAAGTTTTGTCTTTACAAAAACGTGCGTTTTATTATTTATCACATAATTACCGAAGAACCAAAAAAAATATTGACTGTCGCCGGCTTTTAACCTTACATTGAAATTACCTGAAGTATCGTCTGAAAATTTATGAAACGATTTTTGCTTTTTTTGAATTTATTCATCATTTTACTTTTCAATTTTGCCTGCGGCAATCAATCCGTTCTCCGGGAAAACACGCCGGTCGTTTCGGAAGAAAAGCCGCCGATTGCCGAGATCGAATCGCCCGCCGTCAAAGCCTTGCTCGAAAGCGCGCTCGAACAGACGAAGATCACGAAAAACTACTCGCAGGATTATTTCGTGATCCCATATCCGAACGGCGACGTCCCGCCGGAAACGGGCGCCTGCACCGATGTCGTGATCCGCGCGTTTCGCAAAGCGGGAATCGACCTGCAAAAGGAAGTTCACGAAGATATGAGCGCGAATTTTGCCGTTTATCCGAAAAAGTGGAATTTGCCGAAAACCGACACGAACATTGACCATCGCCGCGTGCCCAACCTCCAGACATTTTTAACGCGCGAGGGAAAATCTCTGCCGGTCAGTTCGGATGCGAAAAATTACAAACCGGGCGACATCGTGACGTGGGATCTGGACGGCAAGGGAATGACGCATATCGGCTTGGTTTCAAATCTCTGGAACGAAAAGTCTAAACGCTACCTGATAATTCACAATATCGGCGGCGGAACCCGCGCTGAAGATCGATTATTCGACTGGAAAGTGACGGGACATTTTCGATATTTTTAGAACCCGCACGCCGCCGAGTTAAATCTGAAATCAGCTGGTATGGTCGATAATGATCTTCCAGCCGTCTTTGAATTTGCGAAAGTTCAGCGTAAACAATCCGGTCGGCTTATCTTTTTCTCTAACCAGCGTAAAACGTCCGAGCACGACCGCCGAATCTTTGCTCGTGACGGTTATTTCCAAATCCGTAAAACTTAGAACGCCCATCTTGGCGCGTGAATCGTAAGATTTTTTGTAGCGTTCGAGCGTCGGCTGCCAGCCTTTCGTGACATTATTGCCCGAGACGAAAGTCATCTGCGGGGAATTCCAGTAGCCTTTCATAAAGCCGTCGATGTCGCCCGTGTTCCACGCCGCGACCTGTTCGTCCATTACTTTCCGAACGTCCGCCTTGATTTTTTCGTCCTTCGATTGCGCGAGCGCCGCGCTCATTGCGCCAAAAATTATAAGCATCGCCAACAAAAAGTTTTTCATAATGCGAAAAGAATAGCAGAAGACCCGAAAACTGAAAACAGAAAAAACTTTCAAACCGGGGGGAGGCACAATTATTTTTCGCTTTCGGGCGGCGGGCACGGGATTTGCAAAATTCGTTTTAGAAGAAAAAAGTGCTTTGAATTGATACGGATGTTATTCAGTATCACCGAAGCGCAAACCGAAAAATGATTTGAGAACGGACAAAAGGGAGGTAGAAAATTATGTTAAATGATGTCATCGGGATCGATAAAATTGTCGGAATGCCGGTTTTGTCGCGCGCGTCGGGCAACAAGCTCGGGGAAGTTTATGATTTATACATTGATCCGGCGCAGGGAATTTTGATGGGAACGACCATTAAAGCGCCGAACGGAAAGCTCGGCGGAATTGACTACACGAATATTTACAGTTTCGGCAAAGATGCCGTGATGGTCAACGACGAAAGCCGGATCACGGTCTTAAACGACGAATGGGTCGAGCAGCATCCGCACGCCAAAAAACATCTGATCGGGACGAATGTGATGACCGAAGCCGGCAATCATCTCGGCGAGATCGGGAATATCTATGTTCGTCTGACTTCGCCGCCGATGGTGATCTACGAGCTGCGCGGTTCGATGTGGGACAGTCTGGTCGGGCGCAACACGTTTATTTACGCCGCCTCGGCAGGCGCGATTTCGAGCAACGCCGAACGCATCATCGTCCCAAACGCGGTCGTCAGCAACGCGGCTTCGAGCCTGAACGAACTGGTAAATCACCCGGTTTCGACGGACAATACAGCCGCCCGAAGAAACACGGCGTAACAAAAAACACAGATTCTCCACTTTGGTTAGAGCGGTTCGATAATTTATGATGCGCGCATCATAAATTATCGAACCGTTCGTTTTTTTACCTTTCTCTTTTGTCTTAAAAGAACTTTTGCCTTTTTACTTTTTACTTTTTACTTTTTATCTTTGAAATATGAGTATTGCGACCAAAACGGGCGATAAAGGAAAAACCGCACTGATCGGCGGCGAACGGGTTTCTAAAGCGGATTTTCGCGTTGAAACTTACGGGACGATTGACGAGCTCGGCGCGGCGATGGGCTTTGCGCGTTCCATCTGCGGCGACGAAGAAATCAATGAATTGACGAGAAAAATCCAGCGCGAATTGTTTCTGGTCGCGGGTTCGGTCGCGAATCCGAAGTTTGAAGACGCGCCGAATCCTTACGTCGAACCCGCGATGATCGATCATTTGAGCGAGGAAGTTTCGCGCATCGAAAAGATGGAAGGAATTCTTTCGGATTGGAGCTTGCCGGGCGATGTTTCGTCCGCCGCCGCTTACGACATTGCGCGCACCATCTGCCGCCGCGCCGAACGCTGCGTCGTCCGGATGCACGAATCGGGCGAAAATGTCGACACACAGATCATCACTTACTTAAATCGCCTTTCGGATCTGCTCTGGCTGATCGGCAGATATTTGGAAATGAAGGCAGGCGTTGATTCTTCGCTTCGCGACGACGAACACAAAGGCAGTAAATGGTCGCGGGCTTGGTGATTTTGAAAAAAAAGTATTGCAAAAAATAAGACTTTGTGGCTTCATACAGTTTGAGAAATTCACCGTCAAGTCTTGAAAATGCAAAAAACATCCGCCTTAAAACCAGAAAAACGAACTCATACGCGACCGCAGGCTTTGATTTTCCAGGCAAAAGCCTTTTTGCTTCAATTAAAACGAGGCGCGGAAAATCTCTTGAATTCCGAGCTTAAGCGTTTTCCGAAAACGGAAAATCTGGTAAACCAAAAGTCAATCGCCGAATCGAAAACGCCGCTTTGGACGGAAAGCGCTCCCCAGGAGCAATTTCTGCTCGCCGGAAAAGTTCATAACTTACGCCTGGCGGTTCAAAAAATAAACGGTTTGGAAATTCCCGCTAATCAGACGTTCAGTTTTTGGAAACATCTCGGGCGCGCGAGCGGTTTGAAAGGCTACGTCGTCGGGCGCGAATTGCGCGAAGGCTGTATCGTGCCGAATATCGGCGGCGGTTTATGTCAGATCTCGAACGCGCTTTACGACGCGGCTTTGCAGGCAAATTTCGAGATCGTCGAACGCCACGCGCACACGCAGGTGATCGCCGGTTCGCTTGCCGAAACCGGGCGTGACGCGACCGTTTTCTGGAATTACGTCGATTTGCGTTTTCGTTCGCCAAACGCTTTCCGCATCGAAGCCAAGCTCGGCAAAGACCATCTGCGCGTGACGTTTAAAGGCGAAAAACAACAAACCAAAACTTTATTTCAGATCTCAAAACGTGCCGCGCTGCATTCGCCGCAGCCCGGCAGCTGCGCGACCTGCGGCGTCGAAAGCTGTTTCCGGAGTTTGCCGGCGGACGCCAATCTCGATTTCGGACGAACCGCATTTCTGCTTGACGAATACGCGCCCGAATTTGACGAATATGTGCAAAATGTGCGGACGGCGAAAGATTTTTTGTTCGTTCCGCTCGACGGGAAAAGATTCAAAAAAGCGAATTATGCGTGGGAGACGAAGGGGTTTGAGAAAATAAAACAGAGCCTTTTCGTCACGCTGATGCGTTCATACCGCTCGCGCAAGCTCGCGGCGCAAGGCGCGGCGCGTCAAAAATCGCTGCTTGCGATGGCGGAAAAATTGGCGCAGAGCTTCGCGAAAAAACTTTCCTTTGACGCGACGCATCTGGTCGTTTCACAAAATCTTTTGCCGTTTCTTTGGGAAAATGGTCATCTTGGCGGCAGAGCTTTTGATGTTCTGATGAACGCTCTGCCGATCAGCGAGCTCCAAAAACGGCTCGATCTCGCTTTTTCATTAAACCCGGACAGCAAGACGCTCGGCGATTTTCGCGCCGAAAACCGTTTGCTCGAAGCCGAAACCGAAGCCCTGAAAAATGCGCGGAAAATCATCACGCCGCATACGGAAATCGCTTCGCTGTTCGGCGAAAGAGCGGAAATTTTGGATTGGAATTTGCCGCAAGCCAAAGATTTCAATAAACAACCAAACGCAAAATTTACGATCGTTTTTCCCGCTTCGACCGTCGGACGCAAGGGAAGCTACGAACTGCGCGAGGCGATTCGCGGTCTGGATGTCAAAGTTCTCACGCTCGGCGCGTGCATTGAAGATGCGCTATTTTGGAAAGATTTTGATTGCGAAAGAGGCGGTGACGATTGGCTTGGAAAAGCCGATCTGGTCGTTTTGCCCGCGTTCGTCGAACATAGACCGCGCCGTTTGTTATTAGCCGCCGCCAACAAGATTCCGGTCATTGCTTCCGTCGCTTGCGGCGTTGAAAATGTCCCGGGAATCAAAACGATCGAAACCGGAAACGCCGAGATTTTGCGTCGCGAAATCGAAAATATTTTGAAACCGAAAGAAAAAATCTCAAAAAACAAAGCGCAAGTTTTCGTTTAATGATTTTCAGGTAAAAATCAAACAAATTTTCGCGGTACAAAGCAACTAAATCCAAAGTTCGCGCACCAATTAAAGCAGCAAATATTCAAAAATCGGAATGTTTCGGAGATAAAAAAGTGAAAATTATCCTTATTACAATATTTTGCGCTTTGTTCGCTTTTAACGCATTTGCGCAGAAGGTGGAAGAGGATCAAGACGAACCGCAAACCGTCGGCGTCGAAGAAATTTATCTCGCAAGAGACAACGGCGAAGGCAAAGCCGGTGATGTTTCGGAAACTTTTCTGACCACCGATATTCCGATCTACTGTATTGTTCAGCTTAATTCGACCAAACCGGCAGCCATCAAAATGAATCTCGTCGCGGTCAGCGTGCAGGGCGTCAAAGCCGAAAGCAAAGTGATCAGCGTCAATTATAAAACCAACGGCAGACAAAACCGCGTCAGTTTTACGGGCAAACCCGACGTTTTCTGGACTGCCGGAAGTTATCGCATAGATATTTTTATCAACGATAAATTGGCGGTCGGAAAAACCTTTGTAATTAAAAAATCGCCGGGTGAAATTCAGAAAACCGTGCCGCAGGTCGAAAGCTTTGTCCCGCCGAAGCCGAAGCCGAAACCGAAAATCGTTAAACAGACCCGCAAAAATTAACGACTGCACGATTATCAAACGCTTATTTTTTATGAATTCCTATCGCCGCTGACCAAACTCAGTGTTAATCGGTGCTGGCACATTGCTTGCAGAAATGAATTTTCGGAGAAATCAAGGAGGAATTTTTAAGCAATGGGTGATTCAACAGCAACAAAAGTAGATTCAAATTACTCGCCGCACGGCGAAATGGGACAAAAATATCTGGCGTCGGGCGTCAACGTCGCGATGCGTTTGTGGGAAAACGAGGAGCCGAACGACGACAAAGAAGCTCGTTCAAGGGATTATGAAACGGTCGGTTATGTGATCGAAGGCAAAGCCGAACTGCATCTCGAAGGACAGATCTTAACGCTCGAAAAAGGCGACTCGTGGGTTGTCCCGCGCGGCGCCTCGCACACCTATAAAATTCTCGAAACTTTTACGGCGATCGAAGCCACTTCGCCGCCCGCACACGCAAAAGGACGCGACGAAGAATAAACTTGCAAATTTAGTAAGATATTCGTCAATTCCCGGTGAGGGAAATTGAACAATTAAAAAAGCCTTCGACATTTGCCGAAGGCTTTTTCTCGTAATTTAATTTTTACAAATTACCAGCGCGAACCGCCGCCGCCGCCGTAGCCGCCGCCACCGCCGCCGCCACGATTGCCGCCGCGACCACCGCCGCCGCCGCCGCCGTAGCCGCCACGACCGCCACCGCCGCCGCCGCCGCGATTTTCACGCGGTTTAGCTTCGTTGATCGTCAGGCTGCGTCCGTCCAGATCTTTACCGTTGAGCTCGGCAATCGCGTTTTGTCCTTCTTCTTTCGACGACATTTCGACGAATCCGAATCCGCGCGAACGTCCCGTGTCACGGTCTTCAACGACATTCGCCGATTGAACCGTACCGATCTGACCGAAAAGCTCTTCTAAATCGTAGCTGGTTGTATTAAAGGAAAGATTTCCTACATAAAGTTTCATTTGTTTATTATTTATCCTTTGTTCCGCCG
>DATLOR010000393.1:0-3539 GCA_035536135.1 Pyrinomonadaceae bacterium | reverse complement strand
ACGCCGACCGGAATCATCAACCGGCGGATTTTCCGGTCGCGCACGCGCAGATGGACAAAATTCTGTCGCTCCCGATGTATGCCGAATTGACGGAAGAAATGATCGAAAAAGTTTGCCGAAGTTTGAAAAACGCGATTGCGTTATCGGCGGCAAATTAGAGCTTTCAAAATACATTTAACCGCAGAGACGCGGAGACGCAGAGTTTTGGAAACAAAAACCGAAAATCTAAAAGACTCGTTATAATTTTCTCCGCGTCTCTGCGGTTAATTTTTGTTCCAATGAAAAAAGCCATCTGGATCGATGTTGACAATTCGCCGCACGTTCCGCTTTTTGCGCCTTTGATTAAGTTTTATCGCGATTCGGGCGTCGAAGTCGTTTTGACCGCCCGCAATCACGCGCAGACGATCGAACTCCTTGAAAATGCGGGATTCGGCGGCAGCTTTGAAATTATCGGTAAACATTACGGCAAAAATAAATTCAGTAAAGTTAAAGGTTTGCTCGTTCGCGCTCGTGAATTAGTTTCCTACATAAAAAATTACAAAAACATCTGCGTTGCCGTCAGTCACGGCTCGCGTTCGATGGTTTTAGCCGCGCGCTGGCTGAAAATCCCCGTCATCACGATGTATGATTACGAATTTACGGAAACGGCGATCTTCAACCGTTTTTCCGATAAGATTTTGGTGCCCGACGGGATTCCCGATAAAACGCTCGACGAGATAAATCTGCCCGCTGCAAAACGCGTCAAATATCAGGGCTTGAAAGAAGAACTTTATCTCAATTATTTCCAGCCGGACCAAAGTTTCCGGCGCGATTTTACCGAAACGAATAACTTAACTATTTCAAACGAAAAAGTTCTGATCGCGCTGCGCCCGCCCGCGACGACCGCTAATTATCACAACGCCCAAAGCGAAGTTTTACTAAGCGAACTGCTGCGTTATTTTCTGAGCGACGAAAAAACTTTTACCGTGATTTTGCCGCGCACCAAAGAGCAAAAGTCGGAAATCGAACAATTGATCAAAATATTAAAATTAGACGCAAGCCGCTGTTTGCTGATCGAAAAAGCGATCAACGGTTTGGATCTGGCTTTGCACGCTGATCTGCTCGTTTCGGGCGGCGGAACGATGAACCGCGAAGCCGTCTTGCTCGGCACGCCCGTTTATAGTATCTTTGCGGGAAAACAGGGCGCACTCGATGCGGCGATGGAAAAGAAGGGTTTGATAACTTTTATTCGCCAGCCCGCCGATATTTCAAAAATCAAACTTCAAAAGAAAAACGGCGCGGAAAAAAAGGCTTTGACCGGCAGAGTTGAAAGCGCTGTCAAAGAACAGATAAACTATTGGCTTGAAAAATAGACTCAAGTCCCGAAAATCCCAAGACTCAAGTCAAAAACCAACTCGGGCTTGGAACTTTTGGGACTTGAGTCTTGAGACTAATTAAAAAAATGTTGAAACAATATCCGAAATATAAATTCATTTTGGCTTTAGGCGACTTTAGCCTTTTTATTGTTTCGTTTGCTTTTGCCGTTTGGACGCGATTTTACGAAAAACCGCTTCCCGAACTTCTGGCACAGCCTTTTTTGTTGACGCAGTGCATCTTTATATTCGTTTACTCGCTCATCTGGATCGTTATTTTTCAGCATTTCAATCTTTATAAAATCAACATTTTTCTCACTGTCGTCGAACAGATCATCGCCATCATCAAAGCCCTGATCTACGGTCTGATCGGAATGATCGTCACGTCGTTCTTTATCAAGGGAATGGACTGGGTTGATTCGCGCGCGGTGATCGTCTATTTCGTCGGCTTTAGTTTTATCTCGATCACGCTTTTCCGCACGATCGTTTTTCGGAAGCTGTTTAAGATTGCTGCGCAAAAAAAAATCTTCCGGCACAAGGTCATCATCGTCGGCAAGGACGAGACGGCAAAGATGATCGCGGTTGAACTCGACATTGATGAAAGTCACGGGTTCGAAGTCGTCGGTTTTGCCGACGATGAATTACCGAAAGGCGCGCGCGTTTTTGAAGATCTATGCGTCGTCGGCAAAATCAGCGAGCTCAAAGCCATCGTCAAGCAATATGAGATCGAAGACATCATCATCGCGCAAAGCGAAATAACGCACGAAAAACTGCTCGAACTGATTGATGGCGCAAAGGAGACAAAGGCGAATGTGCGGCTTGCTTCGAACGTTTACCGCATTATCCCGGAAAAGGTTTATGTCGAAAAATATCTCGGCGTGCCGGTCGTTCTGATGCCGCAGAATTACAACAATCTGCTTTTCAGCGTTTATAAACGGGTTTTCGATTTTGTCTTTGCCGCGCTCGCACTTTTGTTTCTGGCGATTCCGTTTCTGGTCATCGCCGCGCTCATTAAATTTTCGTCGAAAGGCGCGGTTTTTTTCCGCGACACGCGCATCGGCAAAGACGGCAAACCTTTCAGCTTCTACAAGTTCAGAACGATGTATCTGAACAATGACGACACGATTCACCGCGAATTCGTGAGCGAATACATCAAACAAAATAATGAAGGAAAAACCGACAAGATCAAAAAAA
Source organism: Pyrinomonadaceae bacterium (assembly GCA_035536135.1). Lineage (GTDB taxonomy): Bacteria > Acidobacteriota > Blastocatellia > Pyrinomonadales > Pyrinomonadaceae > JAFDVJ01. The sequence continues at coordinate 993 of DATLOR010000393.1, read as the reverse complement.
TCACTGATGATCCGCGGGTCACGAAGATCGGCAGTTTTTTGCGGAAAACGAGTCTTGACGAGCTTCCGCAGCTTTTCAACGTCCTGCGCGGCGAGATGAGTCTGGTCGGTCCGCGACCGTGTTTGCCTTACGAATGGGAACAGTATGACGATTGGCACCGCCGCCGCTTTTCGGTCATTCCGGGCTGCACGGGTTTATGGCAAGTATCGGGTAGAAGCGCGGTCGATTTTAATGATATGGTTATTTTAGACCTGTTTTATATCGATAATATGTCGCCGCTTCTGGATTTAAAGATCATGTTCAAAACGATTCCCGTGATGCTTCTGGCGAAAGGCGGATACTAACGATTTTAGATTTTAGATTTTGGATTTTTTTTTATTGTCTGCAAAGCTAAAACTAAAACCAAAAACCATTTACAAACAATGAAAGTTGCAGTTATTGGAGCCGGTTACTGGGGACCGAACCTCATCAGAAATTTTTTGTCCCAGGACGAAGTTGAAAATGTTATTGCCTGCGACCGCGATGAAAATCGTCTGGCGAAAATGCAGAAGGCTTTTCACGGGATCGAGATCTCGACCGATTACGAAGATGTGATAACGCGTGCCGATGTCGAGATCGTCGCGATTGCCACACCCGTTTCGCTGCATTATGAAATTGCCAAAAAATCTCTGCTCGCGGGCAAGCATTGCTGGATCGAGAAACCGATGACCGTCAATTCGGCAGAAGCCGAAGAACTCATCGCTTTAGCCGATCAGCACAACCTTAAGATTTTCGTTGACCATACTTTTATCTACACGGGCGCGGTTCGGAAGATGAAGGAAATCATTACTTCGGGCAGGCTTGGCGAGCTTTATTATTTCGATTCCGTCCGGGTTAATCTCGGGCTTTTTCAGCACGATGTCAACGTAATCTGGGACCTCGCTCCGCACGACCTTTCGATTATGAACTATTTGATCCCGGACCGGCCGGCAACAGTGATCGCGACGGGCGAGA
>DATLOR010000392.1:0-5338 GCA_035536135.1 Pyrinomonadaceae bacterium | reverse complement strand
TATTAACCGCCTTTCAGAAACTTTTAACCGCCTTTCAGAAACTTTTAATCGCCATTCAGTATATTTAAACCGCCATTCATAATTTATTAACCGCAAAATAAATTGTTTCAGCCGTCTTTCAGGATATTTCAACCGCCTTTCATATTCTTGCAGCAGTCTTTCATTATTTGTTAAAATCATTTCAAAAACTGTGAGGTGAAAAATGTTATTTGCTAATCTGAACAGGGCATTTGCTTTGCGGGGAATCGATAAACCGTCTGAAATTCTGCTCAAACACGGCATTTCGCGCCCGACGATCTCGCGCCTTTTGCATAATCAGACGGAAGGAATAAATTTCCGGCATCTCGAAATAATCTGCACGGTTCTCAACTGCACGCCGAACGACCTTTTCGAATGGAAACCCGGCGCAAACGTGAATCTGCCCGAAAATCATTCGCTTTACGCGCTCCGAAGAACCGAAAAAACGCGGAGTTTGAAGGAGATGATCGGCGATGTGCCGATGGAAAAGCTCGATCAGGTCGAAGCGTTTTTTGACGGGTTAAAAAGCGAATAAAAAAGAGGCGCTGATTAAACGCCTCTCTTCCGAATGCGGCAAATCTGCTTTGCCGCAAGTTTATTGAGCCTTTTTTGACAGGCTATTTACCTTTTGCTTTGGTCGCCTTAGCGCCGCTTTTCGCGGGCGCCGCACTTTTCGTTTTCGATGACGCCGCCGCTTTTACATTCTTCGCCGCTTTCTCAACCGCTTTCACGGTCTTCACGGTTTTATCCGCCGCCTTTGCCGCCGCCGGTTTATCCGCGGCTTTTGCCGGCTTAGCTTTGCTTGCGGACGAACTGCCCGCGCTTTTGGCTTTTGCCGGAGTATTTTTTTCGCCGCTTTCGACCAGATCGCCGACCGCTTCAGCCACGACATTCAGAGCAGTTAGTGCCGCCCCGGTTGCCGCTCCGCCGAGAATTTCGCCGACGACTTCCTTGGCTTTATCCATGATCGGAGACGAAGCTTTCTTGACGCTCTTTTTTGCCGCTGCTTTCGGTTTCGCGGGAGCCGCGCTTTTTGTTGTCGATTTTTGATTTTTTGTTGCCATATTTAACCTTCCCTTGCTTGAAATAAGAACTGCTTTGTAAATTCAATTTAGCACTCTGCTCAAAAAAAAGATACAATTTTTTCGAAATTTAATTATGCGTTCTGAGGAAAAACTTCTATGAAAACAGATGTCATCATCGTCGGCGCGGGACCGACCGGGCTTGCTTTGGCGTGTCAGCTGATTCGCTGCGGGATCGATTTTGTGATTTTCGACCGTAAAGAAACGACCACGCCGTTTTCAAAAGCGATCGGCGTACAGGCGCGGACGCTCGAAATTTACGAGCAGATCGGACTGGCGGATGACCTGATCGCGCTCGGTGCGATTGCCGAAAAAGCGCGGATGATCGTCGGCGGCAAAGTGCGCGGCGAGATTAATTTTACCGAATTCGGCAAAGGAATGAGCGCGTACCCGTATGTCCTGATCGTCGAACAGGGCAGGCACGAAAAACTTTTATACGACTTCATTAAATCAAACGGCAAAGACATCCGCTGGCAAACCGAGCTCGAAACTTTTTCGCAAAACGAAGCGGGCGTGACGGCAAACATCAAAACTGCGGGCGGCGCAGCCGAAACGATCGAAGCCAAGTTTCTCGTCGGCTGCGACGGCGCGAAAAGCCCCGTTCGGCACGGGTTAGGACTGACGTTCGAGGGAAGCACGTTCGAGCGGATATTTTATGTCGCCGACGTGCAGATCGATTGGAAGTTTGACCACGACGCGCTGATGGTCTTTCTGATGAAAAACAATCTGCTCGCGTTTTTCCCGATGATCGGCGAGAACCGTTGGCGCATCGTCGGCACGTTTCCCGAAGAATTTGCCAAGGACGAAGGCGAGATCTTGTATGAGGAAATCGAAGCGCAGATCAAAAAAGATTCCGAGGTCGAGCTTGATATAACAAAAGTCAGCTGGTTTTCGACCTATAAAGTTCACACGCGCCATGTCAGTAAATTTTCGGAAGGAAGATGCTTTCTCGCCGGGGACGCGGCGCATATTCACACGCCCGCCGGAGCGCAGGGAATGAACACGGGAATTCAGGACGGCTATAATCTGGCTTGGAAGCTGGCGGCGGTTCTGGGCGGAAAATCGAATTTGGGACTGCTTGAAACCTACAATCAGGAACGGCTCCCGAACGCGGAAAGTTTGTTAAAGACAACCGACCGTTTTTTTAATCTCGTCGCGAGTCCCGAACCGGTTCTGTCTTATGTCCGAACTCATATTTTCCCGTATGTCGCCGGCGCCGCGTTTAGCATTGACGCGGTTAAAAAGTTTATTTTTCCGCGCATTTCGCAGATCGGAATCAACTACCGTCACAGTTCTTTGAGCGCGAGCAACGGAAGTTTTGCGGTCAAAGCGGGCGACCGGATGCCGTATTTTGAAGTTGAAAACGCGAGCATTTACGACCGTCTGCACGCGCCGAAATTTCATCTTCTGAGGTTTTTCGACGGCGAAAACAAACCGCCCGAATTTGCCGGAGACGATCTTACGGATGTTCACGAAATCCCTCTGTATCCGAACATCGCGGAAATTTTCGGCGCCGACAAAACTTTCAGCGTTCTGCTCCGTCCCGACAATTATATCGGCTTGATCACGGAAGACGCGTCAGGCGAAGATCTGAAACAATATTTGAGCCGATTCGGAGCTTAGAGTTCTGATCTCGGGTCTGAAATCAGAACTCCAAACTCTGACGGTTTTATTGCAAATTCGGGAAAATATATTGCACTTCCGAGATTTCCGCTAATTTGGAAAGTTTATCAACGGCAACCTTGCCGACGATTTTCGTTTTGTCTTCGGAAACCATCTCAAAACCCGCGCTTTTAAGCTTTTCAACGGCTTCGGGCGTGTTTGCCGTCAGCCAAATTTCAACATCGGCAAAGCCTTCGCGGACGAATTTTGCTTCGTTTTCGGCAGGAATGAATTGACCTTTCTGCCAACGCTCGAAGACCGCGAAAACCCAAAAATGAAGTTTTTCCGCGAGCATTTGCCGGTATTTTCCTTCTTGTTCGGTTCGCTGCTGCGCGGCTAATCTCTCTTTTTCGAGTCTTGCCTGTTCGGCTTGCCGTTCTTTTTCGAGCCGTTCCTGTTCGGCGATCATTTCGGGCGCAAGCGGCATCTTTTCGACTTCGGGAATATTCCCGTCAACGTTCTTTTCGCTAAAGGTTGTTTCGGCGGAATTTTGCGCGTCGACGAAATTGTAAACGATCACGCCGGTAATTTTGACCGCCTGACCGGACATCATCGTCGGCACAAATTTTGAATTTCGCGCCGCCGCTTCCGCCGCCGCCCGCAGAAGCGGATGACCGCTCACGGCGGTTGCCGAAATAACATTGCCGCTTTCGTCAATTATCACTTGAATGTTAACCGCGCCGCTTGCCCGAACGGCTTTTGCTGCCGCCGGATACGGCGGTTTGACGAGATTCACCGCTTTGCCGTTAATGACTCCGCCCGAAATCGTTTTCGGAACGGGTGTCGCCGAAACGATAAGTCCGCTGCCTGCCATCCCATAGCCCGAACCAGCTCCGTTTCCAAGACCGATTCCATTACCACTGCCTTGTCCGCGACCGCCGCCGCCGCCGCCGGACTGCGTTCTTCCTTTTGTGGCTGCTCGTGTTGGAAGCTTAAACGCGCTGAGATTACTTAAACCATAAGATTTTTCAACGCTTTTTAACTCGGAAGATGATAAATTCTCCTGACTCATTCCTTCGGGCAAATTAACGGGAACTGCAACTTTTCGCGTTTTTCCGCCGACCGTTCGGACTTTTTCTTCGACGGCGACAAACGATGTAAATTCGGTCAGCAGATTGTATTTCAAACCGAGCGCGATGATGTCGAGTTTTGTTTTCGCCTTCATATCCAGATATTCTTCCTCGCTTTCGGAATCATATTTCATGCTTTTGCCCAAAAGATCGTCGACCTTTGTCCGCGCCCAGAGCGTTGCCAGAACATTGTTCTGAGCTTCGCTTTCGGGCAGATTGACGGCGATTTCACGAACATAATCCTGTCCGCCGACCTTACCTTTGAGCTTGATCGTGCCGCTCGCCGCGGTTGTGTAGCGTCCGTTGAGAATCAGGGGTTTGGCCGAAAACAGATCGCCGATCCTGCCGGGATAAACACCCGTCACGGGCAAGCCGTTCCAATCGACCGAAACATCGGTCAAAAGCGGCGTACGGACGCGTTCGTAAAATTTCCGCGCCGCTTTCGAGCCGTCATCCGTCAGCGAAACATATTCGGCTTCGCCGCGACCTTCCTGCGCGATTTTGTCCAGCAGATAACGATTGACCGATTCACCGATGCCGAAGCTGAAAACCCGCGCCTTCGGATGTTTTTTAACTTCGGCGATGATTTCGGATTCATTGCCGACCAATCCGTCGGTCATAAAACAAACGATGCGGATATGCTCCTGCGAATCCGAGGGTTCGAGCGAAGCGCGGATCGCCTTCATCATTTCCGTTCCGCCGCCCGCGCCTTCTTTTTCGAGAAACTCCCGCGCTCTTTCGATATTGGCTTGCGTTGCCGGAACCGGTTTATCGAACAAAATCGAAGTGTCGCCCGCAAAAGTGATCAGATTAAACGTGTCGTTTGGGTAAAGTCCTGCGAGCGACAGATTGATCGCTTCTTTGGCTTTTTCGATCGGGAAGCCCGACATCGAGCCGCTTGAATCGAGCACGAAAACGATTTCCTTCGATGTCACGTCTTCGGTTCCGAACTTGTCGGGCGGCGACAAAATAAGCGTAAAAAAGCCGTCCTTTCCGGCGCGGTGCGTGAGAATCGCGTCTTCGATACGTTTGCCCGTCACGTCGTAGCGCAAAATAAAATCCTTGTTCGGAATGGTTTCCGCGTCTTTGAGCGAAATTTTTGCGCTGTTTGAACTCAGATTTACGGTTTCGATCTCGTGCGAATTCGAGCGAATTTCCTCGACTGGAACGCCCGCATTCAGATTTACCTCGATCGAAATAGTATGTCCGGCGCGGGTCGGAGAAATCTGCGGCGTGATTTTACTTGCGTCGTCCGGTTTAACCGAACTTGGAGAATAGCGCGGCGCAACCGTCATCGGGAAAACAAATTCATACTGCCCGTCCTCGTATTTCAAAGTTTCGACATAGCTGATCTCGATGATGATCTTATCGTTCGGCAAAATATTCGCGACCGATTGCGTGAAAATATTCGGTCGCTGTTGATCTAAAAGACTCGCGGTTTTGCCGTCCGTTTTGGCTTGCTCGTAAACCTTCCGCGCTTCTTCGCGTTTCATAATGCGTCCGAGA
>DATLOR010000391.1:0-9920 GCA_035536135.1 Pyrinomonadaceae bacterium | reverse complement strand
ACCGTCCCGGCAATAATACTAACTCCAAACACATTTAACGAAGCCGCAAACGTTACGAGCAGAAACACACCGCCCAAAAATATCTTCATTCTCAAAGAATCGTTTGTTTTCGACATTTTAACAACCTCCATCGCCAATTTAATAAAGAGGCAATCGAAATATAAAATTTTCAATTGCCTCTGTGCCCTTAACTACTCTGTTTGACTCTTTGCCTTTTCCCGCAAATCCGTAATCGACTTTCTCACTTTTTTCTCGTCTTCATCGCTAAGTTTGGTGGCTTTTAAGAAAAGTTCGAGTTCGTCCGCCGCCAAATTATACTTTTTCAAATCGTCGGCATAAAGACGATAAAGTTCGTTATGAATTTCAGGAACTTTAACCGTCGAAAGTTTTTTTGCTTGCAGCAAATGCTGTTCGGCTTCCGTGAATTTCCCGTCCTCGCGTTCGATTTTACCGATCATATATAGAACGACAATTGAAGCAGGGGCTAAAGCGACTGCTTGCTTTAAAGCCGTGATCGCAGATTTATTATACTCTTTACCCAATTTATTAAGTCCCATCCCGATATAATAAAACGAAGTTGCGCTTTTCGGATTGACTTTGACGGCTTCCAGAAAATACTGAACGGACTCGACATACTTTTTGTTTATGTACAATTCCTGTCCGAGCCGAGTAAGCGCATTATAATAGGTTGGGAACTTCTGAATGGCTTCCGCCAATCCCACAATTCCTTCGGTAGTTTTCTTTTTGGCAAGATTGTCAATTGCTTTTTTATAAGTCGTTTCTGCTTCCTTCGGTATTTCCTGGGCGAAAACTACTGCCAACTCGGCATCTTTAAGACCGCCTTTTTTCGGCAAGAGATAAAAATCCTGCGGGAAATAGCCCGATCCTTGTCCAACTCCCGAACTGCTGCCCGGGTTTTGATTGACAGAAATACCTTGCGTACTAATCTCAATCGGCATTTCCTGATCCTGAAAGTCATACCGAAAGGCAAGCACTCGGACTGTGTATCTGCCGTCGCCTAAGCCGTTGAACTGATACCTGCCCGTACCGTCCGTCCGCGCGCGTTGAATCATTTGATAGTAATCGTTGAGAAGTTCAACATCTATATCCGGCAGAGCGTTTCTTTGTTTATCGTAAACTACGCCCTGAATTGTGCTGGCGGCAAGGATGCTCTGAGAGAGAAAAAGCAGCAGAAAAAGAAAGAAAACGCTAAAAACCATTTTAATAACAAATGGCTTGCTTTTTGGTTTCATAAAACCTCCTGAATTTTTAAAGAAATTTAAATTGTAGTAGCCGGTATTATAGCATTTATGCAGGTTTTAGGGTAGTTTTTTCTGGCGGCTTGCGAAAATTTTTCGGAGGCTCCAGAATTTAAGCTAAAGGTCAAAGGAGAAAGAAACTGTCAGAGAAAATTTATCGCGATTCGGTTCACAACATCATTCGTCTCAAAACCGATTCGGACGAGGGAAAACTTCTTGTCCGTCTGATTGATACGGCAGAATTTCAGCGTCTGCGGCGGATTCGCCAACTCGGTCTCGCGCATTTTGCCTATCAGGCGGCGGAACATTCGCGTTTCACGCATTCTCTGGGCGCGCTTCATCTGGCGACGCGGATTTTAGCAAAACTCGATCTGAGCCATCAGATTTCCGACGAAGCCAAAACCGCCGTGCGCTGCGCCGCGCTTCTGCATGACATCGGACACGGCGCGTTTTCGCACGTCATCGAACCGATTCTCGGATTTCACCACGAAGAATTTACGATCGAAGCCGTCTTAAGCCGCGAAACGGAAGTCGGGTGCGTTTTGCGCGAATATTCCGCCGGACTTCCCGAAGCGGTCGCGGCGATCGTCCGCGGCGATTTTCGACCGACCGCGCTTGCCCAGCTCGTTTCGTCGCAGCTTGATGTTGACCGGATGGATTATCTGCTGCGCGACAGTTTGATGACGGGCGCGAAATACGGTATTTACGATCTTGAATGGATCATCAAATCGCTCGAAATCGACGAAGCGAACGACCGTTTGTATGTTTCGGCACGCGGGATTTACGCGGTCGAAGATTATCTGCAAGCGCGGTATTATATGTTCCGGCAGGTTTATTTTCATCGCACATTGCGCTCGGCTGAAGCCGTTTTGCGCTCGCTTGTCAGACGCGCTTTACAGCTTTTCCAAAGCGGGAATTTTGTCTGGTTTGCCGAAAATACGCCGTTCGAAAAAATTCTGAAGGGCGAAAAATTAAATCTTCGGGAACATTTGCAAATTGACGATTCGGATGTGATGTTTCACATCAAACAATGGCAAAATTCCGGCGATCCGATTTTGTCGGATCTGGCGAAACGCTTTCTGCATCGAAGACTTTTCAAGGCTTTCGATCTTGATATGCCCGAAGACGAACGGCAGAATTTTCTTGAAAAGGCACGAAAACTCGTCGCAGATTCGGGCTTCGATGCGGACTACTATTTCATCGAAGATACGGCGGGCGACGTGCCGTATTATTTTTACACGAAAATGCAGGCTGAGCCGAAAAACCTGATTTATGTCGAAGAAGGTTTTTCGCGTCCTGCGATTCGTGAAATTTCCGAAATCAGCGCGGCAGTGCGCGGTCTGCAAAAAGGCTATCAGATTTACCGCGTCTGTTTTCCGCCGGAATTAAAGGGAGAAATTGCGAAACTTTATCATCAATAAATTTACCGCAAAGACGCAGAGACGCAGAGTTATTAAAGCAATTTTTATCTATGCGCCTCTGCGCCTCTGCGGTTTAATTTTAATTTTTACGTCAATCCTCTCGGCGCAAAAAATCGCCGTTCTGACACCCGAAAAAAACGGTCAGAGCGAAAACTTTGCCGAAAAACTCGAAACTTCCCTTGCCGCCAAATTCAAAGTTTTGAATTCGTCAATGAGCGAAGCGGCGTTTTTAGCGTCAAATCCCGAAAAGCCTTTTAATATGGCGGCGGAAGACGCGAAAATCACCGGCGCGGCGATCGGCTGTGATTTTTTTCTGCTCGTCAAAAGCGAAAACCTGCGCCGTTCTTCGTTTGAAAAAAAGGACTATTTTGAATCTTACGCCGCCGTTTACGCGGTCAGTTCGCGCACCGGACGGCTTGTTTTCTGGCGGCTTAAAACCTTTAACGGCTATGACCCGAAAGACGCGGAAAAATTGCTTTTTGATTCGACCGGCGAGATTGCCAATGAAATTTCCGAAAGACTTCCGGCTGTTTTCAAAGATGAATTAAACGAAAAACCCGTAAAATTGGAAGGAATTCCCGACGAAAATTCTACGGACGCGAAAAATTTCCGCACGCCTCTGCCTTACAAACGCATCAGCCCGCCTTACACCGCGCTCGCTAATCTTTACTCGATCGCGGCGACCGTTGACATCGAAGTTGATTTTGACGAAAGCGGCAAAATTCTGCGCACGGACGTTGTCCGCTGGGCAGGTTTCGGGCTTGACGAAGCGGTTACGGAAACCGTCCGCAAGATGAATTGGCGACCGGCGACCCGCAGCGGAAAACCATTGCCGGTTCGCGTGCTTTTGCGATACAATTTCAAAAAACTCGATAAAGAAGAATAATTTTTACGACCATCTCAAACAATTTTTCGCCTTAACAAACTTTTAATGAAAAAAGTGTTACGGCGCGAAAAATTATTCGGCAGCGGTTTTGGATTTTAAATTATGCTTGTGGAATAAAATATCCGCGGTTCGGAATTAAACGGGCGGACGAATTTTTCAAAAGTATGTCAATAGTTCAATCGCAAGCGTTCACTTTACCCGATTCCGCAGTTGCGGCGTTTGATTTCGCGCCTTCGAGAGAGTTTCGGGAAACTTTATACACGGTGCGTTTTGCCCGCAACGAAGCGGAAGTTGACGCGGCTTTGCGTCTGCGGTTCGAAGTCTTCAATCTCGAATTGAACGAAGGTCTCGAAGCCTCGTTCATCAATGAGCGCGACGAGGACGAGTTTGATAAAACCTGCCATCATCTGATCGTCATCGAAAACGCGACGGAAAAAATCGTCGGCACATACCGCGTGCGGACAATGGAAATGGCGCAATCTGCGTTTGGTTTTTATTCGGCGGGCGAATTTGCGGTCGAAGATCTGCCGTATGAAGTTTTAGCCGAATCGCTCGAAACGGGACGCGCCTGCATCGCCCGCGAACATCGCAATTCGCGTGTGCTGTTTCTGCTCTGGAAAGGTCTTGCGATGTATATGCTCGAAAAGCGGAAACGCTATGTTTTCGGCTGCTGCTCGCTTCCGACCCAGGATTGCGCCGAAGGCAAACGTGCGATGCGCCGGCTCGTTCGCGACGGTTTTCTGCACGAAACACTGAGCGTTGCGCCGCGCGAAGATTACCTATGCCGCGCCGAAGATTTTCTCAGCACTGACTCAAGCGAAGACGTAAAACTCCCGAAACTTTTTGAAATATACCTCAGGATCGGTGCGAAAATCTGCGGCGAGCCCGTCATTGACCGCCAATTCAAAACGATCGATTTCTTCGTCATCGTTGACGTAAAAAATATGCACGACAAATATTTTCAGATGTTTTTCGGCTGAAATATTCTTTAAATAACGAAGCCGATCATATTCAAAATGAACGCCGTTATTAGAAAAATGAACGCCGTTATTAGAAAAATGACGACGGTTATTTAAAGAATGAAGAGTGTTTTAACTTTGCAGATTTCGCGCTTGGCGCAAATTAACGCTAAAATAATTGCTCAGATGAGAAATATTCGCGCCGCCATTCGTTTTACGTTATTTTTTGTCGCAACGCTCGGGCTTTATTCGCTCTGGTTTCTTGCCGTCATCTTTATTCCGAACAAAATTTACTGGCGGCAGATAATCTTTAAGCTCTGGGCAAACAGCTTCGTGCGCATCGCGAATATGAAGATCGAGATCATCGGAACGCCGCCGAAACCGCCGTTTTTTCTCGTCTGTAATCATCTGAGCTACACCGATATTCCTGCGCTGCGGGCTGTTCTGGAAGGAATTTTCGTGGCGAAAGCCGAAGTTGAAAGCTGGTTTCTGGCGGGCAGAATCGTCCGCGATATGGGCAATATCTTTATCAACCGCAAAAACCGCCGCGACATTCCGCGCGCCGGACAGAAAATCATTGAAAAGCTCGACGAAGGCGAAGGCGTGATCATTTTTCCCGAAGGCACGAGCACCAAAGGCGAAAACGTTCTGCCGTTCAATTCGTCGTTTCTCGAATTTGCCGCAAAAACGGATTTGCCCGTTTCTTATTGTTCGATCTCGTATAAAACTCCCGCAGGCGAACCGAGCGCGAGCCAAATCGTCTGCTGGTGGGACGACACGGTTTTTATGAATCATCTGTTTCGCCTTTTCAGCGTCAAAGAATTTACCGCGATCATCAATTTCGGCGATGCGCCGATTGCCAGTCCGAACCGCAAAGAACTCGCGCAGGAGCTTCACGAGAAAGTCGCGGAAAAATTCATTCCCGTTTTGTAAAAATCCGCTCAGAAGCGGCTTTTCGATTGCCTTTTTGTCCTCGCTTTGAAACAATAATCCTATCAGTCGCGTAAAATTACAGACAAAATCATTCCAAAATTTTTAGGAGAAAAAATGCGTAAATTTTATTTTCGTTTTATCACGGCTTTGGCTGTTTTATTGTCGTTTTGTATGACAATGACGGCACAGAGCAAGGCGTTTGACACCAGCCGGATGGACACCACGGCGGATGCCTGCACCGATTTCTTTCAGTATGCCAACGGAACATGGCTGAAAAACACCGAAATTCCGCCGGCATTCTCGCGCTGGGGAACTTTCAATATTCTGGCGGACAATAATCAGGGGATTTTGCAGAAAATTCTCGAAAACGCCGCCAAAACCAAATCGGCACCCGGCAGCGACGCGCAATTGATCGGCGATTTATATACTTCCTGTATGGACGAAGCCGCGATTGAAAAAGCCGATGCCAAACCGCTCAAAAAATATTTCAAGCAAATTGACAAGATCAAGACCGCACAGGAACTGCCGGCGGCGATCGCCGATTTTCACCGGCGTGGCGTGGCGATGTTCTTCGGTTTCGGCGGCGGCGCGGACGCGAAAAACAGCAATATGACGATCGCCAATGCAAATCAGGGCGGTTTGAGCTTGCCGAATAAGGATTACTACACGAAAGACGACGCGAAATCGACGGAAATTCGCGCTAAATTCGTCGCCTATATGACGAATATGTTCAAGCTTTTGGGCGATTCGCCCGACACCGCCGCCGCGAATGCGAAGACCGTGATGGCGATTCAAAATCGTCTCGCGAACGCTTCGAAACGTCCCGACGAGCTCAGGAACCCGGAAGCGCGTTACAACATCAAAACGCTTCCCGAAGCCGCGCAGCTGACGCCGGATTTCTCGTGGGAAAATTATATGAAAGCGCGCGCCGTGCCGACCGTGGCAAGCTTCAACGTCGGACAACCCGATTTTTTTGCGGGGATGGACGCGGTTTTGAAAGAAACGCCGATCAATGACCTGAAAACCTATATGCGTTTTATGGTCATCAATTCCGCCGCGCCGCGTCTTTCGAAACGTTTCGTGGACGAGAATTTCGACTTTTACAGCCGCACGCTTTCGGGCACGAAGGAACAGCAGCCGCGTTGGAAACGCTGTGTCGGTGTCGTTGACGGAACGCTCGGCGAAGCGCTCGGAATGGAATACGTCAAAGACAACTTCAAACCCGAAACCAAAAAACGCGCCGACGAAATGATCGACCAGATCTTTAAAGCTTTCGGTCAACGGCTCGAAAAACTCGATTGGATGAGCAGCGAAACAAAAGCGCAAGCCGCCAAAAAACTCGCCAGCTTCAAACGCAAGATCGGTTATCCCGATAAACTTCGCGGCTACGCGGGTCTCAAAATCAATCGCAAATCTTATTTCGACAACGGTGCAAATGCCACGGTTTTCCTGATTAACCGCAATCTTCAGGACATCAACCAAGCCGTCGACAAAACGCGTTGGGGATTTACCACGCCGACGATCAACGCTTCCTACAATCCAAGCGCAAACGACATCACGTTTCCCGCCGGAATCCTGCAGCCGCCGTTTTTCAGCTTTACGGCTGACGATGCGATCAACTACGGCGGCATCGGCGGAGTTATCGGACACGAGCTGTCGCACGGTTTCGACGATTCGGGAAGCCGTTTCGATGCGGACGGAAACCTGAAAATGTGGTGGACACCCGACGACCGCAAAAAGTTTGACGACCGCGCCGCGTGCGTCGTTGACCAGTTCAACAAATACGAAATTCAGCCGAGCATTTTCATCAACGGAAAACTGACGCTCGGCGAAAACATCGGCGATCTGGGCGGTCTGGAAACTTCCTACACGGCGTTTGAAAATTCCCTGCAAGGCAAACCGCGTCCCGCAGACATCGATGGTTTCACGCCCGAACAGAGATTTTTCCTCGGTTGGGCGCAGGTTTGGGCAACGAAATCAACGCCCGAATTCGAACGTCAGCAAGTTCTGACGGATTCGCACTCGAACGCCCGGTACCGCGTCAACGGTCCGCTTTCGAATATGAGCGAATTTGCCCAAGCCTTCGGCTGTAAGCAAGGCAGTAAAATGGTCAGAAGCGACATCTGTGAAATCTGGTAAAAGCCAAAATAACTAAAAAGAAAAGGAGGAAAGTTTGCAAACTTTCCTCCTTTTCTTTTTTTCGTCCAAAAATTAACGGCTATTCGCACCCAGCTGTCGAAGTAAAAATGCGTAAACATCGGCGTTTTCTTCGTTGCGCTGTTTTTTCATCGAGCCGATTCCGTGTCCGGCATCGTAATCGATCCGCAGCAAAACGGGTTTACCGCTCGCCGAAGCTTCGGGTCTTGATCCGAATGGCAATTTAATTCTCAGAGGTTGGGCAACCACAACCGCCACCCGATTTCAATAATCCGCAAAAAAGGCTGGAAGATTTCTCTTCCAGCCTTTTTCTTTTGAGTTAAATTCAACGATTAAAAATCGTCGTCTTCCAAATCGTCGATCGGTACTTCGGCATCAAAAACCTCTTCGGTTTCCAGATCCAGATCCGTTTCTTCATCGTCATAATCCTCGATGTTTTCGAGATCATCCTCGAAATCATCGGAATCAACCCCGGGCATATCCATCGGCGAAGGCAGATCGAGTCCGCCGGTGACGATCGGAAATTCGTCGTCGTATTCGTCAACAACTTTCTGATTCATCGTCGGATCATAATCGACCTTGACGTTGCGGTAATATTTCATACCCGTTCCGGCAGGAATCAGCCGTCCCATGATGACGTTTTCCTTCAAGCCGCGCAGGTAATCGATGCGTCCCGAAATTGCCGCTTCCGTGAGAACGCGGGTCGTTTCCTGGAAACTTGCCGCCGAGATGAACGAATCGGTCGAAAGCGAAGCCTTCGTGATACCCAAGAGAAGCGGTTCAGCACTTGCGGGCTGTCCGTCTTCGTCGCGCACACGACGGTTTTCGTCTTCGTAACGGAAACGGTCAACCTGTTCTTCGAGAAGGAAATCCGTATCGCCGACATCTTTGATCTTGACCCAGCGAAGCATCTGTCGAACGATCACTTCACTGTGTTTGTCGTTGATGTTCACGCCCTGCAGACGATAAACTTCCTGAATTTCGTTCACAAGGTATTCCTGCAAAGCTTCCATCCCGAGAACGCGCAAGATATCGTGCGGGTTGAGCGGTCCGTCCATGAGCGGTTCGCCCGCTTTGACGTGATCGCCTTCCTGCACGTGGATGTGCGTTCCGCGCGGAATGTCGTACTCGCGTTCGGTGCCGTCGTCGCCGGTAATGATCAGCTTGCGCTTACCTTTGGCGATCGCGCCGAATTTAACTTCGCCGTGAATTTCCGACATAACGGCAGTTTCGCCCGGACGACGCGCTTCAAAGAGCTCGACAACGCGCGGCAGACCGCCGACGATGTCTTTCGTCTTCGTCGTTTCACGCGGAATCTTCGCAATGATGTCGCCCGCTTTAACTTCCTGTCCGTCTTCGACGTGCAAGTTGGCGCGGATCGGCATCTGATAAGTTTTCAGCACTTTATTGCCGTCGCGGATTTCCAGACGCGGCTGATTTTTCTCATCCGAATCTTTAACCACGAGACGTTTTTGTCCCGAAACCTTATCGATCTCTTCTTCGACCGTTTTACCTTCTTTCAGGTCTTGATATTTCACAGCGCCCGAAACTTCGGTCAAAATCGCGAAGGTAAACGGATCCCAGGTTACGAGGATTTCGTCTTCCTTAACCTTTTGCCCGTCTTCAACGTGAATCTGCGCGCCGTAAACAACCTGGTAACGAGCCACTTCGCGTCCGCGTTCGTCAACGAGTGCGAGCTCGGACTGACGCTTCATCGAAATGATTTCGCCGTTACGGTTTTTGATGACCTTGAGGTCAATATATTTGACCGTTCCGTCCATCGAAGCCGCGTGTTTGGTTTCCTGTTCGAGCCGCGCCGTTCCGCCGACGTGGAATGTTCTCATCGTCAGCTGCGTTCCCGGTTCGCCGATCGATTGCGCCGCAATGACGCCGACCGCTTCGCCGATCTCGACCGTTCTGCCCATCGCCAGATTGCGTCCGTAACATTTGACGCAGATTCCGCGACGCGCTTCGCAGGTCAGAGCCGAACGAAGGCGAACTCTCTGGAGACCGGAAAGCTGAACTTGTCCCGCCAGATCTTCGTTGATCTCGCGGTTGGCTTCGACGATGATGCTGCCGTCAACCGGATCGTAAATATCGTCGAGCGCCGTACAGCCGACGATTCGATCGCGCAGGCTTTCGACAACTTCACCGTTGCGGATAATGGCTTCAGACCACACGCCGCGGACGGTTCCGCAATCCTGCTCGGCAACGATCACGTCCTGCGCGACGTCAACCAGACGGCGTGTCAGGTAACCCGAGTCGGCAGTTTTGAGAGCCGTATCAGCCAGACCTTTTCGCGCAC
>DATLOR010000390.1:0-3028 GCA_035536135.1 Pyrinomonadaceae bacterium | reverse complement strand
GAACGGAACGGAATAGAATGAATTATCTTCCGAGCGAAGAACAAACCATTGACCCGTCGAAGGTCTCCACAAAGCAATATCGGTTTTGCCGTCGCCCGAAAAATCAGCCGGGGTTAAAACATCGCTCGAATTTCCGAACTGCAATGCCGCGTTACTGCCGTTCGATGATTTCAGATACCACCATTCACCGGCACTCGGGCGGAAGATCGAAATATCCGTTTTACCGTCGCCGTCAAAGTCGAAGACCGGATTCGCGCCCGGCATCGGAACATACTGGATCGTAAAATTAGTATCGGAAATGTCGAAAAAGATATTGTTGACGGCTTCGACTTTAAGACGCGCCGTTGTCGTGTTGATATGGGGGAAAAACAGTTGTTCACTGCCGTCGTTCGGTGTGCTGTTCGTCAGAACATACGGAAATGTTTGACCGCCGTCGGCTGAAACCGAAATCTTGACGTTCGCGGCACTAACGGGCGCGGCAGTGGTGTTGGCAACATTCCACGTGACGAGATTCGTCGTGTCCGTGACCGTCACGGTGACGGGCGTATTCGGCGAAGTGACTGCTAACGGACCGGAATTTCCGTCAACAATAACCTGAGTCGTGACGGTATTGATGCCGCCGCCGCTCGCGTTATTATCGCGGGCAACCGCCTGAAAATTCATCGTTCGCGTAATCGAGGGAAGCAATTCGCCAGTCAAACACGGAGTTGCGCGATTATTACAATTAAAGGTCGAGGGCGGAACATTGGCGTTATTCAGGATATATTCCAGCGAAGGAAAGTATCGGGTTCCGCTGACGGTTTGCTGATAGGGACGAAAGATGGGCATAGCGCCGCTCGCGTCAGTGTTGGGAACGGCGGTTGTCGACGCACCGAGATCATATTCCTGCCAATCAAAGGTCAAAAAATCGCCGTTAACGTCGGTTCCGCTCGCGGTCAGCGCAAACGGAGTTTGTTTCGGAATATTAAACGAAGTTCCGCCAACCGACGAAACTGTCGGCGGCGTGTTTCCGGTCGAGGTGGTGACGGCGCAGGTATTTCCGTTTCCGGTTTGGCTGTAGGCGACAATCGCCTCCAGACTTTTCACATGAAAGGTATCAATGCTGTGCAAAGCCAAATCCTGGTTTCCACAAATTCCGGCGTAAGCCATGATCGTAATTCCGCTTCCGGGTTCATAAGCCGAACTCGTGCTTCGGTTACCGCCGCCGCAATTACTGACCGTGCCGTTAAAAGTATGATTTGCGCCCCATTGATGACCCATTTCGTGGGCGACATAATCGATCGCAAAAGCATCGCCGATCGGGTTGGTCAAACCCGTCACGCCGCGTGCTTTACTTGCTCCGCATGGTCCGTTCAAAGTTGCCACGCCGCCGCCGCCGGTCGAGAAAACGTGTCCGATGTCGTAATTTGCAGTCCCGATTACCGTATCGAGATTGGTTTGATTTTGTCCGAGCATCGTCGAACCGTTGGTATTTGCATAAGGATCGTTTGTCCCTGTGCAGGCGACGCCTGCGCAGGTTTGGTCTCCGGCGTAAATGATCAGATTATTATTGGCAACAATGTTCATATGAATCGCCAGATCGCGTTCATAGACGCCGTTGACGCGGTTCATAATCAAAACCTGCGCGGCGAGCGTTCCGGCAATCGTATTGCCGCCGACCGCCACGGCATATTCATTGGTTGCCGCCAACGCAAGGCGGTAAGTCCGAAGCTGCGTCCCCGAGATCACGTTTTCCGAAGAATCGGGCACGAGGTTATTTGAAAGCAGTTGTTCGGGCGAAAGGATCTCGGTTAAAGACTTATCTTCACTAAAATCGCAAATAAAATTTTCGGTGCGCGGCGCGTCTTTCTTTTGATAGCTGATGTAATTTTCGGTGTCGCCTTTGGCAAAATACGGGTCCACCAGAACCGTTCCGTGCGGCGAAAGAATCATCGAGTGAAAACCTGTCGGCAGAATATCGAAGCGGACGGTCGCGGTCGGATCGTCAACTCCCTGTCCGCGATAGGTTTCGCCGAGTTCGGGATATTTTGCCGAAAGCCCTGCTTCGACGACCGGCGATTTTTCGATACGGAAACGGGCAAAACTTCCGTCCGGCATCGGCAGCGTCAAAATGACCTCGTTGCTCAGACGCGAGGATGTAAATTCCATCGGCGCTTTATTCAAAATCGCCAGCAGATTGTCTTTGTTAAGGTTGAATGTGCGGTAAGATTTCGGGATGATGGTGCGTTCGGCAAGTCCGCGCTGAAGTGCTGAGGAATCGGTTTCCTGCCACACATCGTCGCCGGATTTGCCTGCCAAAACGGTTGAAACCAGGAAAATGGTGGTTACAAATATAAATATCGTTTGAAAAATACTTTTGGACATTGATAGCTCCTTTATGTTTCTTTAAGGGGTTGATTTTTTTCAAAAGTTAGAGTTTGAAATGAAATCGGGGTTTAAATTTTTATTTTTTATGGAATTCGGAATAGAATTCTGAAAAAATCGAGTTAGTTTATATTGAATTAAATTCAATATTTTGTCTATAAGAATTCGGGATTTTGAGGCTTTTTTCACAAAGCCTTTACAAATATTTACATTTAAAATGATAAAATAATATCTTTTTGAATATGCCGGAAAACACATTAGTCACCAAACAAGAGTCTGAAATCGCTAAAAAAACCGAAATTATCGAACCGACGGCGGAAGAACTGGCAGTTTTGAATACGACCGAAAAGATCGGCTTCAAATTAACTCATATGATGAATCAGGGCGCGTGGAAGCGCTTCTGGACATTTTTTCAACGCCACATCGGTTCGCTCTGGATAAAAATCTGCACCTATAATCTGATGAATGTTTTCGGGCTCGAAAACATCGAAAAAGCGGCGCCCGAAAAACCGCTTCTGCTGGTTGCCAATCACCGCTCGTTTTTTGATATGTATACGGTTTCATCGGTGATCTTCCGCCAGACGAAACGCCCGATAAATCTTTATTTTCCGGTGCGTGCCAAGTTTTTTTACACAAGTCCGATGGGCTGGTTCGTCAATCTTGT
>DATLOR010000389.1:0-4848 GCA_035536135.1 Pyrinomonadaceae bacterium | reverse complement strand
CAGTAGTTTGGTCTTACTCATTATTTTGCTTTATGCCATAAAAAAAAGTAAGAAAGAATAAAACGATTTAGCCCGTCGGAATAATTAAAAGTAATGAAACGGATTTTGGCGGCAGTTCTGATTTCTTTTGTTTTTCTGTTTATTTATATGGCTGTTATGACGTACTTATACATTCATAACAGCCAAAACGGCAGATGGGTAACTAATTTCGCCTATCCGATTGCCTTGCCGAAGGTCGTTTATTATTCCTTTTTTCAGCCCACCGCAGAAGAATTCCAAATAGAATCCTCAAAGGCAAAATTTTTATCGGCAATATTTTTTATTACAAATGTTTTGCTCTATTCACTACCGATTTACGGATTATTAACCCTGTTTTCAAAACGTCAGAAAAGCAAATTACCGTCAACAGAACCGCCGTATCCTCCAACATTTGACGATTAGTCGTCTAAAAGCATCAAACACTCACCAAAAACTATCAAACACTCAGTAAATTAAAGCGATTATTCACTAAAAAGCAGCAACTATTCATCTAATAAATCCAAATACTCATTAAATTAATGCAATCACTCACTAAACAATATCAATTACTCATCAAATAAACTCATAAACTCATTAAATAGCTTTAAATACTCATCAAATATATCCAACCACTCACCGAAAATTGCAATTTGCTCGTATTTGGACTAAGATTGCGGGAAAAATCAGGAGGAGTTTCTATGCTTGTTTTTAATCTGACGCGAATTTTGGCTTTGCGCGGGATTGATACGCCCTATGCTTTTCTCGTGA
This sequence comes from Pyrinomonadaceae bacterium, assembly GCA_035536135.1. GTDB lineage: Bacteria > Acidobacteriota > Blastocatellia > Pyrinomonadales > Pyrinomonadaceae > JAFDVJ01. Next base: position 4,062 of record DATLOR010000389.1, on the reverse strand, counting down.
AGCGCGGCTTTCATCGCACGATCGCGGCTAATCTGTCGAATAATCGGACGATTAATATCAAAATCGCGCATCTCGAAAAGATTTGCCGCGCGCTCAACTGCACGCCGAACGACCTTTTTGAATGGCGCAATGATGAACAAAACGCGCTCGGCGAAAATCACGCGCTCAATGCGCTTAAACGCAACAAAACCGCGCAACAAGTAAGCCGTATCTTGAAAGACATTCCGGTTGATAAACTGGAACGCGCCGAAGAATTGCTCAATCAGTTAAAGGATGAATAGTGTAGAAATCGTCCGGTGAATTGACGTTGAAAAGCAGATTTTCGTCTGCGCCGAGGCGTTTGGCTTCGATATATTTCGGCAAAATCTGGTCGAGAAAATCTTTGACCGAAACCGAATCGTTTTCAGCAAGCAGTTTTTCGAGGCTCGGCAGACAATATTTGGCGCGGTAGACGGCGCACAGAGGCTGCGGTCTCCCGTCAGTTTGGCGCGGGACGAAGGCGATGTATTTATTTGAGGCAAGCGCAATGTTCGTGAGATTTACGATCGCTCCGGTCGAAACGTTCGGCAGATCAACGGCGAGGATGACGGCAAATTTTGTTTCGCAATGCTTGAGCGCGGCGTGAATTCCGCCGGGTGCGCCGTGTCCTTTGTAAATATCGCGGATTACGGGCTGATCCGTTTCGATGTCTTGATCGTCGTTGAGCACGATTTTGACGGTTTTGCAGACGGGTCGCAAAACATTTACGGCGCGCGCGAGAAATGTTTCGCCGCCCGTTTCCAGGGAATATTTATCCGCGCCCATCCGCGAAGATTTTCCGCCCGCGAGAACAAAACCCGTAAAATTATCTTGATTCATTAATTCTTAAATTCACCCGTAAAAACTCTCTCGCCGTTATGAAGATGCGGCGCAACCGTGATCTTGACCGATTTCGAGGTCGGGCAATTACTTTTTTCTGCAACACTGCCGATCGGGACAAGCGGATTGGCTTCGGGAAAATAGGTCGCCGCGCAGTCTTTTGGAATCGGGTATCTGACGACGATAAACGATTCGGCGCGGCGCGTTTCGCCTTCAAAATGACTGGTAATATCAACGACTTCGCCCTGTTTCAAACCGCGCCCGGCAATGTCCGCTTCGTTCATCAAGATCACGCGGCGCGAGCCGGAAATGCCTCGATAACGGTCGTGCGAGTCATAAATCGTCGTGTTGAATTGATCGTGCGAACGAATCGTCGTCATCAAAAGTTCGTTCTCGGCGAGCTCGATCTTTTCGATCTGCGACGAGTAGAACTTAGCTTTGCCCGAATCGGTCGGAAACGTGCCTTCACGCGGCGGATTCGGCATATAAAAACCCCCGTCCTTACGCACTTTTTGGTTGTAATTTTCGCAGCCCGCGACGACCTTTGAGATCGCTTCGCGGATGCGGTCGTAATCGTTGATCATCCGGTCCCAATCAACGCGCATTCTGTTCTTCAAAACGGCTTGCGCGAGCTTGCCGACGATCCAGACCTCGCTCCGCAGATGTTCCGATGCCGGTTCGGCAATCCCTTTCGACATCTGGACATTGAGCATCGTGCTTTCGGTCGAAACGAACTGCTCTCTGCCGCCCGTCATATCGATTTCCGTTCTGCCGAGACACGGCAGGATCAGCGATTTTTTGCCTGTGACGAGCGCAGTGCGGTTCAATTTCGTGATGACCTGTGCCGTCAGCTGACAGTTTCTGAGCGCGGTTTCGGTAAACTCTGTGTCGGGCGTCGCGATCAGAAAATTTCCGCCCAGACCGAAGAAGATTTTTGCTTCCCCGCTATGCATCGCTTTGATCGCTTTAACGGTGTCGAATCCGTCCTTTTCGGGCGTTTTAAAGTGAAATTCTTTTTCGAGCGCGGCGCGAAATTTCGGGTTCATCTGTTCCCAGATGCCCATTGTGCGGTCGCCCTGCACGTTTGAATGCCCGCGCACCGGGCAAAGTCCCGCGCCCTGCCGCCCGATCTGCCCGCGCAGGAAATGCAGATTGGCGATGTCGCGGATCGTCGCGACCGCGCGTTTATGCTGCGTGATGCCCATCGCCCAGCAAGTTATCACGCGGTTTGAATTGATGTAAAGTTCGGCAACCGCTTCGATCTGTTTTTGCGATAAACCGCTCTGCTCGATGATCGTTTCCCATCCGATCGTTTCGAGATTGGCGATAAAATCCTGAAACCCTTCGGTTTTTTCGTTGATAAACTGATGGTCGAAAATCGGTGTCGGGCTGTATTTTTCGCGTTCGAGCAAGACCTTCATGACGCCTTTCAAAAAAGCCATATCGCCGCCGATGCGAATCGGCAGATAAAGGTCGGCGAGCTTGGTCGAATGATTGCTCAAGATTTCAAAAGGGAATTTCCAGAGACTTCCGGACTGTTCGGGATTCGGATTGACAAAATTCATCAAGCCGGCTTCGGGCAAAGGATTAACGGCGATAATGCGCGCGCCTTTGTCTTTGGCTTTTTGCAGCGAGCTCATCATTCGGGGTGCGTTCGTGCCCGGATTCTGACCGATGATGATGATTAGATCCGTATCTTCCAGATCTTCGAGCTTGATCGAGGCTTTGCCCAACCCGATCGCTTCCGAAAGCGCGACCGACGTTGATTCGTGGCACATATTCGAGCAATCAGGCAGATTATTCGTGCCGAAATTACGGACGAAAAGCTGATAAAGGAACGCGGCTTCATTCGATGTTCTGCCCGAAGTGTAAAAAACAGCTTCGTCGGGCGATTTAAGGGAATTTAATTCTTCGGCAAGAATGTGAAACGCTTTTTCCCACGTGATCGGTTCATAATGCGTCGCGTTTTCCGCCAAAAAAACAGGTTCGGTGATGCGTCCCTGCGCGTTGAGCCATTGGTCGGATTGGGCAGAAAGTTCGGCGACGCTGTATTTGGCGAAAAAATCGGGTGTCACGCGTTTCGTGTCGGCTTCGTCGGCGATCGCTTTTGCGCCGCTTTCGCAAAATTCGGCGTGCGTCCGTTCGCCGTCCGGATCAGCCCACGCGCACGAATTGCAGTCGATCCCGCCTTTTTGATTGAGCGCCAAAAGCAATTTCGTGCCGCGAATCGCGCCCGCTTTTGTAACGATCTCGGATGTGGTTTTGAGAATCGCCGACAATCCGGCGGCGTTTTTCATAATTTCGCCGACCTTGAGTTTTCCGAGATTCTCAGACGTGTTTTTGCTTGTCATACAATAATTCTTTCGCTTCCGCTGTAAATATTAAAACGGTTTTCGCGGACAAATCCAAGCAGCGTCAGATTGAATTCGCGTGCTGCTTCGACCGCGAGGCTCGACGGCGCACCGACCGCGCAAACGACCGGGATTTGCGCCATCACCGCTTTTTGGACGAGTTCGAACGAAGCGCGACCGCTCAGGAAAAGGATTTTCCAGTCAAGCGGCAGATTACCGTCCAAAAACTGTCTGCCGATCAATTTGTCGACCGCATTGTGCCGTCCGACATCTTCCTTCAAATCGATCAAATTGCCCGCAAAATCAAACAAAGCGGCGGCATGAAGTCCGCCCGTTTCGTCGAAAACGGTCTGATTTTCTCGCAAAGTTGCGGGCAAAGCGTGAATGATTTCAGCCGTCGCTTGTTGAAAATCCGTGTGCAGAATTTCTTTCGCGCCTGCAACCGTCAGCGCTTCGAGCGACGATTTACCGCATACGCCGCAGCTCGAAGTCGTGTAAAAATTACGTTCGAGCCTTCGGAAATCAATCGCGACATTTTCCGCCAGATCAACGCGGATCGTATTTTGATTATTCGGAAATTTGCCGCAATGCCTGATTGATTTTATTTGATCCTTCGAATCTAAAATTCCTTCGGTAAAAAGAAATCCGGCGGCAAGTTCCACATCTGATTCGGGCGTGCGCATCGTGATCGAAACGGCTTTGTGCGTAGATTTTCCATTTTCCGAAAAGCCGAGACGAATTTCGAGCGGTTCTTCGACGGCAAGCAAGTCAAACGCGTTCCCGGTTAAATTGTTTGCCGAGATTCTTTGAATTTCCGTTTCAAAATTTTTGCCTTTAGCTTTGGTTGCCGGTT
>DATLOR010000388.1:0-12419 GCA_035536135.1 Pyrinomonadaceae bacterium | reverse complement strand
ACTTGAACGAAGCGGATTTTTACAAAATAAAAGAAATTTTTGCCGAGACGGTCGAACTTCCGAAGGAAAGACGCGAGGCAGTTCTGCGCGAAAAATGCGGCGCCGACGAAGAACTTTATACCGAAGTCAATTCCCTGCTCGCCGCCCACGACGAAGCCGAAAACATTATCGAAAAAAATGCTTTCAGCTTCGATTCTTTCACCAATTCAAACGGCAGAAGCTACGACGGCAAACAATTCGGCAATTACAGGATCCTGCGCGAAATCGGACACGGCGGAATGGGCGCGGTTTTTCTTGCGACCCGAAACGACGGCGAATTTAATCAAAAAGTCGCGCTCAAAATCGTTCGTCAGACGATTTTGGATACTGAAACCGAACGGCATTTTCGCCGCGAGCGCGAGATTCTCGCCGGTTTGAATCACCCGAACATCGCACATCTGCACGACGGCGGCGTTTCCGCATCGGGCGAAGCGTTTCTGGCGATGGAATATGTCGAGGGCGAAAACCTTCTGGAGTTTGCCGAATCGCAGAAACTTTCCATCGAAGCAAAACTCAAGTTATTCCTTAAAATCTGCGCGGCGGTTTCCTACGCGCACCGTAATCTGACGATTCACCGCGATCTCAAACCGTCAAATATTTTGGTCAACAAAGACGGCGAACCGAAATTGCTCGATTTCGGTCTCGCAAAAATTTTGGATGAAAACTTATCCGATCAGAATCAGACCACGACCGTTTTTCGCGCCTTTACGCCCGCGTACGCTTCGCCCGAACAGATTTTAGGCAGAAAGGTAACGACGGCAAGCGATGTTTATTCGCTCGGAGTTGTTTTTTACGAGCTTCTGGCGGGCGATAAACCGTTTCATTTTGAAGGCAAAAGCCTCGAAGAAATCATCAACACGATAACAAATTTCGAGCCGCTTGCGCCTTCGGCGGTTCCAAGTTCCAGGTTCCAAGTTCCAAGTTCGATAAAAACCAATCCGAAATCCCAAATCCGAAATCCTAAATTAAAGGGCGATCTGGACAATATCGCACTCAAAGCCATTCAAAAAGAACCCGAAAGACGGTATCAATCGGTCGCCGAACTTGCGAGTGATATTGAACGGCATTTGAAAGGTTTGCCGATTCTGGCGCGTCCCGCAACTATTTCGTATCGCGCGTCGAAATTTTTCAAACGCAACAAAATCGCGGTTTCAGCAGCGGCAATCGTCGTTTTATCCATTCTGACCGGACTGTTTTTTACGCTTTGGCAGGCAAACGAAACGCGCAGGGAGCGCGACCGTGCCGAAAAACGGTTTAACGAGGTGCGGAAACTTTCCAATTCGATCCTGTCGGACATCACACCGAAGATCGAACGCCTGCAGGGTTCCACCGAAGCCCGCCAGATTCTGGTCAAAAACGCGCTCGAATATCTCGACAGTTTGGCGGTCGAATCAAAAAACGACGCCGAGCTGCAATCCGAGCTTGCCTCGGCGTATGAAAAGATCGGCGATCTTCAGGGCAACCCGCAAAAACCGAATCTCAACGATTATTACGGCGCGATCGAAAGCTATCGAAAGGCGCAGACGATCAGGCAAAATCTGCCGCCGACACCCGAAAATCAGCGTCTTTCAGCGCAAAATTACCGGCAATTGAGCAACTCTGAATTTGCCGTCTATAACATCAAAGATGCTTTGGAAAGCTCCGCACAGGCTTTGAATATTTATCAGAATCTGCTCGCGGAAAATTCGCAATCCCTCGACTTAAACATTGAATATATCGACACGGAAATCGAAAATGCCGCGATCTATTCGAGCAATAATCAATTTAGGACGGCGATTCCGCTTTTTCAAAGCTCACTCGAAAATCTTGCCAAACTCGACCAAAATAACCGGGAAACAAACAGATTGACCGCGAAAACGCTTGGCTCGCTTGCGAACGCGCATTCGTGGAACGACCAGCAGACGGAAGCCGAGACAGAAGTCGAAAAGGCGCGCGTGCTGATTGACGAACTTGGCAAAAAATATCCGAACGACCCGATTGTGCAGACAACCGCTTTTCAAATTTACGGCTTTGCAGCGAGCATTAACGAGGGCATTAAAAACGATGTTTCGCTGAAATACGCGCTGAAATTCTTGCAGATTGCCGCCGACGCCGTCGAAAATGATTCGGCTGATTTGAAGGCGAAATACAATCTCGCCCGCGCCTATTCGCGCGTCGGCATCAGCTACGTCAACGTCAAACAGATTCCGAAAGCGATCGAAAATTTGCAAAAAGCCGAAGAGATAATCACCCAATTAGTCGAACGAGACCCGAAAAATCTCCTCTTCAAACGCGATCTGGCTAAATTATATGTCCGTTTCGGCGACGCTGAGACGCTCGAAAAGCTTTACCCGGAAGCCGCCGCGTCTTATCAAAAATCGGCTGACCTTTTTGAAAACATCGCACAAACCGATGATAAAAACACACTCGCCCAACGCGATCTGGCGCAATCTTTGAAAAGCGTCGGCGAAACTTTTCTGAAACTCGGCGAAAACGAAAAGGCAAAGCAAAGTTACGAAAAAGCGTCCGCCATACTTCAGGACCTGATCGACCGCAACGCGCTCGGCGATTATGACCGCAAAATGTTTGACGATGTGCAAAAAGCTTTGCAAAAGTTATAAAATCTGACCGATGATAAAAATTTTTCCGAACATCGAAGAATTGAACAATTTCGCGGCGGAAAAGTTTGTCGAAATTGCCAAAGATTCAATCGAAATGCGCGGTGTTTTTTCGGTCGCGCTCGCGGGCGGTTCAACACCAAAAGCGCTTTACCGGTTGCTCGCAAGCAATGAATTCCGCGATAAAATTGATTGGAGCAAAGTATTTTTCTTTTTCGGCGACGAACGAAATGTTTTGCCCGACGATGCCGACAGCAATTTTCGGATGGCGGACGAAAATCTTTTCAAGCCTTTGACGATCAAAGCCGAAAACATTTTTCGCTGGCAAACGGAGCTTGGCGAAGCGGAAATAATTGCCGAAAACTACGAACAAACCATCAGAGCTTTTTTTAATCTTGCCGAAAACGGCTTGCCGCGATTCGATTTAATTTTGCTCGGAATGGGCGCGGACGGGCATACGGCTTCGCTTTTTCCCTTCACCGAAGCCCTGCGCGAAACCGAAAAGATCGCCGCTGCCAATTTTGTCGAAAAACTCCAAACAACGCGGCTGACCTTAACTTTTCCGGTCGTCAACAACGCGAGAAATGTCATTTTTCTCGCCGCGGGCGAAGAAAAAGCCGAAACTTTGAAAGCGGTTTTGGAAGGCGAATTCGCGCCTGAAAAACTGCCTTCGCAAAATGTCCGACCGAAAGAAGGCGAACTCTATTGGTTGATTGACAAAAACGTGGCAAAATTATTGGGTAAAGATGGAAATTGAAATCGTCATCGCCGTATTGATTCTGGTCGCGCTCGTTTTTTTGGCAACGATCGACATGGCTTTTTCACAGCTTTCGGACGTTAGTCTGCGCCGTCTTTCAGCCGAATCCGAAGAAAATCAAAACCCGAAAGCGGCGGATTTTCTGCGCGAGATCCTGGAAAACCGTCCGCGTTTCCGCTTTGCGCTTTCGTCGGCAATTCAGGTTTTGCTGATCGGTTTTGCCGTTTTGGTCACGATCATCGTTCTTCAATTAACCGGCAACTACGTCTACCAGATTATCTTTTCACTCGTTGTCAGCCTCTTTTTCTCGGTAATTTTCCGGCAGATATTTCCGCGCCTGCTGATCTGGAAAAATCCCGAAAACAAACTGATGTTCCTGCTTCCGCTCGTGCGCCCGATCTACGGCGTCGTGGCGGTTTTGGTCAATCCGTTCGTGACAAGATTAAAGGCAAAAGAACTCCAAAAACTCGAAACGACCGTGACGCCCGATTCGGCGGAAGAAAAAAGCGACGACAACGACGATTTTCAAGCCTTGATGGAGGTCGGCGAAGCCGAAGGCATCATCGAGGAAAAAGAACGCGAGCTGATCGAAACAATGGTCGAGTTTTCGGAAACCAAAGCGGGCGAAATTATGACGCCGCGCACCGAAATCTGCGCTTTGCCGATCGATGCAAGCGTCAAACTAGCCCGCGATCTGATCATCGAAGAAAAATATTCGCGTCTGCCGGTTTTCCGGGAAAACATTGATAATATCGAGGGCATTCTCTACGTCCGCGACCTTTTGAACGCCTGGGCGGAAGGCAAAGAAAACGAAAGTATCGAACCGCTTCTGCGCGACGCATTTTTTATTCCCGAAACAAAATCCGCCGCCGAGCTTTTGAAAAATATGCAGTCGAATCACGTTCAGATCGCCATCGTGATCGACGAATACGGCGGCGTCGCGGGAATGGTCACGGTCGAAGACATCCTCGAAGAAATCGTCGGCGAGATCGAGGACGAAGACATCGAAGAGGAAGAGATCATCGAAATCATCGAAGGCGCCGACGGCTATTTCGACGTTCTCGGCTCGACCGAGATCGGCAAGATCGAACGGCTTTTCGATATGGAGATCGAGGACGATGATTTTACGACCATCGCCGGACTCGTCACGAGCGAAGTCGGTTATGTTCCGAAACCCGCCGAAAAATTAAACCTTCGCGGTCTGGACATCGAAATCGTCAAAGCGGACGAAAAACGAATTCATCTTCTGCGGCTCAGAAAAGCGACGGATGATGAGATTTTGACCGGCAAATCTACCGACCAGTCAAAATAATCTGTTTTTTTTATCACTTTACTACCTATACGGGTAGTGAATTTTACAAAAATATGGTCTATTATCGTTTGAATCGAAAAATAACCGAACTTTTTCGAGTTGAAATTTTAAATTAAAATTTTTGTGAGGAATAAAATGAATAACCTGAGTGTAAAAATTTTTATGATGACCGCCCTGCTCTGCGGTGTTTTCTTTTTAGCAAACTGCAGCAGTGCCCCGGCAACCAACAGCAAAACCGCCACGGTTTCGACCGATAGCGTCGGCGTTCCCGAATGCGACGAATACATTAAAAAATACGAAGCCTGTTTGACCAAGATCGCCGAAAAAGCGCCGCAAGCCCAACCGGGTATGAAAACCGCTTTTGAACAACAACGCAATGCATTCAAACAAGGCGCTTCGACCGAACAAGGAAAAGCGACTTTGGCGACAACCTGTAAACAAGCCATCGAATCAGCCAAACAATCGACTACCGCGTATGGCTGCGCCTGGTAAATTTTCAATTTAGCTAAACTTCTTCTAAGAATCCGTCAAAACCCGGCATCGTTTCAGCTGAAACGATGCCGGGTTTTTCTGTTTGCGGCGCGAAATTTTATCCGTTTTCAGTTAAAATAAATGAGATTTTCAAATTTAAGAATGACGGAAGAAACTCTTCAAAAATCCGCAACAAAAACCTGCGAATCGTGCGGCAAAGATTTTTCGTGCGGCGCAAACGCCGGGAAATGCTGGTGTTTTGAAATTGATTTAAGCAAAGAAACTTTGGCAAAATTGCAGGAAGATTTTAAGAGCTGTTTGTGTGAAGATTGTTTAGCCAGCGGCAAACTATTATCAGTCGAAACTGATAAATCAGCGTAAATTATGAAACCGATGTCCGAAAAGCAGATTGCTCAATGGGAAAAGCAGAGAGCAAAAGGAAAGTGGCTTTTTGTTGCGAAAAACACCTTGATTTTAAGTTTCATTTGGCTGGCTTGTGCGCTCGGCGGCGGCTATCTTTTCAACGGGAAAATCACGCAGGAACTGGTTGTCATGCAATTGGTCATCAGTTTAATTTTTGCGGCATTGTTTAATATGCGCATCTGGTCGAAAGCCGAAACCGGCTATCAAAGTTTCTTAATTGATAAAGAAAATAAAAATTTTAATCAGTAAATATGGCAAAAAAGAAAAGTAAATTTTTAAGCGGCAAACGCATTGACCCGACACCGATCGATAAAAATACGGCACTCGCGGATTTGATCGACGAATCGTTTATGGCGTATAACGCCGCCAGATTAAGAGAGGCGTGTCAGCTTTTTTCAAAGAAAATGCTCGAACCGGACGTGACGATCGGCGTCACGCTGACGGGAGCTTTAACGCCCGCAGGACTCGGAATTTCCGCGCTGATCCCGCTGATCAAAGCCGGATTTATTGACTGGATCATCTCCACGGGCGCGAATCTTTATCACGACACGCATTTCGGTATCGGGCTCGAGCTTCATCAGGGCGACGCGAAATTGGACGACCGAATCCTGCGCGAAGAAGAAGTCGTGCGGATCTTTGATATTTTCTTTGATTATTCCGTTCTGCTCGACACCGACGAATTTTTCCGCCGCCTGATCGAACACGACGAGTTTCAAAAAACGATGTCGTCGGCGGAATTTCACTACCTTTGCGGAAAATATATCCTGGAACGCAGCAAAACGCTCGGACTCGAAAACAAATCCCTGCTCGCTGTCGCTTACGAATACGGCGTTCCGGTTTACACTTCGAGCCCCGGCGATTCGTCGATCGGAATGAACATCGCCGCCAAGGAACTGCAGGGCGGAAAGCTCATTTTGAACCCGAATTTGGACGTCAACGAAACCGCCTCGATCGTTCTCGCGGCAAAACGCGGCACGATCTCAAATTCCGGCGAAGGCAAATCCGCAATTTTCATCCTCGGCGGCGGAAGCCCGAAAAACTTCGCGCTTCAAACCGAACCGCAAATTCAGGAAGTTCTCGGAATTGACGAAAAAGGACACGATTATTTTCTGCAAGTCACGGACGCGCGTCCCGACACGGGAGGATTATCCGGCGCAACGCCCGCCGAGGCGGTCAGTTGGGGCAAAGTTGACCCTGACAAATTACCCGACGCGGTTGTCGCATATGTTGATTCGACCGTCGCTTTGCCGCTGATCACGGCTTATGCGCTGGCGCGTCACGAACCGCGTGAACCGAAACGGCTTTACGACCGCCGCGATGAATTTATGAAATTACTTCAAAGCGAATACGAAAAATCTACAAGAAGGTAGCAATCATCAATCAGCGGTCAAATCTATTCTTGACTGACTGCTGATTGATGACCACTAAAAAATGAAACTTCAAGCCGAACTAAAGGGCGAAAAACACGAACTCGAAATAACACGCGACGGCGAAAAGGTTTTTGCGCGGGTTGACGGGCGCGAGTATGAACTCGACGCATCGGAAGTCGAGCCGAACGTCTATCTTTTCAAATATGACAATCAAATCTTTCAGATTTATGTTGCGCCGAACGGAATCGTGAATCTCGGGAATCATCAGTTCGAGATTTCGATCAACGATCCGAAACGGCTGCGCGGCTCAAGCGTCGCGGGCGCAAATGCGGAAGGAATTTCCGAGATAAAAACGGCAATGCCGGGAAAATTGGTGCGCATTCTGACCGCGGAAGGCGCGGAAATAAAACAGGGCGAAGGAGTTTTAATCGTCGAGGCAATGAAAATGCAAAACGAGATGAAATCGCCGAAGGACGGCGTCGTCAAGGAAATTCGTTTTGCCGAGGGCGCGACCGTCAACGCGGGTGATGTATTGGCGATAATCGAATAATTATGAACAAAATTCTGCTTACTTTTTGTGCGTGTTTGATTTTTTCGTTTGCGGCTGAAGCCAAAATTACCCGTTATCTGAGCGGCAACGCGGCGGACGTTCAGCCGGTTTTGGCAGGTCCGGTTTTAAATTTGGGCGGGGGCGGAACCGATGTTGATCCGGCGATTCAATGGATGATCGACAAGGCGCGCGGATGTACCAGCTGCGCGGCGAAGGTCGATGTCGTCGTGCTTCGCGCCACCGGCTCAAACGGCTATAACGCTTCGATCCTGGCGATGAACGGCGTTGATTCGGTCGAGTCGATCGTCATCACAAGCCGCAAGGATGCGACCAACGCAGCGCTTTCGACAACGATCAAAAATGCCGAAGTCGTCTTTTTTGCGGGCGGCGACCAGTGCGATTACGTGACGATTTTCAAAGGCACGCCGATCGAGACGTCGGTCGAATTCGTTTACGCGAAAGGCGGCGCGGTCGGCGGAACAAGCGCCGGGCTCGCGATTCAGGGAGAATTCGTTTACGACGGATGCCGCGCGAGCGCAGTTTCGAGCGATGCGCTCGCCAATCCGTTTCATTCGTCAATCACTTTTACCTACAACTTCTTTAACTGGAACGATATGCAGACAGTCGTCACCGATTCGCACTTCCAGCAGCGCGACCGGATGGGACGGCTGATGGCGTTTCTTGCGCGGCAAATTCGTGACGGAAAGTCTTCGACCGCGTGGGGTGTTGCGTTAAACGAAGTAACGAGCGTCGTCGTTGACCAAAACGGTTTGGGAACAGTGATGGGAAGCGGAAACGCTTATTTCGTCTTTGCCGACCACGTTCCCGAAGTCTGCGAACCGGGGCAGCCTTTGACGTTTTCCAATTATAAGATCTGGAAGGCGGCGCCCGGTCAAACCTTTAACCTCAGAAATCGTCCGACAACCGGATTTTATTCGGTCAGCGTCTTGAACGGTCAAATGAGCGGAAATCCTTATTAAAATTATGCATGATTCAAAACCTCACATTTCACTCTCCGAAGTTCGGATTTTGCTCTGGGACATTGACGGCACGCTGATGCGTTCGACCGTACAGGGCGGCTACCGAAAATATTTCACCGCAACGATGAAAAAAGTTTTCGGTCATCCGGGAAACCTCGATGAAATTATCCCGTCGGGAATGACCGACACGCAGATCATATTCGAGGCTTTGCGCGGTGAAGGCTTCAGAGCGGAACAAATCTTTGAACGCAAAGCCGAGCTTCTTCAGGTTTTTCAAAGCGAAATGAAAAAGGTTTTAGCCGAAAACGGCGAGCCTTACGAAACATTGCAAGGCGTTCATCAAATTTTGACGGAAACCGCCAAAAATCCGCGATTTATCAACGCGCTCTTGACCGGAAATCTTTCGGTCGCGGCGGAGATCAAATTGTCTGCCGTCGGACTCTGGCATTATTTTGAGAACGCGCCGAATGCTTTCGGCGAAATTTCGCACGACCGCAGCGATCTAGCCGTCGAAGCCGGAAACCTTTTCAAGGCGCGCTACGAATTCGATTTCTCGCCGGAGCAATTTATCGTCATCGGCGACACGCCGAACGATATTTTCTGCGCCCGCGCTTTCGGTGCAAAAGTCGTGGCGGTCGCGACGGGCAGAAATCAATCGAGCAAAAGTTTAGCGGAACACAAGCCTGATGTTTTATTGGACGATCTGAGCGACACGCAAAAGGTTTTGCGTCTGCTTGAAACCGTCTAAGCCAAAACGGCTTGTTCACGATTGACCAAAATGCTTCGCAGAGGAACGCGCAGATTTTCCATCAGCCCGGCAAAACCTTGAAAAGTAAGCTGCTGCGCACTGTCCGAAAGCGCGATTTCGGGATTCGGATGAACTTCGACGATCACGCCGTCCGCGCCGACGGCGATTGCCGCTTTGGCGGTTGCCGAAATCAAACTGCGCTTGCCGGTTGCGTGCGACGGATCGACGATTACGGGCAAATGCGTCATTTCTTTGACCAGTGCGACCGAAGCCAGATCAAGCGTATTCCGCAACGAATTATCAAAAGTTTTGATTCCGCGTTCGCATAAAACGACCGCTTCATTCCCGCCGTGCAGCAGATATTCAGCCGCCGAAAGCCATTCTTTGACCGTGGCGGAAGCGCCGCGTTTGAGCAGAACCGGCTTGCGGGTACGCGCGAGCTTCCGCAAAAGCGCGAAATTCTGCATATTCCGCGCTCCGATTTGCAGCATATCGGCGTAATCGCAAATGATCTCGACATCTTCTTCGCTCATCACTTCCGTAATTACCGGCAAATCCGCGATGTCGCCTGCTTCGCGCAGAAGTCGCAAGCCTTCGACGCCCAAACCCTGAAAGTCATACGGCGAAGTTCGCGGTTTATACGCGCCGCCCCGCAAGACCACCGCACCCGATTGTTTAATCGAAAGCGCGGTCGAAACGACCTGTTCACGCGATTCGACCGAACAGGGTCCCGCCATCACGACCGCTTCGCTGCCGCCGATCGCGACATTTTTTACCCAAACGATCGTGCTTTCCTGTTTCTTGCGCGAAACCAGCGGAAGCGCGTTTTTCGGCGCGGCGTTTTGTGAATTATTTTCCTTTAAATTTTTTCCTGTTGCTCCACCGTCTAACATAAAATTTGTTCTCCGTTTGTCATTTTTTCCTGAGTTTCGACTTGAATTTCTCTTGATTCACGGATTATTCCGCGAAAAATTCTGATGATCGCTTCGTTTTTCAACACGCCTTTGTTTCCCCCCGCGGCTTTTCGCAAAATCGCGTCTTCGCGAGTCTCATCAACGATCGGCAACCCAGCCGACGCTTTCAAAACACCGATTTTTTGCGCGATTTTGGCGCGTTGATTAATAAGTCTGACGATTTCCGCGTCAATCGAATCTATTTCGTTTCGCCAATCTTCCAATTTCATTTTCTTTCCTCCAAAACACAAAAAAGCCGTGAATTTGTGCATTCACGGCTTTTCGGTTTAATTTTTGCTTAAAAATTTATCTTATCGCAAACCAAACTCCAGCCGTTTCACCGTAATAGTAAAAGTAAAAATAGCTAAAGCTGTTAAAGTTTTCGGTTCGCATTTTATAACTCGGATTTATTAATCCACTGCTAAGATAAAATTTCTTTCGCTTGTTTGTCAAGAAACTTTACAAAATTTTACTTTTTGGCTTTCGGCAGGCTCAGAAGATTTGCAAAAATCCGGTACGCGCCCGGAACTCCGGCAGGAAGCTGACGGAAAAACGCGTAACTGCAATAAATGTATTTTCCCTTACCGATTTCGGCGACGACCAAACCGCCCTTGTTTTCCGCTTCGCCCGTGTCGTGCGCTTCGAGAAGCGGTTTATAATTTGCGTCCGTAGTCGTCAAAGCGTTGAGATTTCGCTCCTGCACCCAACCCGTAAAATCCCCGTCCGTGATCTTGTTCGGGAAATTAAAGACCGGATTTGCGGGGTCAAGAATCGTCACTTTCGCGTTTTCTTCCGCGACGCGTGCACCGATCTGCGCCGGGAACGGCAAAAGACTCTGATAAACAGGCAGTTGATACTGCACGATCAGCGTCCCGCCATTGCGGACATAATCGAGCAGTCTTTGATGATTGGCAACAAAATCGGGTCGCACCTGCGAAGCGCGGATACCGACGACGATCTCATCGAATTTCGCCAGATCGCCGCTCGTCAGATCGTTTTCACTCAATAGTTCGACGCTCAAACCCATTTGCCGGATCGCGTCCGCCACGCGGTCGCCGCTTCCGGCAATATAGCCGATCTTAACGGGCACGGTTTTCAAATCGAGGACGGCAACTTTGGTTTCCGAACGCGTGTAAAAACGGTGCGTTTGAATGTGCGGATACGCCAGAACATTCATTTCCTGCGTAGCAAGCGATTCGCCGACCGCGGCTTGCGCGTAAATCGTGTAATTCCCTGCTTTGGTTTTCGCAGGAATCGTCACATCAAAATTTATCGCCGTTTTTTCGCCCTTTGTCTTTAAATTAAAAGTTCTCGAATCCGCCGAATATTTCCAGTCGATCTTTTCCGGTCCGACAATATTCAGACTTGTCACGCCGCTGATCGGCTTTGATGAGTTATTTGTCAGGCTCATCACAACGCGGCGCGTCTGCGGTTTGTCGCCCTGCGCCGCGACGAGCAGTTTCTGGTCGAGACTGACCGAAAGCGCGGGAACGACGTTCAGGTCGCGCCGCACTTCGCCCCGAATGTCGTCGGCAAAACGGTACTCGACCGGCTGATCTAAGGTGATTTCCGTGCCATTGATTTCGATTTTCACTTCAGCCGAAACAAGCGGCGGCTGAAACGGCAAGGTTTGATCTTTGTCCGGGTTCCAAACGTACAAATACCCGTTTCGCTCACTTTCCATCCAATACGGCTGAGTCGGTCGCGCATCGGACGCAGTTTTCACATTGAAATAAACGTTTTCGTTCCCGACTTCACGGCGAAAAACATTTTGATTGGCATCTTTCGGCGCATCGGTTTTGGAAACCTGCCAGCCGAGCAGATTTTTCAGAGTAACTTCTTTGACTTTGATGTTGTCGGCATTTGGATAGAAAACTTTGACCGTTGCGAGAAAATCTTCGCCCGGCACAACCGTTTCTTTATCCGCTAAAGCATCGATCTGCAATCCGGCGACAAGCTTGATCGCAGTGGCAAATTCGTCCTGTTTTTTCTGGAGGAAAAACTTCGTCTGCGGGTTGCGCGTTGACCATTCTGCATCGTAAGCCGCTTTCCAGCCCTGCGCCAGAAGCGGCAGAAATTTTTCCTTTTCCAAGCCTTGTTCGTTCAATTTTTCGGTGATGTTCTGCAACTGAACCAATTTTCCGGCGACGGTTTCTTCGGAATTCGCGGTATTTTTTGCGATTCCGCGAATCGAAACGTCAATTCCGTCGAAAACACTC
>DATLOR010000387.1:0-13829 GCA_035536135.1 Pyrinomonadaceae bacterium | reverse complement strand
GATCTGGGATACTTTTTCAAAAACACCCGGCAAAACGGTCGACGGCGCAACGGGCGATGTCTCGACCGATCATTATCATCGCTACAAGGAAGACGTGCAGCTGATGAAGGCGCTCGGCGTCAAAACTTACCGCTTTTCGATCTCCTGGTCGCGTGTTTTTCCCGACGGCACGGGCAATCCGAATCCGAAAGGCTTGGACTTTTACAATAAGCTGATCGACGAGCTTTTGAAAAACGGCATCGAACCTTTTGCGACGCTCTATCACTGGGATCTGCCGCAGGTCTTGCAGGACAAATACGGCGGCTGGGAATCGCGTGAAACTTCCGAAGCCTTTGCTAATTACGCGGGTTATACGGCGGGAAAATTATCCGACCGCGTCAAGCATTTTTTCACGATCAATGAGTTCGGCGCGTTTGTCGAACTCGGCTACCGTATCGGGATTCACGCGCCGGGATTGAAATTGCCGCCCGCACGTTTTAACCAGACGCGGCATCACGCCGTTCTAGGTCACGGTTTGGCGGTGCAGGCGATTCGCGCCAAAGCAAAAGCGGGAACGCGCATCGGCTTGGCGGAAAATATGAACATCTGCGTTCCCGTGATCGAAAACGCCGAGCATATCAAAGCCGCGATGGAAGCGACGCGCCAGTTGAACGCGCAGTATATGACCGTCATTCAGGAAGGCAAATACACCGATCTTTATCTATCAAACACCGGAAAAGACGCGCCGAAATTTACGGATGCCGATTTGAAAACGATTTCGAGCCCGCTCGATTTCGTCGGCATCAATATCTACACGCCGACCTACGTTCGCGCCGACGGTTCGGCGCAGGGTTTTGCGGTCGTTCCGCATCCGACATCGTATCCGCATATGGCTTCGTTCTGGCTTTCGATCGGACCCGAAGCGCTTTACTGGGGACCGCGCAATGTCAACAAGATCTGGGGCGCGAAAGAGATTTACATTACCGAAAACGGCTGTTCGTCGTCCGATATTCCGGCGCCTGACGGCATCGTCTACGACACCGACCGCGTGATGTATCTCAGAAATTATCTGACGCAGCTCCAGCGCGCCACGAGCGACGGCGTTCCCGTCAAAGGCTATTTTCTCTGGAGTTTGATGGACAATTTCGAGTGGGCGGACGGCTACACCAACCGGTTCGGTCTGCATTATGTCGATTACAAAACGCAAAAACGAACGCCCAAATTGAGCGCCGCGCTTTACAAAGAGATCATTGCCGCGAACAAAGTGATGTAAAACACAAAAATAAACCTAAAAATAAAAGCGGCGAAGATTTTTTCTTCGCCGCTTTTGCCGCTTATCATCCATCCGTCATTTGTGATTGCGAAACCGTCGCCGTTAAAATCGCCGATGACGGTTTTGTCGCCGGCTTTATTTTTCGATCAATGTCTTTGAAGAATTGAGCAAACCGATCAGGCGGTCGGGATAATCGGTCATAATTCCGTCAACCTTCATTTCGAGAAGTCTTTGCATATCTTCGGGCTGGTTGATCGTCCAAACGTGAACTTTCAGATTCAGCTTGCGGGCGGTTTCGATAAAATCTTTGGAAACGACCTGCAAAGAGCCAATGCGTTCGGGAATTTGCAAAACCTGCATCGGCGGGCTGTAAGATTCGCCCAAACCCATTTTATATAACGCCAGAAATTCGCTCGCTTCGGACGGCGTGGCGGCGGTCGCAATTTCCGGGCATTCGGCGCGAAATTCGTCGATCGCCGCCTGGCGGAATGAGCCGACAATGACTTTTGCGGTCATTTTGCGCGCGCGAATCATTTCGCAGAGCGGCATTGTCACGGAAGGCTCGGCTTGTTTCGGTTCGACGTTAAAGGTTATTTCGGGAAAAGCATCGAAAATTTCCTGCAGAGTAGGGATCGTGATTCCTTTTCCGCGATACGGAAAGGTTTTTCCGTCGTCGGGCGTAAATTGATAACCGGCGTCGAGCTTTTTGACCTCGTCAAGCGTCATTTCGCTCACCTTGCCGCTGCCGTTCGTTGTGCGGTCAACCTGCGAGTCGTGCATCACGACGAGCGTGCCGTCCGCGGTCGAATGCACGTCGAGTTCCAAAACGTCAACGCCCATCTGCGCCGAATATTTAAAGGCTTCGAGTGTGTTTTCGGGGAAAAGTCCGCCGCCGCCGCGATGCGCGAAAACCAGCGGGCGCGAAGATTCGCGTTGAAAGATTGCACGGATATCCGCAGGTTTTCCGGTCTGCATAGCGAGGTAAAGATAAATTCCGGCGAGAATTAAGATCACGCCGAGAAAAAAATAACCGAAAATTTTTAGAAATTTTCTTAACAATTGTTTTTGATGTTCGGGGTTCAAACTTAGTTGACCGCGACAAAAAACAGGACGCGGGATTTACGCTGATCAAGCGGATTTACGCGGATATTTCTAAAACAATATTTAAAAGATCCGTGAAAATCCGCTTCGATCCGTCAAATCCGCGTCCTGTTTTCCCTTTTCAAAACGCGAATTTTCAATAATTACTTTCCGGTCAACTCTTTCGCCAAATCTCCGGCATCGTAAATTTTTCTGAGGGCTTCGAGAATTCCCGCGCTGTGGACGCCGACCGCGCGCGAGCCTTCTTCTTCCTCGATATACCAGTAGCGGTTCGAAAGTTTTTGCAGATTGCTGTCGAAGTTGATGCCGACAAATTCGCCGTTGCGGTTGATCACGGGCGAGCCGGACATTCCGCCGATCGTGTCTGCCGTGTAAACAAAATTGATCGGCGTCGCAAGATTTAACTTATCGCGACCTTCGCGCCAGCGCGGAGTTAATTGAAAAGGCGGCGTTTCGGCGAAACCTTCGGCGCGGTCGTATAAACCGTAAAACGTCGTTTTGAAAGGCACGAGTGTCGTGTCTTCGTCGTAGCCTTTGACTCTGCCGTAAGTGAGACGCAGATTGAAATTCGCGTCGGGCGCGATCGTTCTGCCGTATGCGGCAAACCGTGCTTTCGCAATGCGTTCGCCCGCACTTGCTTCGACGCTCAGGATTTTTTCCTCGTTCCAGGCGCGAAGCTCGCGGACGATCGGTTCGACACGTTTTGCCAGATTAATCATCGGATCGGTTGATTTCGCAATCTCTCCAGCGCCGCCGTCGAGCAGGGCTTTGCGTTCCGCGACATCTTTTAATTTCGTTTCATTAACGGCGCGTTTGACGACTTCCGACGGTTCGGCATCGCCGAGCGCGGCTTTAATGAATGGATCGTTTGCGCCCAGAGTTTTGACGGCTTCTTCGAGCCATGCCGTAAGTGAGGCTTCTTCGAGTTCAGTGTAGATCGGCGCGGTCGAAAGCAGATTTGCTTTGAAAGATTCAAGGCGTGAATCGCTGTATTCGGGATAACGCTGATCGTTCGGCTTTTTGATCTCTTCGCTGTAACGCACTAATTGCTGCGCGATCGTTGCCAGACGCGACGGCGCTAAATTTGAAAACGCCAGACGATCAGCCATTTTCGGCAATTCCGCGTAAGACTTTTCGATCTGCTCCCACGCCGGGGCGTAAAGTTTCTGCAATTCGGGTTTCTTCGCCAATTCGTCTTTTAAGGCTTTTTCTTCCGCTTCTTTACGCGCAAACATTCGCGGATTGAGCAAGCCTTCCTGTTGTCCCATCAGACGTTTGAGCGAATTATTGAACGAACGGATTCCGCCGCTTGCCTGACGTTTTTGCTCGTCGCCGCGTTTCGAATAATTTTCCAGGATGTCGCGGCGCAGAGTCCAGATCTTTTTCTGCAGAGGGTTTCCAACATCGCGCTGATATTTCAACTGCGCGAGCGTCAAAAGCCGCGCCGTCGAACCGGGATTTCCCGAAGCGAGAACGAATTCGCCGTCAACCGCGCCCGTTTCCGACCATTTCAAAAAATGCGGGGTTTTTGCCGGAACGCCGTTTTCGTAAGCGCGCAGGAAAGTGATGTCGAGATCGTGGCGCGGAAAAGTGAAGTTGTCGTAATCGCCGCCGAACGCCGCGATTTGTTCCTCGGGCGCGAAAACTAATCTTACGTCCGTGTATTTTTTGAAACGGTAAAGCCAGTATTCGCCGCCGCTGTAAAGCGAAATGACCTCGCTTTTCAAACCCGTTTTATCGGTCGATTCTTTTTCGATCGCCGTAATTGCGGCGCGGCGCTGGGCGTTTGCATCTTTGTCGGACGCGCCCGCTTTGGCAGCCGATTGGACACGCTCCGTGACGTTTTCAAACGAAATCAAAACGTTCGCTTCCATATCGGGCGTTTTCAGCTCTTCGGCTTGCGTGCGGGCGTAAAATCCGTTTTTGACCAGATCGCGTTCCTTCGTCGAAAGTTTCGCGAGCTGTCCGCTCGCGACGTGCTGATTGGTGATAATCAAACCGTCGGGCGAAACAAAGCTTGCCGAACCGCCTTCAAAACGCAGCGACGCGAGCCGGATATGGTCGATCCATTCCTGCGACGGCTCGAAATTGTAACGCTCCTTCCAAAGTTTAAACGGCAGATTGTCGAATGTCCACATTCCCTCATCAGCAAAAATCGGGAAAGCGTTAATCAAAAAACTTAAAACTAAAAACACAACTGAAAATTTCTTCATATTTTTGCCATCGGATAATTGTGAAAGAATACCTGAATATTCTTTGCGGCTTTGCGGGAGGAAATTTTGTTTCCCGAAAGCCGCAAAAGTTGGATGAAAACTGCGCGGCGCAGAGTTTACTTCAAAGCCGCGCGGATTTTTTCTAATGCGCCTTCGAGAACGGAATCTTCACGCGCGATGCAGATTCGCATATGTGCGTCCCAATCGTCGGAATCGGCAAACGCGCTTCCGGGCGTTGCGCCGACGCCGTTTTGCATCAGCATTTCGTTGAATTTAATGGCGTCGTCAAATCCTTCCGGGATGCGCGACCAGAGATAAAACGCCGAGCCCGAATCGTAGTTTTGAAAGCCGAGATCCGAGAGCGCATCGCCGACGAGACGGCGTTTTCCTTCGAATTTTTCACGCAGTTTCGAGTAATAATCCGAATCCGCCATCAGAACTTTCGCGAGCGCGGCTTGGAGCGGCGTTGCCGGACAGACGTTGACGATGTTCGCGACGTTATTGATCGGCTGAACAAATGTGCCCGGACCGTAAGCGTAACCGAGCCGCCAACCCGAAATATTCCACGATTTCGAAAAAGAATTGACCGTCACGGTGCGTTCCCACATTCCCGGCAGGGTTGCGATCGGAATATGCGGATTTTCGCCGTAAACGTAATGCTCGTAAACTTCGTCGGAAATGACCATCAGATCGAGTTCCTGCGCAACTTCCGCAATGGCTTCGAGCTCGGTCTGCGTCATTACTTTGCCCGACGGATTGGCGGGCGTGCAAACGATGATCGCTTTTAAGGGAAATTCCGCGCGGTCTTTTAACGCCTTGCATTTTGCAAGAAGCGCGTCTTTTTCGAAAGTCAGATTCGCGTCGAGCTCGAACGTCTCTGTGCGGCTTCCGAATTCTTCTAAGATTTTGCGGTGATACGGATAATACGGCTCGAAAACGAGCGCGGATTTGCCGCGCAGAAACGATTGCGCGATGCCGATCAGCGCGCCCGTTCCGCCGTTCGTGATCATTATTTCGAGCGGTTTGGCATCAACGTCAACATCGACGCCGTTATAGCGTTTGATCTTTTCCGCGACCGCTGCGCGCAAGTTCGCGTCGCCTTCCGAACCGCCGTAATGATTCTGGCTGGCGGCGATAATATCGGCGGCTTCTTTGGCTAACTGCGGGTCGATCGGAAGTTCCGACTGACCTTGCACGAGATTGCCGCTCGGCGGCACAAGGCGCGTAATCGCGCGAATATCTGGTTTTACTTTTTTCGGTTTTGCTTCTGACATAAATTGTAAAAATATCAGTTTTGCGCGAAAATTTCTAAAAGCGGAAAACAATTAACAGGGATAACAGGATAAACAAGGATAAAAATCTTTTTAGAATATCCCGGTCTATCCTGGTTATCCCTGTTAATTTCTTTTCTGCTAAAATCAGCTTGATGAAAGCAATTGAACAAATTTCGCCGCCGACCGTCAAGACCGATCTTTTCGGGGGGCATTTTCGCTCTTTTCGAAAAAATCCGACGGATTTTTTGACGCGCCTTTCAAAGCTTGGCGATGTTTCGGCGTTTAAGGTCGGCAAAATTCCCGCGTTTTTGATCAATCATCCCGATCTGATCCGTGATTTGCTGGTGACTAATCACTCGAAATTTATCAAAGGGCGTGCGCTTCAGCGCGCTAAAGGGCTTCTCGGCGAAGGTCTTTTGACGAGCGAAAAAGAGTTTCACCTGCGCCAGCGTCGGATGATCCAGCCCGCTTTTCATCGCAGCCGCATCAACGAATACGCGAAATCGATGATCGAATTCGGCGAAAAAATGTCTTTGAGCTGGCGGGGCGGCGAATTTCGCGACATCGACAAGGAAATGATGCGCCTGACGCTCTGGATCGTCGGCAAAACTCTGTTCAGCACGAACGTCGAAGATTCGACCTCGCAAGTCGGGACGGCGATGACAACGATTGTTTCAATGTTCAATTTTATGCTTTTGCCGTTTTCCGAAATCCTCGAAAAACTTCCTTTGCCGCCGATCAAAAGACTGAAAAAAGCGCGCAAAACGCTCGACGATGTGATCTATAAAATCATTGAGATGCGCCGCGCTTCGGGCGAAGATAAGGGCGATCTGCTTTCGATGCTGCTGCTCGCGCAGGACGAGGAAACCGGCGGCGCGATGACCGACAAACAAGTCCGCGACGAATGCCTGACGCTTTTTCTTGCCGGGCACGAAACGACCGCAAACGCTCTGACTTGGACGTTTTACCTGCTTTCGCAAAACCCGGAAGCCGAGCGGAAATTTCACGCCGAACTCGACAGCGTTTTGGGCGATAAACCCGTTACGCCCGAAGATTACGGCAAATTAAAATTTACCGAAAGCGTCCTGGCGGAATCGATGCGGCTTTTTCCGCCCGCGTGGACGGTCGGGCGTCTGGCGACCGAAGACCACGAATTCGGCGGCTTTCAGATTCCGAAAAAATCGCTCGTTCTGGCAAGCCAGTTCGTGATGCACCGCGACGCGCGTTTTTGGGAGAACGCCGACGAATTTGTTCCCGAACGCTGGGAAAAATTATCGATCAAGGAAGCCGGAAATAAGTTTATCTATTTTCCGTTCAGCAAAGGCATTCGAAGCTGTATCGGCGAAGGTTTCGCGTGGATGGAAGGCGTTCTGCTGCTCGCAATTTTGGGCAGAAAATGGAAACTGAGTCTCGCGCCCGAACAAAAGATCGCGCTTCACCCGATGATCACCCTGCGCCCGAAATACGGGATGAAAATGCGGATTGAGGAAAGGTCAAGATGATTTTACTAATTATTGCTTTGTTCGGTCTGATCGTGCCGAACGGAATTTTTATCTGCTGGCTGTTGACCGAATTTCACGGCGTCGGGGAAGTTCTTCAAAACAAGCTCGCGCTGGCTTTTATCATTGACGCGTTTTTGGCGATACTCCTGCTTGCCTATTGGTTTGCGGTCAAACCGATCGGGAGAATTAAATGGTATTGGTTTATCGTCCTTTCAATCATCGGCGGACTCGGTTTCAGCATTCCGTTTTACTGGTGGCTGAATGAAAAATCCGACCGCCGCTAACTTTCCTCTTCCATCCGCAAACGTCCCGTCAAACTCGCAATAACGGTCGCCAGTTCATCGGGTTCGACGGGTTTTGAAACGTGGTTTTGATAGCCGGTGGTCATTGCTTTCATCCGGTCCTGGGCGCGTGTAAAAGCCGTCAGTGCGATTGCCGGAATGTTTTTTTGATGCTCGTCGGAGAGCGCGCGAACCTTCCGAATCAGCGAATAACCGTCTTCGTCGGGCATTCCGATGTCGGAAACCAGGATGTCCGGACTTTGGTCTTGCAGATGCGTTAAACCTTCTTCGGCAGACTTGGCGGTAATCACGGTCGCGCCGTACAAAGTCAGCGATTGAACGAGCAAATGGCGCGTGTCTTCCTCATCGTCCACCACCAAAATCAAAAGTCCGTCAAGTCTTATCGCCGGAGAAGTTTCCGATTTAAGATTACCGAAAACTCTTGCAGTATCGAGACTTTCTTCAACTTCCTGAGTCGTTGCAACAGGAAGCTTGATAATAAAAGTCGAGCCTTTATTTTCGCCGTCGCTCAAGACGGAAACCGTTCCGCCGTGCATTTCGGCGATATGCCGGACGATCGCCAAACCGAGCCCGAGACCGCCGAATTTTCGGATGCTCGACGCATCGGCTTGGCGAAAACGGTCGAAAACAAAGGGCAGAAAATCTTCTTTGATGCCGATACCGGTGTCGCTCACGCGGATCTCGATATCGCCGTTTGTCCGTTCGAGTTCGACCGTTACTCTGCCGCCGTTCGGCGTAAATTTGATGGCGTTCGAGAGCAGATTCCAGATGATTTGCTGCAGGCGGTTCGGGTCGCCCGAAATATGACTGACCGGCGAAAGCGATCTCACTTCGAGCGTAATGTTTTTGGCTTCCGCCGCCGGACGAATCGTTTCCATCGCCGCTTCGATCACTTTGATCGGTTTGATGGTCGAAATTTCAAGCCGCAGTTTACCCGAAATTATCCGCGAAACATCGAGCAGATCTTCGATCAGATGATTTTGCGCCTCGGCATTGCGGATGATCGTTTCAATCGCTTTCGTGCTTGTTTGTTTATCGAGGATCTCCTTTTCGAGCAATCGTCCCCAGCCCAGAATAGAATTCAGTGGTGCGCGCAATTCGTGCGAAACGGTCGCCAGAAATTCGTCGCGCAGGCGATTGGCGATTTCCGCGTCGCGGCGGGCGGCTTGTTCTTTTTTGAGAATTTCTTCGCGCTCGTTTTCGGCTTCGCGCTGTTCGGTAATATCGCGGCAATTGCCGACGATCTGGATAACTTCGCCGCTTGAATCTATTTGCGGCTGTCCGATGCAATGGCTCCAGCGCACTTTGCCGTCAGGATGTAAGATCCGGAATTCGGCATTGAATTTGGTGTTTTCCAAAAGTGATTTCTGCAGTATTTCGGCAACTTTCGGCGAATCTTCGGCGTGCAGACGGCTGAAAGTGTCGCCGTCAAACTCACCGTCCGTAAATCCGAAAAACGAAAGCGCGCGCTCGTCGATCTCGGCGCGGTTCGTTTTTTTATCGAATATCCAGGTTCCCAGGTTTCCGGCTTCGAGTGCGAGCCGGTGACGGTTTTCCGATTGCTCGCGCCGGTTTATCTGCTCGTTTAATTCCACGTTTTTTTGCAAAAGCTCGCGGGTTCTTTCTTCAACCCGTTTTTCCAGGTCCTTGTTCGTGTCGCGCAGATCATCTTCGGCTTGGCGGCGTTTGCCGATTTCGCGGTAAATCGTGAAATTTGCAAAACCGAGTGAAAGCAGTCCCGCGAAACCCGTCACATAAAGCATCGTCTGAGTTGCCGCAAGACTATTGTTTAAGGCGGTTTCGCGCTCAATCAACAACTTGCGCTCCTCGTTTTTCATTTCGCCGATGATCTGACGAACCTGATTTGATAATTCCCGGCTGCGACCCATAGGGAACTGCGCCCGTGTTTCTTCGAGACTTTTGTTTCGCCTTACATTTATCATTTGTTCCAAAACGGCGAGTCTTTCATCCGCCAATTTTTCCAGTTGAGAAATTCGTTCGGCTTGTGATTTGTTGTCAGATATTAAACCGCGGAGTTTTTCCAGCGCCGGCTTAATAGTTTGCTGCGTTTGATTGTACGGCTCTAAAATGGTTTCATCCTGCGAGATTAAAAATCCGCGGGCGGCGGTTTCGGCATTGATCATTAAAATCAGGGTTTCATCGAGCTGCAAAAGTACTTCCTGTGTATGTTTTTCCAACTTCAACGCTTCAGTGACCGAATTCATACTGCGAAAAGCGAAAAATATAAGAGCTGCCAGAAGGAAAACTGCAATGATAAAGCCGAGCGGGATTTGGCGTTCGAGCGTCAATTTCATAGATTTCGTTAAGAATTTTCAGCTTAATATGCGAAATTAATAAAGAGTAATAATAGTGTAAAATTCAGCAAACATATTTGCAATAGATTTCGTTATAAGCTATGTTGAAAACGATAGTTGTTCAGGAAGAACAACGAAAATTTAGACACGGAGAGTGTTAAGAAGAATGAAGAAATATGATTACGCAATCGTCATCGGACGATTTCAGCCCCTGCATTTAGCACATCAAGATTTAATCCAATACAGTTTAACTTTAGCCGAAAAAGTCATCATTATCCTTGGCTCTTCGCGCAGTGCGCCCGACGTGAAAAATCCCTTCACGCCCGCGATGCGCGAGGAAATTATCCGCGCCTGTTTTCCGAAAGATACGGATAATCTGATCTTCCGGTCGGTGCGCGATTACCCGTATAACGATCACGTGTGGACGGCGGAAGTTCAAAATATCGTGGGCGAAATTACGGAAGACGACGCAAAGGAATCTGCGCGCATTGCGATCGTCGGATTTTTCAAAGATAAAAGCTCGTATTATCTGAATCTTTTCCCGCAGTGGAATTTTGAAGAATTCTACCCGGCGGACAAGCAAAATCTTTCCCTGAACGCGACCGCAATTCGCGAAAAATATTTTTCCGGTGATGAAGATTGGCAAAGCCTTGTGCCGCAAACGGTTGCGAATTACCTGAATGCTTTTCGGCAGACCGAGTTTTATCCGACCTTAAAGAGCGAGTTTGAATACATTCAAAAATACCGCGAAGACACGCAATTTAAGGGCGTTTCGTATAAACCCGTCTTTCTGACGACCGACGCCGTTGTCGTCCAGAGCGGGCACGTTCTCGTTATCCGGCGCGGATTTCAGCCGGGCAAGGGTTTGCTCGCGCTTCCGGGCGGGTTTCTGGCGGAGAATATGACGCTCGAAGATTCGGCGATCAAGGAATTAAAGGAAGAAACAAACATCAAAGTTCCGGCGCAGGTTCTGCGGGGAAGCATCAAGGCTTCGCACGTTTTCGATTATCCCGAACGATCGCAGCGCGGTCGAACGGTAACTTTCGCGTATTACATCGAGCTCGCGCCCGATTTGAAAGACGGTTTGCCGCGCGTCAAAGGCGGCGACGATGCGAAAAAAGCCTTCTGGCTTCCGCTTTCGGCGTTGGGCGAAAAAGAGGACGAATTCTTTGAAGATCACATTCATTTGATCCGTTATTTTTTGGGTTTATAAATAAATTCCGGCTCGGAACAAACCAATTTGACGCTTTGACTATCAAATGCTTAACCTGTTCGCATCACGCCGAAATTTCTTAGAACTCGGAAAATAGGAGAATTTTCTATGAATTTTTTACGATGCAAAAAATTTACTTCGGCAGTCGTTTTTCTGTTGGTCTTCGCCGTTTGCCTGAACGCGCAAACCGCCGCCGAAATGCGCGAGAGCGTGAAGTTCGAACAACAGGCAGCGGCGGATTACAAGGCGCAGGATTACGCGAAGTTTCTTGAAAATATCAGGAAAGCAAGTGATTTAAGACCGAATCACGCCCGAATTCTTTACAATCTCGCCGATGCTTACGCGCTCAACGGCAAAACGGACGAGGCTTTGGCGGTTTTGGAACGCCTCGCGGCAATGGATCTGTTTTTTGCGGTTGAAAAGGACGACGATTTCAAATCTTTATTCGGCAGCCAGCGATTTAAAGCGATTCAAAACGAATTCGCGCTCAATCAAAAAGCCTCTAATCGAAGCGCAAAAGCGTTTTCGATTCCGGAGAAAGACTTGCTCACCGAAGGAATCGCCTACGACGCGGCGGCGAAACGTTTTTTCGTGAGCAGTATTTACAAACGCAAGATCGTCGCGGTTGATGCAAACGGCAAAGTTTCGGATTTTTCGCGCTCATCGGATGGTTTATGGAGCGTTTCGGGGATGCGCGTTGACGCTGCGCGGCGCGTTTTATGGGTAACGACGACCGCTTTGGCGCAGGTTCCGGGTTTGCAAAAAGCGGACGAAGGGAAATCGGGCGTTTTCAAATATGATCTGCGAAGCGGAAAACTCCTGAAAAAATATATTTTGTCGAACACTGACGGCAAACACGTTCTCGGCGATCTGATAATTGCGAAAAACGGCGATGTTTTCGCGTCCGACAGCCTTGCGCCGAATATTTACCGTATTGCAACCGGCAAAGACGAACTCGAAATTTTTCTGACGAGCGATAATTTCGCGTCGCTGCAGGGCTTGGCGTTTTCGCCCGATGAAAAATATCTTTTCGCCGCCGATTATTCGAAAGGTGTCCATAAAATCGAAATGGCAGGCAAAAGACTCACGCAGATTGCGATGGACGCGAACACGAACCCGATCGGCATTGACGGGCTTTATTTTCATCAGGGCAACCTGATCGTCATCCAAAACGGCTTTCGCCCGTTCCGCGTCGCAAGGTTTTTTCTGAACAATGAGCAAAGTGCCGTGACAAAAAGCGAAACGCTCGAAGCGAATCACGCCGACATCGAAGAACCGACGCTCGGCGTGATCGTCGGCAGCGATTTTTACTTTCTCGCCAACAGCCAGCAGTCTTTAATCGGCAAAGACGGCAAATTAGCCGAAGGCAAATTAAAGGAACCCGTAATTTTACGGCTGAAATTATAATAACTATGAGCGAGAAAAAAGTTATCAATTTCTATTTACCGAGCGGCGAATACGGCTGTTTTTCAAATTTTTCGCGTCATCGCCTTTTCTTGAAAGATAAGGTTTGGAAAACGAGCGAACATTATTTTCAGGCGCAAAAATTTGAAGGAACTAAGTTTGAAGAACAAGTCCGGCTTGCGCCAACACCCAAAGAAGCGGCAAATCTTGGCAGAAATCGCAAATTTCCGTTTCGGAAAGACTGGAAAGAAGTAAAAGATGACATTATGCGCGAGGCTTTGCAGGCAAAATTTACTCAAAACAAAGATTTGAAAAGGATCTTGCTCGAAACGGGTAATGCCGAATTGGTTGAACATACCGCAAACGACAATTATTGGGGCGACGGCGGTGACGGCAGCGGAAGAAACATTCTCGGAAAACTTTTGATGGAGGTTCGGGAAGAACTTAAAAAAGTAGATTAACGGAAAAGTTGCGGACTAAGGAAAAAAATCCGAAATCCGAAATCTAAAATCTAAAATCGAATTAGGCTTTCGGGTAGAGAGCCGAAAATAGGAGAATAAAAATAAAATGTTTGAAATAAATAGAATAATCGACACGGATTCGTATAAGGCAAGTCATTGGCTGCAATACCCGCCGAAAACGGAGCTTGTTCATTCGTATTTGGAATCGCGCGGCTCGGAACGCAATTGGAAAGCGACGGTTTTCTTCGGGCTGCAGTATGCTTTGAAGCGTTATTTTTTGGAAGCTTTTACGCAGGAAATGGTCGAGCAGGCGCGTGAAGTTATCACGGCGCACGGCGAGCCTTTTAATTATGAAGGCTGGACTAGTTTGATCAAAAAGCACGAAGGGCGTATGCCTCTGCGAGTGCGTGCCGTCAGGGAAGGTTCGGTCGTGCCGCTTCATAATGTGATGATGACGGTCGAAAATACGGACGCGGAATTTTACTGGCTGACGAGCTGGTTTGAAACGCAGTTGATGCGGATCTGGTATCCGTGCACGGTCGCGACGCAAAGCTGGCACATCAAGCGCGACGTTTACCGGTTTTTGAAGGAAACCGCTGATGATGCCGATGCGGAAATCGGTTTTAAGGTTCACGATTTCGGCTCGCGCGGCGTCTCATCACAGGAAACGGCGGCGATCGGCGGCGCGGCGCATCTCGTTAATTTTTTCGGCACGGATACGATGTCGGCACTGCTTATCCACCGCGAATTTTATAACACGCAAATGGCGGGTTTTTCGATTCCTGCCGCCGA
>DATLOR010000386.1:0-8140 GCA_035536135.1 Pyrinomonadaceae bacterium | reverse complement strand
ACTGAATATTATGTCGCCGGTCCCGACATTTGTATTGGATAAAATTGACCTGGTTTAAAGGATGTTCGTTTTTGTCGTTTATGGCAGGTTTGGGTAATCTATGCCGAATTAGATATTCGGTCGGGCGAAGCCCCGAGAACTCGAGAAATTCACGAATAAAATGGGACTGATCGCAGTATCCGAGATCGAGGGCAAGAGACGTCCAATCGGGCGCGGGATTCTGCCCGATGAAAGTCCGGGTTTGCTGAAACCGCTGAATCCGGCTGAAGAGCTTCGGAGTGAGACCGACTTCCGTTTTGAAAACCTGTATGAACCGCCGCTGGCTGAGACCGAGATATTTTGCGGCTTCTCTGACGGTCGTCCCGGCTTGATTCTTCCCGAACATTTCGAGTGCCGCCGAAACCGCGTAATGCTGCTCGGGCGCGCCGCTGCGCAAGCGGCTGAGCAGAGCCTGTTGGAGAAGATGAAACCGCTCGGCAGCCGTACTTACCTCGCAAAGGCGCTCCCGCAGCCGACCGGCTGACGATCCCCAGAGTGCCGACAGATCGGCGTGAACGTCGGTGAGATCATCCGCCGGGACGCCGAGAAACGGAAACGCGCCGCCCGGTTTGAAGTGAACCCCGATGATAAAAACTTCTTTCTCGTCACCGGGCGCAAAACTGTGCCCGTGCGCGCCCGAAACGACGGCACCGGAATGGCGCGAGCGGTTTGCCGGCTGCGCGGCATCGAAAAATGACAGCTCGTTGTGCCGGAGATTGATTGCGAGTTCAAGCGTGCCGGTCGGAAGAATGCGCTCGACCTTCTGCTCCGACTCGCCGCCTTCATAAAGCCAAAAATTGTCGATAAACTTCGAAAGCGGCGGTTCCGGTTTATAAAAGTTGAATACCGTGTCGATCTTTAGAGTCGTAAACTGCTGGGATTTGCCTCCGGCGATGGATAATGTAGAATGCGTCACAATTAAATATTTGACCAAAATAAGGAAAGAATATCAATCATTTTGCTTTCGAAATGATGCGCGCCATGCCGCCGGCGAAGATAAAAACGGTGGTTACGAGTAGAATTGATTTCGTTATTTCCCCCAAAATGTTCTGATTGAAAAAGTTTAACGTTATTTAAGATAAAATCGGTTTCCGCCGAAGACGATCAGCGGAATTTCTGAATGTTACCGCCCATTTAAGAAAGTTTATAATCGAAAGCCAAATTTCATCCGGCTGAACACATTTTTGCGGCATTGATCATTTATTGTGGCTGCCGGCACAGATCGCTGCGGGTATCCACAGACTTTGCTTAAATTTGCTCTTCATATGCAAAAAAGCATTGCTTTTTCGTTATAAATAAGTTATCAATTTGAGATACGTTCAGAGGTTCATTTTTTATGAAAAGATTCTTGTCGTCGGTCGCGCTCTGCCTCTCGCTTTTGCTCATCGGATTGTTTTTCTTTATGCCCGCGGGCGAAGCGCAAACCACTATTCTGCCGGGACTTTTAAGTATGCCCGCGCCGCCGCCGCCGAACCCGTTTTACCGCCCGACGCTAACCGAACGCGACGAGAATTTTTTCGACAAGAAAAATCCGCCTTCCGACGATGCGCCGATCCAGGATCTGCTCGATTACTGGAAGCATCAGAACGAGTTTGACCCGAAATTTACCTACACGGTCAAGCCTTCGGGCAAATCGCTCGAACGGCTGATGGACGAGGTCGAAAAAAAGCCCGAACTGCTCGAAGAATTGATCGATGTTTTTCCCGAAACAAAGGATTCGGCGGAATTTATCAAGCGTCTTTACGACGAGGAATCCTCAAAGCGCGATCTCGAATCGTCGTGGCGCACGGAAGTCAAAAAATGGCTCACCTATCACAGCAATTATTTCTCGAGCGAGCTTTATGAAGCCGCCAACCAAGCCGCCGACACGAAGGAATATGTAACCAATCAGGACGAAGTTCTCGCGCTCGCGCGGGTCGACTGGGAACGGGCAAAGCCTTTGCTTGATCGAATGCTGAGCAACTCAAACCAGCCCGTATCGCAAACTCTCGCGCGCTGGGCTCTGTACAAGCACGCGATGCTCACGAACGATTCGTTCGACGCCGAAAAATACCGCAAAGAATTGCAGGAAACGGTCGAAAACAAATCCCTCCAGCCCGGCAACCGCGATCTGGCGATGGACGCGCTCGTCGAAGCCGGCGATTTTCCGGGACGCGACGACTGGTATTATTCCCTGCTCGAAGACGAATCCCTTTATGAGCTGCGCGTCAACGGTCAGGTTTACACGGGCTTGACGACAATTCTCGCCCTTTCGCCCGACGATAAATACGTCGCCAAGATGATCGAGCTCGCCGGAAGCAGTAACCAGACAGTGCGCAACGCGGCGGTCAGAAATCTTTCGACACTGCTTGACGGAAATAAAAACCCGGATGTCATCAGAGCGCTTCTGCCGTGGCTCGAAAACCCGAAATGGGCGAAAGAAGTAAGCGGCGAAAGAACTAAGTTAGTCACCGCTCTGCGGAGCTTTGCGATTCCAGAAAGCGTTCCGGGTTTGATCGCGATGCTCAACGAGAAGGAAAAACAGGAAGTTCCCGTTTATCCGAACAGTAACTCGAACAGTTCGATCTATTCGACGACCAATCGTCCGCTTTATAATGTTGTAACCAATGTCAATACCGCCGCCGTCAGAACGCAGACGGTCGAATCCTATCCTTACCGGAGCTGGGCGATCATGGCTCTCGAAAAACAGAAAAGTCCGCAGGCGGCGGCGGCTTTGCGTGCGATCCTGCCGGTCGTTGAAAATTGGGAACGGCAAAACGTCGTGCGGGCTTTGCTCGTCTCGAACGGTTTCACGATCAGCGAACAAACGGAAGCGCTCGAAGAAGTTGCCAAAAGCGTTAATGAACAGCAGAATATGCCGTCAAATACGGCGAGCATGACGAGCAATGTCAACGGAATATACGTCGAAAGAAACGAGGAATTCGGCATCACCAGTCCCGGTCTGACCAATGTGCAGGTTTACCGCGCGCAAAACGCCGACCCGAACAATCTGAAAATGCTTCTCGGCGCGCAGTTGGTCAATATCGAAGACCCGGGCGACGAACTGGTCAAAGCCGTGATCGACCGCATCAATTACAACGAGAAGAAAAATCCGCCGGTCGCGCTCGCGATGCGGCAGATCATCCAAAACTGGAAAGGCACGGCGATCAACGCGCTCCTTCTGAGGGATCTGAAGGACGGCAAATCGAATCTCCCGGCAGTCGTCAAACTGCTCATCATCCGCAAGGAAATGCGCGAAAAACAGCCGGATGACATCGCGGACATTCGCGCCGGAAGCGCGACCGCGCTCGGGATTTCGGCGTGTCTGCTTGAACAGACGAATGATTACGACGCGATCTTAGAGGGCGACAACATCGAAGCCAAAACGGCAATGCTCAGTTGTGCGCGGCTGATCCGCGCGGCGCTTCCCGTTCAAAAAGTCGCCGTTAATCTGAAAAGCGAAAACAAACTTCTCGCTTTTGCGGCGGAAAGATATCTGGAATCGGAAGATTCGCCCGAAGCGCGTCAGATCGTTCTCTCGCTTCATCCGAACGAAGCCAAAGTTCTCGGCGCGAGAATCGCTTTTGTTCCCGAAAGCACACAGCCGAGCGGTCTTTTTTCACCCTTTACGCGCGACCTTTTTATCAGCGTTGACAGTTTGTTCGAGAAATTTCCGCCGTATTTCTTTTACGGTTATCTGGGCGACGGATTGACGGAGAAAAAGCTGCAGAAAGAAGTCCTCGAAAATCCCGAGCTGCTCGGAGTTTACGCCTACGACAATAATTTTGTCAGGATCTACAAGGACAAAACCGTTTTCAGTTGGGAAGACGACCCGGCGCGGTATCGTGAAAGAACCCTTTCGGTCGAAGAATTCGAGAATCTGAAAAATTTTCTCGCCTCGCAGAGAGTTGACGAGCTTCCGCCGTTTTTATCGCCGTGTCCGAACTGTGAAGCGAAAGAGCTTCTGATGCTCGGGAAGGGCGGCGGACGGCGCGTTTTTGTCAAAGCCGAACCGCTGCCGCAGTTTTTCACCGAACTCGAAAGCATCTTCGCCGAATTCCGCAAACAGCCGATGCAGATTCATTATTACTTCGAAAAATCGGTCGGCGGCTTGGAAGTTCTCTTTGCCGACGAAAATCTGGGCGCGAAAACGCTCTGGAAGGACGGCGCGGATTTTCGCCTCGTGATCGACGATCAGACGCTTCGCAAACAAAATGAAAAGGAAGCCGAGGAAAACGAAAACGAACTCTATGACCCGGAACCTTCCGAAGACGAAAACGAGGAAATGACCGCCGAAAGAAAAGCGGAACTCGATAAACTCCAAAAAGAAAATCTGGAGCTCGCGCGAAAGAAGGAATACGGCAGTTACACCTGGTATAAATTCGACAAGACAAAACTTCTCGAACCGACCGTTCAGCCGCCGTCGGTCGAATTCATCCCGCCGGTTGACGGTTTCGCGGTTCAGCCGAACGCCCAGCAATGGAAAGCCCGCGCCGCGGGTGTCGAGATCCGTGCCGACGATGCCGGTTTGTACAAGATCAGCCGCGGTCAATTGACAAAGATCCGCGAAGGCTACTACTACAAACCGCTCGTCACGCCGAACGGTCGCTGGGCGATCGTGACAAAATTCTCGCGCGGCGAGGATGAATACGACGATTCGCTCGTGCGCGTCAATTTGCTGACGGGTAAGGAATTTAAGATCAAAGTCGAATCCAACTACGGCGCGCCCGAAACCGCAGCATTTATTCCTGCACTTAATAAAGTATTGCTTTTCAGCAGTTACGGCGAAGGCGATGTGGAATTAAGCGAAAGATCGGGCGAATTCTTCCTGCTCGATGCCGAAACCGGAATCGTTCAGCCGCTCAAAGGCGAAGCGCGTCCGCTGCTTCAGCAAACCTTCCGCCCGCTTCAGCCGGTCGCGGCAAGTCCCGATCAGTTCTGGACGGCTCTGCCCGATCATGAAAACAATGCAACCCAATTCGGCATTTACAACACTAAGACTCTTTCTTTCAAATCCTTACTAACCATTCCGCAGATTAGTTTTAACAGCCTCGATACGTGGGTTGATGAGGGAGAAAGTAAGATCTATTTCGTTTATGAAGGACAACTGCTGGCGCTTCCCTTGCCGAAAAACCGTTGATTTTCGTATAGTTTTTTATTCCTAGGGCGATGCAACTTTTTTGTTATTTTCGGGCAACAAAGGTTTAATCGCTTTTTAGTGATTTCAAGGAGTTTCCGCCAATGCGCCAAATTTTTCTCGCGTGTGTCTGTTTTATTTTGTTCACTGCCGCTCAGGCTCAAACCGTTCCTCAGGCAAATTTGCTCAGGCAGATTCTCGATCTGCCCGCGCCGCCGCCCGTTGACGAAAGTTTAGCGCAGGCTTTAAATAGCAAGCCCGTCAAACGCGCCCCCGATTTTTTCAGCAAAAACAAAGTTCCGCCCGACGATGCGCCGATCGAAGATTTGCTCGAATACTGGGCAGCCCAGAGTCAAACCTACGCGCAGCTTCGCTACAACGTCAAACCTTCCGAAAAAACGCTCGAAAGAATTTTGGAGTATTGTGAAGAAAAACCCGAAATTCTTTCCACCTTTCTCAATATTTTGCCGGCAAAACCCGAAATTGCCGAAACCGTTAAGCGGCTTTACGACAAACTCGCCGAAGCGGAAAATCCTGATTACACGATCTATCGAATCAAAAACTGGCTTGTTTATCACAGCAATTTTTACGTTGACGAGCTGCTCAAAAAAGCCGAAAAAGTTAAGGATAAAGACGAATATGTGACCAATCAAGCCGACCTTCTGGCACTCGCGCAGGTTGATTGGGAGAAAGCTCTGCCGATTCTCGAAAAACTTCTTAACGACAAAGCTCAGCCCGTGAGCGCAACGCTTGCCAAATGGGCTTTTTATTCTCATGCCATCCGGGTTGAAGACGACAACGACGTTTCGAAATACCGACGGCTGCTTCAAGACGCGGTCGAAAACAAAAATCTGCTGCCCGGTGCGCGCGATCTGGCGTTTGACGCGCTCGTCAGCGGACAGGATTGGGACGGACGCGACGACTGGTATCTGACGCTTCTTTCGGATGAAACCTTATACGATTTAAAGGTCAACGGGCGAAGTTATACGGGCTTGACGACCTTGCTTTTATATTCGCCGCCCGAAAAATATATCAAAGCGATGACGATGCTCGTCGACAACAAAAACCCGGTCATCCGGCGCGCCGCCGTCAAAAATCTGACGACTTATCTGAACGAGGCACACATCGAGGCGGTCCGGGCATTGCTTCCGTGGCTTTCGAATCCGAATTGGGCGAGCGATATTCCGAACGGACGCGGAATGCTGATCACTGCCCTCGGCAAAGTCGATCTGCCCGAAAGCGTTCCGGCTTTGATTACCGTTTTGATGAATGAGGAAGAATACCGCTACGCTTCAGCCGAAGCTCTCGCCAGATACAAAGATCCGCGTGCCGTTCCCGCTCTGAAATTTGCGCTCGCCAATGAAAAAAACCCGTATCGCCGCAATATTTATATCCGGGCGATGGACGAATCGGGCGGCATCAGCGACGACGAAAAAATGTCCGCGCTCGAACTTTATGCGACGACAATTTCGACTCCCGAAGGTTCGGCACAGTTTATCAGTGATCTTTACCGTCAGGTTGATGTTGAGGGAAAACAGCAGAATCCCGTCCCGGTCGCGCTCAGTATCGGCAATTTTGTCGCCGAGCAAAGCGAACCGAGCGAGGGCTTGGCAAGCCGCGCCATTCAGCGTTTAAAAATACTGCGCAAAACAAAACCGGCGGTCGCCGCGGCGCTTGCCGGAATTATGCAAAAGTGGAAGGGGCGCATTATTTTTATTGAAAGACTGCGCCAGATCCAAGCGGGCGAAGCCGATCTTGAAACGATCTTAACGGCTCTCGCGCAGCGCAAAGAAATTCGTGAGAAGGTCGAGAACGAAGTTTTTGCGATGCGTACGGGCTTCGGCAGCGGGCGCGGAATTGCCCCGTGTTTGTCGGAAGACAATACGGATTTTCTGAGCATTCTCCGGCAAAAGGATGCGGACGCGCAAACCGCAATGCTTGGTTGTGCGCGGCTTCTGCGCGTCAAACTGCCCGTCCCGGAAGTCGGCACGTTTTTGAAAAGCGCGAACAAGAATCTTGCGCTTGCCGCCGAAAGGTATCTCGAATCCGAAGACAGCGTCGAAGCGCGAACGCTCGTGCTTGCCCGGCATCAGGGCGAAGCCGTTATTTTAGGCGCCCGTCACGCCTTCATTCCCGATCCCAAAAATGCAGTTTACAACGAACCGCTGCGGCAGATTTTTCAAAATACAACGGGACGCTCCGGCTATTTCAACGGCGCTTTCTCGGGTATGGACAAAAACGAATCCAATCTCCGCGAGGAAATCAAATCGAACCCCGATCTGCTGGCGGTTTACGGGGTTCTGCCGAACAAAATCGCCGGACAGCAGGTGATCCGCGTTTTCAAAGATAAGATCGTTTTCACAAATTATGAAGACGAGGCGCGTTACCGCGAAAAAATTCTGACCGCCAAAGAGTACGAGGATTTTTACCGTCTGATACTGGACGAAAAAGTTGATTCGTCGATCCCGTTTTTCGGCGTTTGCGGCGATTGCGAAGCGAGCGAATTCGTGATGTTCGGGAAAAACGGCGGACGGCGCATTTTCTTCATCAACGCGCTTGCCGAACGCTCGCCGGTTAAAAAGATCTTCGAGCGGTTTACGGCATTCAACGAAGGCAAGCTCAAACTTCATTACCGTCTGGCGGACAAAATAAAAGGTTTGGAAGTTTTGCTCGCGGACGAAAAGCAAGTGGTGCGGTCGGTTTGGAAAAACGGCAGTGATCTGCGCGTTTTGGTCGAAGACCGCGACAAGGAAGAAGAGATTCAAAAAAATCTGGAAGAGCAGTTTGAAGCCGAAAACTCGGTCGAAATTGACGATGAAGACTACGAGCAAATCCAGCAGCGCCGTGAAGCACAGGAAAAACGGCGCGAAGAAAACAAATACGCGCATTTCTTCTGGCGCGGTCTTGAAAACGGCAGTCTCGGCGGAATTCTCCCGCAACCGCCCGAAATGCCGTATTTATACGATGAAACGCAATTTCCCGAAA
>DATLOR010000385.1:0-21204 GCA_035536135.1 Pyrinomonadaceae bacterium | reverse complement strand
GTAGGCGAAACCGGTTTTCAGCTTTTCGAGCGCGCCGAACATCAATTCACGCGGAATCCAGTTTCCTTCCGTGAGGCAGAGCGCGACCGAGTTTTTTTCGAGTTCCTCAATCGTCCAGTCGATCAGCCAGTTTCGTTCGCGGAATTCGACCGCAAAGCGAATTTCTTTCGGCAGATGTTCTAAAAATTTCCGCAAATTCTGTGCGTTTTCTTTTGACGCTTCAAACTGCGGCGCGAGCTGAACGAGCACGACGCCGAGCTTTTCCTTTAAATCTTTGATGCGTTCGCAAAATTCGTCCGCAATTTCAAACGAGCTCGAACGCAAAACGTGTTCGTGCGTGATTTCCTGCGGCATCTTTAAAGAAAACGTGAAGTTTTCAGGCGTTTTTTTATACCAACTTTCGATAGATGAAGCAGGCGGAATCGCATAAAACGTCGAGTCAACCTCGATCGTTTCGAAAATTTCCGCGTAAAGCGCGAGCATTTCGCCGGACTTTGTGCCGCGCGGATAAAAAACGCTTTCGCCGCCGGCTTTCGTCGTCCAATCGTCGTAGTTCCAACCCTGACAACCCGTATGAATTTGCGATTTGTGATTTGCGATTTGCGATTTCATTTTGATTTTTGCAATTTTTATTGCTTCGGAATAACTGATAACTGAAAGCGGATAATTGATAACTTCAGAATCCGTTTTATCTGTCAGCTGTGAGCTGTGAGCTTTCAGCTATTCCGAAAAGTAAATTTCCAACTCTTTAAATTATCCGTATTTTTAGAATTTGAATCAATTTTGAGTGATAATCACGCGCCGAAAAAAATATTTTTGGAAAATGTAACCGAAACTTCTTCGCGTTCGTCCTTTCTGACAGAGATTGCTTTTCAAGGAAAAAATTATGGACAGAAGAATTTCCGACGAACAAGTTGATAAGATCGCCAAAAATCTTTTACAGGATTTTGTTTTGGACGACGAAACGATTGACGAAATCGCCGATTCGCCGAAACTTTGGTGGAACGTGAAAAATCAAATCGAAATGGAAAAAACGCGGCGCGAAAGAAATTGGTTTGTTGCTTTTCGTCCGCAAATCCTGGCTTTCGGCGCATTGGCGATGGTCATTTGTTTCGGTTTAGCGGCTTTGTTTTTGAATTTCAAAGATGATTCACAACCGGTCGCCAGAGAAAATTCTGTCCAAACTCCAACCGAAGAAAAAGTTAAAATACCTGAAAATCCGGCTGTTGTTGCGCCAAAAGATGATTTTAAGAATCCTGAGATCTCGAAAAAATCCGGATCAAATCCTGTTCCCGCAAAAGTTCCGGCGAAAACTGTTGAGCCGAAAACCAAA
Organism: Pyrinomonadaceae bacterium; assembly: GCA_035536135.1. Taxonomy (GTDB): domain Bacteria; phylum Acidobacteriota; class Blastocatellia; order Pyrinomonadales; family Pyrinomonadaceae; genus JAFDVJ01. Next base: position 19,871 of record DATLOR010000385.1, on the reverse strand, counting down.
TTTATCGCCAAAAATCAATTGAGCGAAACTTCGGCGAAACAGACAAATAATTCGCCAAAAGTTTTAGCGAAAAAAGCGGAAGAGACCAAAACCGATTTTATCGCTTTGTCTTACGCGGCGAATACGGACAGCGGGCAGATCGTGCGCGTGAAAGTTCCGAGCGCGATGATGGTTTCGCTTGGTGTCGCGACGGATGTTGAAAAGGAATCGAAACTCGTCAGTGCCGAAGTGATTATCGGCGACGACGGTCTGGCGCGGGCAATTCGTTTTATCCGCTAGCGCGCCGAAGAGAAAAAATTATGATCAATAAGAAGTTTTACATCATTGCGATTATTCTGTCTTTGGCAACAATTTTGACTTTTGCCTATTCAAGCTATTCTCAACCGCCGCGCCCACGGAAAGACGGAATGGAATGGTTTAACCGCACGGACACGAACAAAAACGAGAGTATCGAAGCGGAAGAATATAAAGCCGCGACCAATGAGCTTTTCAAAAAGCTCGATCGAAACAACGACGGCGTGATCGATGATGTCGAGCGACCGCGCAATCCGCTTCCGCCGCCGGATGGACAAAGACGCGAACAATTTCCGCCGGTTCGGGGCGACAATCGACCGATGCGCGAAGATCAGCCGCCACCGATCCCGTTTTTCGTGATGGAAAGTATCAAACAGCCGGGCGATGTCACGCGTGCTGCGTTTGACGAAAACGTCGGCGAGCAGTTCAAATTGATGGACAAAAACGGCGACGGCGCGGTCAGCCGCGAAGAAGCGCGTAACAGATTCAGGGAAGTTGACGAGCGTGTTCAGAATGAGCGAAAGCCCGAAGATTTTCAGCCGCTCAATTCGCCGACCGCCCAGTTTATCGCGGCGGAAATGCGGTTCGGCGATAAATTGGTCGCAGGCGCGGCGTTTTCGGCGGAAATCGTCATCGAAGACACGCGCCGTTTATTTGACGGTTCGACCGTTACAAAACAAATCAAAGGCGCGGTTTACCGCGATAAAGAGGGAAGAACGCGGCGCGAGCAGCCGATCGATTCGATCGGCGGGTTCAGCGTCGTCGGCGAAAATAATCAGCCGCAAAAGCTGGTTTTTATCAATGATTTTGTCGGCAAAACGCATTATTTTCTTGACCTTAACCGAAAGATCGCGCGAAAAAATCCGCTGCCCGAAAATCGTCCGCTGCTGCCCGACACCGAACCCAAAAACGGCAAAACCGAATCTTTGGGAACAAAAACGCTGGAAGGCGTGACGGTCGAAGGAACGCGCACGACATTTGAAATTCCGGTCGGGCAAATCGGGAACGACAAACCGATCGAGGTCGTCACGGAAAAATGGTTTTCGCCTGATTTGCAGGTGGTTGTCTGGTCGCGTCATCTCGACCCGCTTTCGGGCGAACATATCTTTCGGCTTGTCAATATTAAGAAGGGCGAGCCGGCTGCGGATTTGTTTTCTGTGCCGAATGATTTTAAGATTGAAAATTCGCCGCGTCCCAACGGCAAAAGAAACGATTAAAAATTTGTCACCCCGAAGTTCTTTAAGTAAAGTTTTTTCGAGCGTTTTGAGTTCCAAATTCAGCCGCTGTTTTTCAAGTTTCAGCTCATTCTGAACGCGGAACTCAAAACTTAAGTTGCACGTAGTAAATAGTTTAGCCGAATGATTGATGAAACAATAAAAATCAATCCAGTCCGAAACGTGAATCTGTCCGCCACCAAACTAAGCGAGCCGTCAGAAATTACCGACGATGAACTCGTAAAACTCGTTTTGGCGGGCGACGAAGCGGCTTTTGCCTGTCTCTTTGAACGCTACCGAAAGCTTGTCGTGCATCTTGTGAGCCGTTTTTTCCGCCAACGGCAAGAGATCGAAGATATTGTCCAGCAAGCCTTTACGAAGATTTATTTCGCGCTCAAAGATTTTCGCGGCGGACACGATAAATCGTTTTCGGCGTGGGCGTCGCGTCTGACGGTCAATGCCTGTTATGACGAACTGCGGCGGCGCAGGAGCCGTGCGGAAAATCTTTTCAGCGAATTTACCGACGAAGAACGCACGTGTTTTGAGCAAATCGCCGCCGAAAATTCGCCGAACGCGGAAAAATCTTTAGTGACAAAGGATCTCGCCGAAAAAGTTCTGGCGCAGCTCGATGCCAAAGAGCGTCTGGCTTTAACGCTTTTGCACGGCGAAGACTTTTCGGTCGCGGAAGTCGCGCGTCTCGTGGGATGGTCGGAAAGCAATGTCAAAACAAGACTTTTCCGCTGCCGCAATAATTTAAGAAATATTTTCAGACATCTTTTCAGTTAAAAAAAGTAAAATTTATGCAAAGAATAAAATTACTCGTCGTTTTTGCCTTCGCGCTCGTTTTCGTCGCGTTCAACTTTTCAACTTCGCCGACCGTCAGCAGTCAGGCGAATCTTTCTGCGCCGACCGACGTGACGGCAACCGACGGGATTTATTCAACGAAAGTCGGTTTGCGCTGGGATACGATGCGCGGCGCGACCCAATACCGCATTTTCCGCAATACGACGAATGATCCGGCAACCGCTATTGATCTCGGGACAACCCCGGCAAATACTTTTTTCGACCAGACCGCGCCGCAGGGACAGACATTTTTCTACTGGGTGCGCTCTGAAAATGCCAGCACGACGAGCGGTCTGAGCCAAGCCGAACAAGGCACCCGCGCAATCGGTAATCTTGGCGGCGGTCTTCAGCCGCTTCAACCGCCTCCGGCACCGCCGGGAAATCCGATCACCGCGACCAAAGCCTATCTTGGCAAAGCTTTATTCTGGGACGAACAGCTTTCTTCGACGCGCACGGTTTCGTGCGGAACCTGTCATTCCGGTTCGGGCGGCGGCATTGACAAAAGAACTGCCGCCCAGCGAACGCGCTCGATGAATCCGGGATTTGACGGCATCTTTAACAGCCCGGACGACGTTTTCGGTTCCCCCGGCGTAATGTCAAACAATCTGGACGGCACATATAACTGGTCGAATACTTACGGTTACCGCGAACAGGTGACGGGCAGACGCGCAATGCCTTACACGGATTCGGCGTATCCAAATCTGCTTTTCTGGGACGGGCGCGCCGGCGGAACTTTTCGTGATCCGCTGACGAACCAGATTGTTCTGCAAAACGGCGGCGCGCTCGAAAATCAGATTTTGGGACCGCCCGTGAGCGATACGGAAATGGCGCACGGGGGCAGAAACTGGCAGCAGGTCGCCGACCGCATTCGCGACTCAAAACCGCTCGCGCTCGCGACAAATATTCCGGCAGGGCTGCAAAATTGGATCGGCGGAAGAACTTACCCGCAGCTTTTCGAGGAAGCCTTCGGTACGCCGGAAGTGACGCCCGTCAGAATCGCATTGGCAATCGCGACGCACGAACGCACGTTATTCAGCGATCAAACGCCGTTCGATCAAGTCAATCAAGGCATCGGAACTTTGACCGCCGCCGAACAGCGCGGCGCAAATCTTTTCGGTTCGGGCGTGACTGCCTGCAGTTCCTGCCACACCGGAAATCTTCAGACCGATAACGGCTTTCATTACATCGGCGTGCGCCCGCCGAATGAAGATACCGGCAGACAACAGGTGACGAACAATCAGGGCAACGCCGCCCAATTCCGCACGCCGACCTTGAGAAACGTCGAACTGCGCGGTGCGTATTTTCATAACGGAAATTTCACGACCCTGAGACAAGTCGTTGATTTTTACAATCGCGGCGGCGACTTTAATGCGCCGAACAAAGATCCGCAAATCAGCCCGAAGGGGTTAGGCAACACACAGCTCAATGATCTGGTGGCGTTTTTGAGCCGTCCGCTGACCGATCCGCGTGTCAGAAACGAACTGCCGCCGTTTGACCATCCGACTTTGTATTCGGAATCTTCGCGCGTGCCGGTGTTGACCGGTGTTGGCGTGGCGGGTTCGGGCGCATTTGTGCCGTCGGCGCTCGCGATCGAACCGCCGATCGTCGGGAATCCGTCGTTTGCAGTGGGGGTATCGAATGCACTCGGCGGAGCGAATGCCGTCCTGGTCATTGATTCAAACGATCCGGGGACGGCGTCGATTCCGGCATCGGGCAGTTTCACTCGCCGCCAGATCACTTTGGCGGGTTCGGGTTCGGGCAACGGAAGCGGCTCGATCAGCTTGGCGATTCCCGATAATGCCGCACTCGTCGGACAGACATTCTTCGGTCGCTGGTATGTGACCGATGCTTCCGCCGCGGGCGGATTCGCGGTTTCACAGGCTTTCCGCTTTACCATTTTCGGCGAAGCGAGTGCCGCACCCCGCGCGGCGCACGTTGATTTCGACGGCGACCGCAAGACCGATATTTCGATCTTTCGACCGTCGAACGGGCAATGGTGGTATTCCCGCAGCACGGATGCGCAAACGCTTGCACTGCAATTCGGTGCAGGCACGGACAAGCTCGTGCCGGCTGATTTTTCGGGCGACGGGAAAACGGACATCGCCGTCTGGCGCGGCTCGACGGGTGAATGGTTTATCCTTCGATCAGAAGATAATTCGTTCTATTCGATCCCGTTCGGCGCGGCGGGCGATATTCCGGTCGCCGGCGATTTCGATGCCGACGGCAAAGCTGATCTGACGATTTATCGTCCTTCGACGAGCGAATGGTTTATTCAAACCCTGACGCAAGGCACATTGATCCAACAGTTCGGACAATCGGGCGATTTGCCGCAGATCGGCGATTACGACGGCGACGGCAAATCCGATCTGGCGATTTACCGTCCTTCAAACGGACAATGGTGGATCAGGCGGAGTGCGACCAACACAACGATTGCCGCGACCTTCGGCGTGTCGACCGATAAACCCGTCGCGCAGGATTTCTCGGGCGACGGCAAAACCGACCTCGCGTTCTATCGTCCTTCGACGGGCGAATGGTTCATCCTCCGAAGCGAAGACAGTTCATTCTATTCGGTCCCGTTCGGAACGGCGGGCGACATTCCGGCGCCGGGCGATTACGACGGCGACGGCAAGGCGGATACTGCTGTTTTCCGACCTTCGACGGCAACCTGGTATATCAACCGTTCGTCAAACGGACTTTTGATCGCCGGTTTCGGGACGACCGAAGATTTACCCGTTCCTTCAGCTTTCGTTCCCTAAGAACCGGAAGCAAAGATCAAAGGCTGAATCATCAAATTTGATGGTTCAGCCTTTTTTATCGTTTTCGCAAACTATTAAATTGACGATTCCGAAGGCTTTTGGTTTGACTTCTAATATTTTCAAACCCGCGCTTTCGGCAAGTTGTGCGGTTTGACGGTTGAAATGGTCTTCGATCAGCGCGACCGTCAAAATATTGAGAAAATCAAACAAAAAACCGGGCAGACCCTTCGGGCGAACGTGTTCGAGCAGAACGATCTTGCCGTTTGGTTTAACGACTCTCTGAAGCTCGGCAAAAGCATTTCTGGGATTTGGAACCGAACAAAAAACCAAAGTCGCAAAAGCCGCATCAAAGGAATTTGCGGCAAACGGCAAAACTTCGGCGGCGGCTTGAACAAGCCTGATCCGAGCGGTTTTGTTTAGCGCAATTTCGAGCATTTTGAGCGAGATTTCGGAAGCGACGGCGCATTCCGAGGCGGGATAAAATTGAAAATTCGCGCCCGTTCCCGCGCCGATCTCGAGAATGCGCGAGTTTTCGGGCAAATACGACAGCGTTTCTGCGCGCCATTTTGACAGGAATCTTTTTTCAAACGGCGCAAATGCTTTATCGTAGCCTTTGGCGAATTTGTCGTAAATCATTTTTCGTTAATTGTAAATGGTTAATGGTTAATTGTCAGTCTGCTCTTTTTCAATTAACCATTAACCATTTACAATTAACCATTAAAACTTATGGCTAAAAAAGGTTCGATTTTAATTTGTGATGATGAAGAAATAATGCGCGACGTGCTGGAAACGATTCTTTCCGGCGCGGGCTATAAAGTTGATTTGGCGAAAACCGGCGAGGAAGCCATCGAACTTTACGCGCAAAAACCTTACGACGTTGTTTTGATGGACGTTTCGATGCCCGGAATGGGCGGGCTCACGGCTTTGCAGGAAATCATCAAAATGGATGCGAACGCTTATGTTTTGATGATCACGGCTTACGCGACCTTCGATACGGCAATTTCCGCCTGGGAAAAAGGCGCGACCGGCGTGATCCGCAAACCTTTTCAGAACGAACAGATTCTCGCGCTCGTCGCGCGCGGAATCAAAACGCAGCGCAAGGAAGAAGAACGCGTCGTGTTGCGGCAGGCGATGACGCGCTCCGTCAAACGCGAAGGTTTTATCGGTCGTTCCGAGATTATGGAAAATGTTTTCCGGCTCGTTGACCGCGTTGCTCCGGCGCGTTCGACCGTTTTGATCTCGGGCGAATCGGGCACCGGCAAAGAGCTCGTCGCGAAAGCGATTCACGAATCGAGCCCGCGTGCCGACCAGCCTTTTGTGCCCGTCAATTGCTCGAATATTCCGTCGGAACTTCTGGAAAGCGAGCTTTTCGGACATACCAAGGGAGCGTTCACGGGGGCGGTCGCGGCGAAAAAAGGTTTGTTCGAAGTTGCCGACGGCGGCTCGATCTTTCTCGACGAGATCGGCGATCTGCGTCCGGAAACGCAGGTTCGGCTCTTGCGCGTCATTCAGGAACGCGAATTTACGCCGCTCGGCGAAACGACAACGGTCAAGGTCGATGTCCGAATCATCGCCGCGACGAATGTTGATCTAAAAGAAGCGGTGCGCAACGGAACTTTCCGCGAAGATCTCTACTATCGTCTGTCGGTCGTGCCGCTCGAACTTCCGCCGCTTCGTGAACGCCGCGAAGACGTTTTGCCGCTCGCCCAATTTTTTATCCGCAAATACTCGGACGAAAACGGACGCCAGATCTCGGAAACGCTTTCGCCCGAAGTTCTTTCACTGCTCGAAAATTATTATTATCCGGGGAATGTCCGCGAGCTCGAAAACATCATCGAACGCGCCGTCGTGATCGCGCCGACCGATGAAATTACGGTCGAATGTCTGCGTCCCGAAGTCCGCAATCCCGAGCTTGCGTTCGAAATGATGCGCGATACCGAAGGTTTTTCGTCGGATATCGACATCTCGCGCGGCGTTAATTTTTACGATGAAGTGAAAAAATTCGAGATCGATCTGATTCGCCGCGCGCTTGATCAAACCGGCGGACATCAGTCGCGGGCGGCGCGGCTTTTAGGGCTGAATGCGACCACTTTGAACTCGAAAATCAAAACTTACAACATTCCGGCGCGGTCGTAATTTTTACAAAAAATTACATTGGGAACCCGAAATCTTTACAAAAATTTACATAAAATTCAAAATTTTGTAAAAAAGAGCCCCCGTGCCCCCGCAAAAAATCCATCCTCCGGATGTAACTACTGCAATAGTTGAGGTTTCAAGTTACCTTGTGATGTGGCATAAGACTTGTTATATTCATTTTGCTTTTACCCGTCTTAATATAAGAAATAAACGTTTTAAGAAAACTAAGGAGGAGTAGCATGAAAAGATTTTTCATTAGCCTTTCGCTTGTTTTTGTCAGTGTAGTTTGTGTTATGGCGCAAACGACCACTGGTCGCCTTTCAGGAACCGTCTCAGGACCTGACGGCGCTTTGCCCGGTGCAACCGTTGTTGTCACCAGCACTGAAACAGGAAAAGAGCTAACAGTAACAGCTAGCGGAGACGGAGCGTTTCTTTTTCCGCAACTAGAGGTTGGAACCTACACGGTGAAAATAACCGCGGCAGGTTTCAAAACATATATCGCCAACGAGGTCAAAATTGACGTCGGACGCGATTACACACTTAGTCCCACACTAGAAATCGGTAATGTTCAGGAAAGCGTGACGGTGACCGCCGGTGCTGATGTTATTACAGCAACGACATCACAGATCAGCAACACGGTCAGCCCGCAACAAATTCTGTCATTGCCGCTGATTGCCAGAAACCCGCTCGATTTGACGAGACTTCAATCGGGTGTTCAGAGCAACCAGTTTCAAAACACGACCATCAACGGTGTCCGAACTTCGTTCACGAACATTACCCGCGACGGGATCAACATTCAGGACTCGTTTATTCGGACGAACGCGACGGATTTTGCACCCGGCAGACCGTCGGTTGACGATACGGCTGAATTTACCGTTATCACTTCCAACCAGGAAGCCGATCAGGGTTACGGTTCGGCACAGATCAGACTCGTCACGCCGCGCGGAACAAAAAATTTCAGCGGTGCTTTGTTCGCGTATAACCGCAACTCAGAATTTGCGGCAAACAACTTTTTCAGTAACCGTTCAGGCGCGGTGCGTCCGTTCCGCAACCGTAATCAATTCGGCGGAAAGATCGGCGGTCCGATGCCCGTTCCGGGATTTGGCGAAGGAACCCCGCAATGGTACAAAAACAAAGGATTTTTCTTCTTTTCCTATGAAAAGATCATTGATCCGCTTTCGTCCGGTGCCACGCGCACCATTTTGACGCCTTCGGCGCGCAACGGTGCATTCAAATATAACCGAGCTACGTCCGGAGCGGCGATTAATTCGACCGTCGGCACTTCGAGTGTTACCTGTCCGGCTTGGGACGGAACCGGAACGGCACCTGTTTGCACGATTTCCGACATTCTCGGATATGCCAGAGCTTCGAATTTGCCCCTGACGACAGGTGTCGGCGGCAATCCGATTCCGGCAACGATCAGCCCGGTTATTTTGAACCGCATTATCAACAAAATACCGACAACCGGAAATACGACAACGGTCGGTGACCAGCTAAACACGACAGGTTATTTTCTTAACCGAAAATCCAATCAGGAACGCAGCACCTATACGGGTCGCATCGACGTTGACTTAAACGACCGAAATACGATCAACGGTGTCTACAGTTACAACTTTGAAACAAACTTGCGTCCCGACGTTGATACCAATGGGTATGACCCGAATCCGCAAGCTGACCAGGTTGCCAAAAACAAAACACTTTCGTTATCTTATCGCCGAGTTTTCAGTTCAAATATTGTCAACGAAGCAAGAGGCGGTGTTTTCTTTAGTGATGTTCCTTTCAGAAGAATCGTGGACACGCCGGACTATATGCTGACAGTTCCGCTGATCACCAGTCCGGAAACGAACTTTACGGATCAAGGACGCAGTCCGAAATACTTTACTTTTCAGGATAATGTTGACTGGATCGTCGGAAAGCATAATCTGCGCTTTGGCGGACAGATGCAGAACTACAAAATCAAGTCATACAACTTCGGTAACGGTATTCCGACCACGACACCGGGTTTCCTGATTCAAACAAACAGCGGTTCGACACCGATCTTTGCGGCATCTAATTTTACCGGCGTTGGTGGCATCAGCACCACTCAATTAGGAACCGCGAACGGTATGCTCGGACTTTTAGCCGGCATCGTCGCGCAGGGACAATTGCGCTATAACCTGCCTGATGGTACTTCAACAACTTTTGAGGTTGGTCCCAATATTCAACCTTATAAATATTCAAATCACGCGCTTTATTTTTCAGATCGCTGGCAGATCGCCAATAATCTGACGTTAACGGCAGGCGTCCGTTACGAATTGTTCCCGGCTTTGAGATTGGCGAATAATCTCGGTGTTGAGCCGACTATCGCCGATCCCGATAATTTTATCCCGTCATTGCTTGACCGCAACGGAACATACAGCATTCTCGGCACAAATTCAGGTGATCTCGGAACATATCATAAAACCGATTTCAACAATTTTGCGCCAAGTGTCGGTATTGCGTGGTCGCCGAACTTTGAAAAAGGTTTTGCTAAATTCTTTTTAGGCAAAGGAACGGTCATTCGCGGCGGTTTCAGCCGTGCATTCGGAAACGACCAGCTTGTTACCGCAATGAATAATGCGATCGGTCAAAACGTCGGTTTGGCATCGCGCACCGGATTTGCACTCAGTTCAACCGGCAGCACGCTTCTGAATCTTCGTTTGGGCTTTGACCCGCTGCCGACCTTTACCGCTCCGGTTTTGGTTCCGCCGCCGTTCACCTACGTTCGCAACAACTCGAATACTATTTCGGCGACTCCCAACTTCGGAACGGTCTTTGCCGTTGATCCCAAACTGCAGGTTCCGTCGGTTGACCAGATCAGTGTCGGCTATCAGAAGGAATTTCTGGGCAACACGGCTCTCGAAATTCGCTATGTCGGCACCCGCAGCGACAACTTTGTTCGCGGTGTTGACCTAAACCAGATTGATATTTTCAGTAATGGTTTCGCGGCAGACGTTAATCGTGCAATCCAGAATACGGTCCTGACCGGAAATCCGTTCTGTACGGCGGCGCAAAATGCCGGATGTCAGGCGTTGTCAATCTTGCTGCCGAGCGGCACGATTGCTTTACCGATTTCCGGTACGGCAACCTTCCCGGTCGCGACTCCGCAAGCCGGAAGGCTGATTGTCGGAACTAACGGTTTGGCAGCGGCAACTTTCAACGGCAGTTTGACCACCGGTCAACCCGGACAGTTAGCATTGCAGTTTATTCAAGGGTTGAATTGCGTAAGCTACAATAATCACCCATCGATTGTCACTCCCAGTTGTCCGACTGCGAATCCGAATGCCGTACCGTTTGTTAACTTTGTTCCGAATCCGGCAACGGGCGCGGTCGATGTCATGCTCAATGATGCGGCATTCCGTTATCATTCGGTGCAGATCGAACTTCGCCGCCGTTTTTCGCAAGGTTTGTATTTCCAGGCAAACTATACGTTTTCGAAGAATTTGACCAATTCGGTCGGCAGTGCAAACTCGCCCGCGAGCGGTCAGTCTTTATTCGAGCCGTATCTGGATAACAAGAACAAACAGTGGGATTACACGCGCGCCGACTTTGACCAGACGCACGTCTTTAACTTCAACGGTGTTTATCAATTACCGTTTGGTAAAGGCAAAATGCTTTTGAATCAAGGCGGTATCGTTGACCAGATCTTCGGCGGTTGGGAACTGTCGGGAATCGTTCAATGGAGTTCGGGCGGACCGATTACTTTTACCGATACGCGCGGAACTCTGAACAACGCAGGTCGTTCAACCAGACAAACTCCGTACAGCAATTTGTCGTACGATCAAATCCGCGCATTGATGGGTACTTTCGAGGCAAACGGCAATATTTACTGGATCAATCCTTCGGTGATCGGCTCAAACGGCGCGGCTGCTGCCGGATACATTCGTCAGGGGTTGAATACTAACGGAACTTTCAACGGTCAGGCATTCTTCAACGTTGAACCCGGAACAACCGGAAATATCGGTCGCTTCCTCGTTAATGGTCCGAAATTCTTTAATATCAACGCAGCGTTGTTGAAGAGTTTCAAATTTAACGAATCGGGAATGCGTCTGCAGGTTCGTGCGGAAGCATTCAACTTGTTGAATAACGTTAATTTCAATGCTAACGCCCAGTTGGCAAATATTAACAGCACATCTTTCGGAAGAATTACTTCGGCGGCGGCATCCCGTACAATACAGTTTGCGGCTCGCTTTGAATTCTAATTTAGGCGAACAGCCTTTTAAGTCCGCCGGTTCTCGAACCGGCGGACTTTTTTTGTTCAGACCTTACAAAAGAAGGCGAAAAAAGCTATACTATGGCAAATTTGATGAAAAGATGGACAACCTGACTGCCTCCAATTCTCAACTTTCGCTTTCGCCGCTCGGAGCAGGAGATTTAATCGACCGTGCCGTGCGGTTTTACCGCAAAAACTTCTGGACGTTTATCTGGATCGCCGCGCCGCCGATCCTCGTCGGAACGCTGATTTCCGTCGCGTGGACAATGCTCGCGCGCAATCTTTTCAATGTCGATCTGGTCAACAATCCGGGCGAAACAATATTTTATTACTGGTTTTTGTGGCTCGGCAGTCTTTTTATCTTTTTCTTCGAAGCGGTGACGACTTTTACGGTGATGGGCGGCGCGTCGCGCAATTTCGTCCGGCATCTGCTTTTCGGCGAACCGATAACATTTCGAGAAACCTATCGAAATGTTAAATCGCGCATTTTCGGGCTGTTTGCGGCATCGGCGCTGATTACGGTGCTGCTCGGTTTTATCGGCTTGGTTATTTTTGTGATCGGCTATATCGTGGCGATTATCGCCGTTTTTATCGTCATTGCCGCTTTTAGTTTTTCGCCGTTTCTCGCCACAATGATTTCGATTGCTCTGGTTTTGGCGATCGCTTTCGGCACCGGCTGGCTTTTCTTTTTGATCGCCGCAAATTTTGCTTATGTTCCGCAAGTGATGCTGGTCGAAGGGCAGGGCGTGATGGCGGCGATGGGCAGAAGCGCGTCGCTTGCCAGGAGCAATGTCAAGCGGCTTTACGCGCTGGTGGTTTTCACGATCCTCGCGATCTATTCGGCACTCGCGCTCTTTTACGTACCGCTCGGCTGGTATGCGTGGGCGCAGGGCGTGCAGATTTTTACTTTTAACGCCGATACGATTCCGGCGTGGTATGAAATTGCCAGCCAATTTCTCGGACAGGCGAGCTTGATTTTGCTGATGCCGGTCTGGATGATCGGTTTATGTCTGCTTTATATTGACGAGCGCGTGCGCCACGAAGGCTACGACATCGAACTTCTGGCAGCGCGGCGCTTGGGCGAAATTCCCGCCGTGCCGCGTGAATTTGTCAATCCTTTACAGCCGGCTCTGGCGCAGAAAACCTATATGGCGAATAATCAGACGCCGAATCAGCCGCCGGCAATTCAGACGCTGCCGAAGAAGAAAACGTCACACTCGATGCTTGGACTCGATTAGATTTTCCGAACTCTGTTATGAAATTGCATAAAAAGCCGAATAATCCCGGGTTTGCCAAAAAACTTTTGGCAGTCGGCTTGTTTTGCTTTTTGTTCTTGCCCGTTCAGGGTTTTGCCAAAACGCTTGCCGAGTACCGCGAGGGCGTCAAATCTGCCGGGGATTTTACCGAAGAGTTGATTGATTATGTCAGCGATGTGCTCGATGAAGGCGAAAAGGACGTCGAATACGAGCGCGAAGTTCTCGCCGAACTGCGTAAAACTCTGCCCGTCACAGAAAAGGTCGAATGGGAAGGAACTTCCGTGGAAACGAACAATCAATGGCTCGAAGCGAAACTCAAGGCTTTTGAAGAGGAAACGAAAGACTGGGAAAAACGCCGGATGATCCTGACGGAGATCAACGAAAGGCTTTCGGCGATCGAGAAGAAGATCGATCAGCTCGAAAAACCCGCGCTTTCCGAGCGTTCAAAAGACGAAGAGAAACGCAAGCTCGCGGAAATTCTGCGCCGCCCGGAATATCAGAAACCTGAAGAAAAACAGGAAAGCTGGTTTGAAAGATTGCAGAAAAAAGTGAGCGATTGGTTTAACGAAAAGTTCCCGCGCACCAATGTTCCCGAAAGCGCTTCGCGCGGATTGTCGTCGCTCTCGTTCGGCTTGCAGCTGCTTTTATACGCGCTCGTTCTGGGCTTTATCGCGTTTTTGATCTATCGTTTCGCGCCGTTTTTTGCCGACCGTTTCCGCCGCCGCCAAAAGCAAGAGAAAGAGGAACGGATTATTTTGGGCGAAAAACTGGCGGCGGACGAAGACGCGCAGACGCTTTTTGACGAAGCCGAAGCCTTGGCGCGGAGCGGAAATCTGCGCGGCGCGATCCGCAAAGGCTACATCGCGCTTTTGTGCGAATTGAGCGACCGCAAAATCATCGGTCTCGCGCAGCACAAAACCAACCGCGATTATCTGCGCGACGTGCGGAAAAGGGGCGAGCTTTACCGGAATATGAACGGCTTAACAACGAGTTTCGAGCGGCATTGGTATGGTTTCGACGACGCCGACGAAGCGGATTGGAACGAATTCAAGCAGACTTATCAAAAGACGATGAGCGAAACGCATTGAACATTCAACATTTATCAGTTATCAATTTTTAGAGGATAAATGATAAATGATAAATGATAAATGAGACAAAAACTCTTCATATTTTTAGGCTTAGCCGTCCTGATCATTATCTTGATCGGGCTCAACGCCGTTTCCTACACGCAGAAGGAAAAAGAGTTGGACAGCGAATTTTATCCGAATCGTTCGACGTACAACACGGGCGCGACCGGAACCCGCGCTTTTTTTGATCTGCTCACGGAAACGGGCAGAAAACCCATGCGCTGGCAGGACGCGCCCGCCGAGCTTTTGCTGAACAATAAAAACAAGCCCGCAACTTTTGTGATCATCGGGCAGACGCGCCAGGAAATCAGCCAGGAAGACGCGGCGGCGATTTTGCGTTGGGTTTCCGAAGGCGGAAGACTTGTTCTCGTTGACCGCGAACCGCCGCCGGAATTGGTTAAAACCGGCGCGAACTGGAACATTACTTTTAATACGCAATTTGCTCAGCCGTATTATACGACCGACGCTTCCGACCAAAAACAAATGACGACCGGCGTGCGCGCCGCGAAGCCGGTTCAGCCGACAATTTACACAAAAGGCGTCAATGCCGTGCAGACTTCCGCGTTTGCGACTTCCGTGAATTTCGAGCATTTGTCGGGCGAAGAGATCGAAAAGAAAACCAACCGCCGCTCGTCAAAACCGACACCGTTTCCGACTTTTTCAAAAGCGACGCCGAAATATGAACCGCCGCCGAAATCCTTTCCGGCTTCGAACAGCAATTCGATGGCGGATCCGGAGGATGATGATAATGCTCCGATCGGACTCGGGAGCGGTTCGGGAAGCGGGCGCAGCAGCAGCAGTTCGAACACCGGAACTGAACCGATTGTGACGATCAAAACGCCGACGCCGAAACCGGTGCTGAAATCCGCGCCGCCGACACCGGCTCCGACGACGAAATCCGAAACGACCGCATTGTCTGCACCCGTCGTGCATCTGAACGCCGACGGCAGAAATGTTCTCGTCGATGTGCCGTACGGTTCGGGGCAGATCGTGTTTCTGAGCGATCCGTATATCGTGGCGAACGGCGGAATAAATCTCGTTGACAACGCGCAGCTCGCCGTCAACGTCGTCACTTCACGCGAAGGGATCATCGCTTTTGACGAGTATCATCAAGGCTACGGAACAATTAACAATCAACTTTTCCGGTTTTTCGCGGGAACGCCCGTGATCCCGGTCTTTCTTCAATTAGCCTTAATTCTCGGGCTGATCTTTCTTTCGCAGAGCCGCCGTTTTGCGCGTGCCGTGCCCGAACCGGAACCGAACCGCCTCTCGAAACTCGAATATGTTTCGGCGATGGCTGAGCTCCAACAGCGCACGAAAGGCTACGATCTGGCGATTGAAAATATTTACACGGATTTTCGCCGGCGCGTTTCGCGGCTCGTCGGCGTTGATGCCTTAAAGACCCGGAAACAGGATCTGGCTCTGCTGATCGTCGAGCGTCTGCCGGACGAAAAACCGGACGAACTCGAAGAAGTAATGCAAAGATGCGAAGATGTGATGCACGGCGACAAAACCGGCAAAAAAGAAGTTTTGCGCCTGACGACGCGCCTGCGCGAGATCGAAGAAAAGCTCGGACTGCAGCGCCGAAAACGCCAGAGAAAAGCCGTGTGAAACGATTTTCGTGCGCCGTGAACGAAAATTATTGTTCAAGAAAAGCAAATTCTTGAGCCGTGAACGAAAATTATTGGTCAAGAAATCGCTTTCATTGCGCCGTGAAACTGATTTCTTGGTCAAGAAAAGATAGTTATTGACTTGAAAAAATGACTTTTTTAACAACAAACGTCTTAATTTTGCTCATAATTTTGTTCTTTTTAACGAGCATTATCGGCGTTGTCACGGGAAGCAATTCGCTGATCACTGTGCCCGTTATGTTTCAGTTCGGCATTGACCCGAAAGTGGCGGTCGCGACCAATATGTTCGGGCTGACGTTTATGAATATCGGCGCAACGATTCCGTTTCTGCGGCGCGGCACGATCGACACGAAAAAAGTTACGCCTTTGATCATCATTACGCTCTTTGCCTCGGCGATCGGTGCGGGACTGGTTTTGCTGATCACGCCGGCGAACATCAAACTGCTTGTTTCGATCGCGATGATCGCGGTGACGATCTTTACTTTGTTAAAACGTGACGCGGGAATTGCCGAAGTTGCCGAAATTTCGAGAGGCGCGACCGTTTTGACCTACGTTCTGACCTTTGCGCTCGGCATTTACGGCGGACTTTACAGCGGCGGTTATGTCACGATGCTGACCGCCGCGCTGGTCGCGTTTTTCGGAATGACGTTTACCGAATCGGTCGCTTCGACCAAGCTGATCAACATTTTTTCGTCCGCAATTGCCACTTTAATCTTTATGTGGCAAGGTTTAGTAGATTACAAACTCGGTTTTATTTTAGCGGTGACAATGTTCATCGGCGCCTACATCGGCGCGCACACCGTCACCAAATTGAGCGACGTTTGGCTCAAACGAATTTTTATCGCGGCTGTTTTGATCTTAGCCGTGAAAACTTTAATTGATTTTGTTTTATAATTTGGAAGTCTAAATTTTAGCCACGAATAACACGAATCGGCACGAATTTTTAAAGTTCGTAAAAATTAAATAATTCGTGAAAATTTGTGTTAATTCGTGGCTAAAATTCTTTAAAATCTGAAATGCTTACTTACACGCCATCAACCGTTGCACATATTCTGAACGAACTTCGCAAGGTCATTGTCGGGCAGGACGAAGTTATCGAACAAATTCTCGTCGCCGTTCTCGCCGAAGGTCATGCCTTGATCGAAGGCGTTCCCGGCACGGCGAAGACTCTGACCGTGAAAACGCTCGCGCGAATCATCGGCGCACAGTTTTCGCGGATCCAGTTCACGCCCGATCTGATGCCTTCGGACATTACGGGAACGAACGTTTTCAATATGCAGACGACGGAATTTTCTTTGCGTCACGGTCCGATTTTTACCGACATCTTGCTCGCGGACGAAATCAACCGCACGCCGCCGAAAACGCAAGCCGCGCTCCTTGAAGCGATGGAAGAACGCCAGACGACGATCGACGGCGAACGCTTCCAGCTCTCGCCGCTGTTTACGGTTTTAGCGACCGAAAACCCGATCGAATACGAGGGAACTTATCCCTTGCCCGAAGCGCAGTTAGACCGCTTTTTGCTCAAAATTCTGATCGATTACCCGTCGCCCGAAGCCGAGCTCGAAATCGTCGCGCGCTGGGACGCCGGTTTCAATTCGCGCCGTTTGGAACAGATCGACGTTTTGCCGCTCGCGGACGTTTCGGCGATCCAGCATTGCCGCGCCGAGATCCGGCAGATGCGCATGGAACCGGGCGTGCAGAAATACATCGTCGAAGTGATCCGCAAAACGCGCAGTCATCCGACGATTCTCTACGGCGCGAGCCCGCGTGCTTCGGTCGCGCTGCTGCTTTGTTCAAAAGCTCTCGCCGCAATTCGCGGTCGCGATTTCGTGACGCCCGACGATATTCGCGACGTATCCGCGCCCGTTCTCAGGCATCGCCTCGCCTTACGCGCCGAAGCCGAGCTCGACGGCGCAACGACCGATGCGGTGATTTCCGACATCATCAAAACTGTTGAAGTTCCGCGTTAATAGCATTTAAAATTTTGAATGTGGCATAATATAAAAGTCTCACGCGTGTTATGAAGCATTGTCCTGTTTGCCAGCAAACCTACCAAGATGAAACGCTCAATTTTTGTCTTGAGGACGGCTCGCATCTGGTCTCGGACGACTTTATTTCAAATTCGCCGACGCTTGTCAACATTCCTTCTTTTTCAAATATCATTTCGGGCAGGCATTCGTTCGGGCAAATTCCTTCGATCGCCATTCTGCCGTTCGTCAATGTCAGCGCGGATGCCGACAACGAATATTTCTGCGTCGGGCTCGCCGAAGAATTGATCAACGCGCTGATGAAGCTCGATAAAATTCGGGTCGCGGCGCGGACTTCGACCTTTTCGTTCAAGGGCAGGGAAACGGACGTGCGCCAGATCGGTCAGGCGTTAAACGTCAACACCGTGCTCGAAGGAAGCGTGCGCAAAGCGGGAAATCGTCTGCGCATCAATGTCCAGCTGATCGGCGTCGCGGACGGTTATCATCTCTGGTCGGAACGTTACGACCGCGAGCTTCAAGACATTTTCGAGATCCAGGAAGAAATCGCGCTCGCGATCGTTGATGCCCTGAAGATCAAACTGCTCGGCGACGAACGCGCTCGCTTGCGCAAGCGTTACACGGAAAACGCCGAAGCCTACGAGCTTTATCTCAAAGGTCGCCTGTGGAACCGCCGCACGGCGGACGGTTTCCGAAGCGCGATCGGGTATTTTCAAAAAGCGATCGAGCTCGACAACGATTACGCCGTCGCCTATTCGGGTTTGGCGGATTATCATTTGCTTCTGGGTTTTTACGAAATTTTGCCGCCGCCGGTTGCGAGCGAAAAAGCCAAAGGTTTTGCCGCGAAAGGCGTCGAGCTCGACAATACGCTCGCCGAAACGCATTCTTCCTACGGCGCGACGCTCGGCGGCTTCGACTGGAACTGGGAAACTGCCCGCGAGGAATACGAAAAAGCGATCAAGATCAACCCGAATTATCTTCCGGCACAGCAGTATTACGCGATGAATCTGGCAGTTAAGGGCGATTTTGAGAATGTTTTTGAAAAAGCCCGGCGCTCGCTCGAAATCGACCCGCTCCTGCCGATCATCAACGCCAATCTCGCCTGGTTTTATTATCTGGCGCGGCAGTATGAAAAGGCGGAAGAACAGGCGCGTCTGACGATTCAGATCGAGCCGAATCATTTTTCGGCGCACTGGGTTTTGGGCATTACCTACGGGCAGATGAAAAGATTCGGCGAAGCCGTTTCCGCCCTGCAAACCGCCGTCAACCTGAGCAGTAACCGCCCGTTCGTCATCGCCGATCTCGCCCGTATTTTCGCCGAAAGCGGAAAATCGGCGGAAGCGCGCAAGATTCTCAAAAAACTCACCGAAGCCTCAAAAGAAAATTACATTTCGCCCGTTAATTACGCAAAAATTCATCAGGGTTTGGGGTCGCCCGAAAAGGTTTTCGAGTATCTTGAACAGGGTTTCACCGAACGCGCCGTGCGTTTGCCGTATCTTTTGATCGATCCGCAATTTGACGAAATCCGTGACGATGAAAGGTTCAGAGAATTATCCCGCAAGGTTCACATAAAATAGATTTTGGGTTGAAAATTCTTAAATCCGAAATCTAAAATCCAAAATCACTTGTATTCAATTGTGTTGCCGTGCATCCAGCCGCTTGTGCCGTGTTCGCAGGTGACGTGAAACCATGGACTGTTTTCGTCTTCGCGTTCGTCGATAGTTAAACGGTCGTCGATCGGCAGAACGTCGATTTCCTTTGAACTGCGGCTCGGCGACGCGCGAACGTAAGCATTCAGAGTGATCACGCGACCGTTGAAATCATCGTCCGAAGCCTCGGTTCGCTTTTCGTGTTTCGCGCTTGCCGTGACGGGCGTCGGCGTCGGCGTCAGCGTCGTTTTGCTGGTCGGCGCGGCATTTATCTGGACATTCCGGTTTGCCGTATTTCCGGTTTGCGGCGGTTTATTTTGATATAAAAACACGGCGAAAAGCACCGCCGCCAGAACCAGACCGCCGCCGAGGATCGATCCGAGAACCAAAAACATCAAATATTTCCCGGTGTTTCGCGGTTTTTCAACGATCACGGGAATGATCGTTTCGGCAGGAGGCGGTATCTGATAATTGAATTGTTCGGTCGGCGCGGGCGCGCTGTTGTTCGGAATATCGATCGTGACGGGCGCGTGATGAACAACCGTGATCTCTTCATCGTCAACCGGCGAATTTTCCGACGGCAAAATAAAGGTTTCTTCGACGAGAGGCGTTCCGTCGTTTGTGCAGTATTCGAGGGCGTCGGCAAACACGCTGTTACATTGCGGACATCTTTTCATATTTATCGTTTCTCTAACATTCTTCCGAACCTTTGCTATAATTATAAATCGCTTTGGCGAAAATAGCATTTG
>DATLOR010000384.1:0-6328 GCA_035536135.1 Pyrinomonadaceae bacterium | reverse complement strand
TGGAGAAATTTGTTGGCGGCGGCGCGGTAGATTTCGTTGCGGTATGAAGACTGGAACTTTTCGGCTTGCGCGAGCATTTCTTCGGGCGGGGTTTCGCCTGAGATCAGGCTGTTGTACCGCACGGCTTCTTCGTTTTGGTTTTGGTTGTTCAATTGTTCGAGCTTCTTTTTAATTTGTGCGGTGCGTTCGGGGAAAAGACGTTCGATCACCGCCTGACAGTTCCAGTAGCCGTACAACTGATTGTTTTTCGAACCGAGCCAGTTATCCGTCATTTTCATGATCAGACGGCGCAGTAATTCTTCGGGTATCTGGAGGGCTTTTTCGTCTTTGGCGCGCACTCTGCCCATATCGGCGACAAAATATCCGGCGGCATCCGCGGTTTGATAATCTTTCAATAAATCCTTATCGAGCAGGCTTTCGGCAACCTCTTCGGCTAATTTGTCGGCGGTTTGCGGGTCTTTCGAAAAGATCTTTTTGAGCAGGTTAAAGGTTTCGTAGGAAAAGCCTTTTTTCATACTTTCGCGGATCCGTTTGAGGGCGATCTGCGGATTTTGTTCCGCCGCGAGACCGAGCAGGCGCTGTTCGGCGGAAATTTCGTTGCGGGCGTACTGCTGGATCATCGATCTCGCGTCTTCATTTAAATTCTTGACGGCTTCGGCAATCATCACCGGGCGCGATCTTGCGAGATATTCGAGCGCGAGTTCGGCATCACGGTTGGCGACCGAGTTGATCACGTCCATGCGCGGCGATTGCCCGTAGATCAGGGCTGCATAGTATTGCTTGTTGCCTTTTTCGTTTTGAATTTCCGCCTGCGCGGTGATGACGTCGGCGATCGCGTCGGCAAATAATTTACGCGCCCTTTTTTCGTCGGTTTGCCAGAACGCGCTGCCGACCCGCGCATAGATCAGCGCGCGGTTTTCGGGCAGACGCAGATTTTTCGCGTCCGCAAGAATCTGTTCGAGCAGTTTTGTTTCCCGCGCAATCTTTTCCTTCGCGGCTTCGTCGTCCCCGTTTTGAGCAAAATTGCTGACTGAAAGAATAAAAAGAAGCGAAAACAACAAGGCTTTTCGGGCAAACATCAGTTTTTTCTCCATGCAATAAAAAATCGTTAACTTTCTAAAAGAGATTCGAAAAAGGCAAAAGGTTGTATCGGCGCAAATATTATTATTGACCGATTTTCTTTTTCATCCTTTCCCTGAAAAGAACGCGTTTGACGGCACTCGCTTGCACGAATTCAAAATATTTAAGACTAGAGCGCACGCGCCCTCGCGTGCAAGCGTTTGTAAAAACGCTCAAAAAGGATTCGATTACTTAAAACTTTTGAGCAATCGAATCCTTTTTTACGCCGCTCCGCACCGTTGTACGCGAGGGCGCGTGCGCTCTAGTCCTGGAAATTCTTATCCCGAAGTGAATTTATCTTATCTTGTTCTGATGGCTTCGATCATTTCTTCGACGGCGCGGTAAAGTCCCGTAAAGACGGAGCGCGAAATGATATTGTGTCCGATATTGAATTCGGTGATTTCGGGAATGGCGGCGAGTGCGCCGATGTTGCGGTAAGTCAGCCCGTGTCCGGCGGCGACGATCAATCCTAAGCTTTTGGCGTGTTCGGCGGCGCGTTTGATGCGTGCGGTTTCAGCCCGGGCTTTTTCCGCGCCTTCGCCGTGCGCGGCGCGTGCGGATAAAGTTAATTCGGCAAATTCGGCAGTGCAAAGCTCGACCTGCTGTGCGCCAGCGCCTTTCGATGCTTCGATCTGTTCGAGGTCGGGATCGATAAAATGACTGACGAAAATGCCCGCTTTTTTGAGTTCTTCGGTCACGTTTTTGACGTTCTCGAAGTTTGCGATCACGTTCAAACCGCCTTCGGTCGTGATCTCGTTCGGCGATTCGGGCACGAGCGAAACCGCGTCGGGCTTTGTTTTAAGCGCTATGCTCAGCATCTCTTCGGTCGCCGCCATTTCGACGTTTAAGTAAGTCGTGATAACTTCGCGCAGGATCTCGATGTCGCGGTCCTGAATATGCCGCCGGTCGCCGCGCAGATGCACGGTTATCCCGTGCGCGCCCGCCTGTTCGCAGACAACGGCGGCTGTTACAATGCTCGGTTCGATGGTCTTTCGCGCCTGACGAATGGTCGCTACGTGGTCAATATTGACGTTCAATTTCGCACTCATAATTTCATTTATCATTAATCATTGAACATTTATCAAATTTTTCGATAAATGCTGAACGAAGATAGATAAATGATAAATGATAAATGGTAAATGTTAAATGTCGTATGTGCCTTGTTTAGCGTTGCGGCGGATTTGGCTGAGCTCGCTGACCATCCGGCGCGTGTCGCGGACGACGTTGACCTTTGAGCCTTCGACGTTGTTCCAACGGACGGGAATTTCTTTCAGCCGGAGTTTGTGATATTGGGCGACGAAGAGGAATTCGACATCGAAACCGAAACGGTCAACGGTCATCGCGCCGAGCAGCGGACGGAATTTCTTCATATTGAACGCCTTGAACCCGCACTGCGTATCGGAGAATTTCAAGCCCGACATCGTGCGGATGATCAGGTTCATCACTTTTCCGCCCTGTTCTCTGCGCCATGGCTGATGCGTGCCGATCAGCGTTCGATCGAGCGCGCGCGAGCCGAATGTTACATCATATTCGCCCGTTTCGATCGGTTTGACGAGTTTTTCGAGTTCCTCGATCGGCGTTGAAAGATCGGCGTCGCTGAAAATCGCAATGTCGGCTTCCGAGGCGAGCAGTCCGGTTTTGACGGCGAAACCCTTGCCCCGATTTTCTTCATAGCGAATGACCTTCGAACTGATTTCGGGGAATTCCACGCAGACCTTTTCGGCGACTTCGGCGGTTTTATCGCGTGAGCCGTCGTCAACGACGATCACTTCGGCAGAAAGTTTTTCGGCTTCGATAAATGCAAAGATCTGCCTGAGCGGGTGGCTCAAACGATTTTCTTCTTCATACGCCGGAATGACAATTGAGATTGCAGGTATCATCGGACAAAAACTAGATGTTAAATTTTTGCGTTGAAAAAGTAAACCATACGATTTGGGATTTTGGATTTTGGATTTCGGATCGGACTCAGAATTATCGACAAATCCGAAATCCGACAACCAAAATCCCAAATTGAAACGGCAACGCAAAAATGACTTTCGACAACTAATTTATGATATAGTTTTAGAGGTTTGGAGTTTTCTAAGATGAGCAAGAAAGTCGCATTTATCATCATTTTATTCATTGCAGTTTCTGCCGTTGTGGGCGGACTTTTCGGTAAATTCTCAAAAACGGCGGCGGATACGACCGTCACGCCCGAAAAGATTTCGATCGATTACCGCGAGGCGCTCGATGTGATCGATAAAAATTACGTCGGCGAGGTCAAGCACGAACAGCTTTCCGAAAAATCGATCCAGAGTATGCTCTGGACGCTCGACCCGCATTCGGCGTTTTTCAGCGCGGACGAATACCGCAAGCTCAACGAGGAACAGGCTTCGGAGTTTACCGGCATCGGCGTTTCGATTCTCCAACACCGCGACGGCGTGTATGTGCAGTCGATCATCCCGAACACGCCCGCCGACAAAGCCGGGTTGCGTTACGGCGACCGGTTTATTTCGGTGGACGACAAGGATGCGAAGGAATGGACGAGCTCGGAAGTTTCCAAAAACGTGCGCGGTCCGCAGGGCACGACCGTCAACGTCAAGGTCGAACGCGCCGGAGTCAGCAAACCGGTCGAATTTAATATCGTGCGCGGCGGTGTTCCGCTTCCTTCGATCCGCAATTCCTTTATGCTCGGCGACGGTGTCGGCTACATCGGTCTGGTCGGAGGATTTCAGGGCACGACCTCGGACGAGCTCGATACGGCGATCAATGATCTGAAGAAAAAAGGAATGAAAAGCCTCGTGCTCGATCTGCGCAATAACCCGGGCGGATTGCTTCAACAGGCGATCAAGGTCGTCAGCCGTTTTGTGCCCGAAGACAAGACCGCGGTTTCCGTCAAGGGTCGCACACGCGGCGGAAAAATGACCGATCTGCCGACCGACGGCGGAAGTATCAACGATCTGCCGCTCGTCGTGATGATCAACGGCGGTTCGGCATCGGCTTCGGAAATCGTCGCGGGCGCGATTCAGGATTACGACCGCGGCGTGATCGTCGGAACCGACAGTTTCGGAAAAGGGCTTGTCCAGCGGGTTTTCGATCTGCCGTTCGGCACGGGAATGACCCTGACGACGGCACGTTATTACACGCCTTACGGTCGTTCGCTCCAACGCGATTACTCAAACGGTTCGATCTACGAGTATTACACGCACGGCGGCAATGAGGACGGCGGCGACGCCACAACGGACTCGAAACCGATTCCGGCGGGAAGTCCCGTGACAACCGCCAACGGCAGAGTCCTCTACGGCGGTCGCGGCATCGAACCCGACATCAAAGCCCCGGCGCAAAAATTTTCGCCGCTGCTCGGCAGATTAAACGAAGCCGCATTTTTCTTTGTCCGTCAGCTCGTTTCGGGACAAATCAAAGGTTTTGAAAACTACACCCGCGGCAAACAAACATTTGCATCGACGATCGAACCGGGCGATCTGGCGGTCAACGATAAATTATTTGAAGCCTTCCGCAATTTTGCGGCGGCGGACAAGGCAAACGGTTTGACGGCGGAAAATATCAACAGCCAGATCGATTACGCTAAATCGAGAGTTCGTGAGGAACTGGCAACCGCGAACTATTCGACCGAAGCCGGTTCACAGGTTTTGCTCGAAGTTGATCCGCAGCTGATGAAAGCCGTCGAATCGATCACGGAAGCAAAAAAACTTACAGCTGTAAAATAAACGGAAAAAACTCACGGCAGTAATATAGACAATATGAAATCAAATTTTCTCAATATTTCGATTTGTGTTTTGGTTCTAATTTTAGTCGGCGCGGCGTGTTCTTCGTTCACCAAAGGAAAAGAAGCCGGGGAACGCGCGGTCGCCAAATTTCACGAAAGATTGGACGCCGAAAAATATGATGAAATTTACGCAGATCTAGCCGATGAATTTAAAAAAGTAAGTTCCGAAGAAGACGCGAAACAGTTATTCGAAGCCGTTCATCGAAAATTAGGCAAAGTAAAAAATGCCCAGTTGGTCGCGTTCAATACCAATACGACCACGCAGGGCAGCTTTACAGTTCTTAATTATGAAACTGAATTTGAACTGGATAAGGGAACTGAAACCTTTACTTTTGTAGTCAATGGCGACGACGCCAAAATTGCGGGCTATCATACCAATTCAAAAGCCTTTATGAAGTAATCACTCGACGACCCGCAAAATAAAACACTTCAGATAATAAGTTTCGGGCATGCCGACAAGGATCGGGTGGTCTGCCGCCTGCATTCTTTTTTCGACCAGCTGGACGCGCCGTTTTGAATCGCGCACGGATTCGGCGAGCGTTTCCAAAAATATTTCTTCCGAAAAGTGAAACGAACAACTGCAAGTCACGAGAATTCCGCCTTTGTTTAATAATTTTAAGGCGCGTAAGTTTATTTCCTTGTATCCGCGCACGGCTGACCGCAAAGCCGAACGCGTTTTGACGAACGCGGGCGGGTCGAGGACGATACAATCGAATTTTTCGCCCGCTTTTTCCAAATCGCGAAGCGCGTCAAAGACGTTCGCCGTTTGAAACTCGATATTATCGACGCCGTTCAATTCGGCGTTTCGTTTCGCGAGATTGATCGCGTCTTCGGAAATATCGATCGCCAAGACTTGATCACAAACCTGCGCGAGATTCAAGGCAAAACCGCCGTTAAACGTAAAACAATCAAGCCCGCGACCCGTTGCGTAATTTCTGACCGCAAAATGATTTTCGCGCTGGTCCAGGAATGAGCCCGTTTTTTGTCCTTCGAGCGGCGCGATATAAAATTTTACGCCGTCCTGTTCGATGATCGTTTCATCGGGAACTTCGCCGAAAAGAACGCCCGCCTGCATCAGCAGATTTTCGCGCTGACGCACTTTGGCGTCGTTGCGTTCGATAATCGCGACGGGCGAAAATTCCTCGCGGAGAATTTCGACAAACGTTTCTTTAAGCTTGTCCGAGCCTTGCGAAAGCGTTTGAATGACAAAAATGCCGTTATAATCGTCAACGATCAACGACGGTATCAGATCACCTTCGGAATAAATCAAACGTCGCGCAGTAGTTATTTGAGAATTTAACCCGCCCGCTACCGCAGGCGGTTCTGACCTTTGTTGTGCGGCTTCGACGATTTTCTTGCGCCAGAATTCCTTATCAACCGTTTCGTCCCGGATTGTAAAAATCCGCAGAGTGATTTCCGAAGAATCGCTGTAAAACGCCTTTC
>DATLOR010000383.1:0-6723 GCA_035536135.1 Pyrinomonadaceae bacterium | reverse complement strand
AAAAAAGCGCGAAAACAAATGTTTTCGCGCCTTTTTACCAATTAATTATTACCAATTACTACCGATTATCTTTCGTCGATCGGCACATATTTCTGATCGCGGGCGCCGATGTATTCGGCACGCGGACGGATCAGTTTGTTGTTGCCGTATTGTTCGAGGATGTGTCCCGTCCAGCCCGAAATGCGCGAGACGGCGAAGATCGGCGTATACTGGTCGAGCGGAATGTCCATCAGATAATAGGTCGAAGCCGAGTAGAAATCGACGTTCGGGTGCATTCCCTTCTTTTCGAGCATCGCTTTTTCTATTCTTTGCGACATATTGTACCAGGTCATATCGCCTTTTTTCTCGCCCATCGTTTTCGAGAATTTGCGCAGCCACGTCGCGCGCGGGTCTTCCGTTTTATAGACGGCGTGACCGATGCCCATGATCTTGCGTTTTTCCGCGAGCGCGTTGTCGAGCCACTGGTCGATCTTGTCTTCCGAACCGATCTCCTTGAGCATCTTCATCACGTTCGTGTTCGCGCCGCCGTGAAGCGGTCCCGAAAGCGCCGCGATGCCGCCCGTCACCGCGCCGTAAACGTCGGCGAGAGTTCCGGCGATCACGCGGCACGTAAAGGTCGAAGCGTTCAGTTCGTGGTCGGCGTGCAGGATCAAAGCGATGTCGAACATTCTGGCTTCATCCGCGTCGGCTTTTTTGCCGTGGAACATATAGAGAAAGTTTTCGGCAATGCCGAGCGATTTGTCGGGCGCAATGATCTCTTTGCCCGAACGGATGCGCTCCCACGCCGCGACGAGCGTGCCGATCTGCGCGGTCAGTTTGATCGCCGCCGTCATCGCGCCTTCGCGGGTCGTTTCGTGCGCGCCTTCGTCGTAGAAATCGAGCATCGAAACCGCCGTGCGCAGAACGTCCATCGGGTCGCCGTCTTTCGGAAACTGCTTCATCAATTCGATGACTTCCGGCGGCGCGTCGTAGTTCGAGCTGATCTTCGCCTTGAGGTCGGCGAGCTCATCGGCTTTCGGAAGCCGTTCGTTCCAAAGCAGGAAAATGACTTCTTCAAAAGTCGAATGTTCGGCTAAATCGTGAATGTCGTAGCCCTGATAAATTAAAATGCCTTGTTCGCCGTTAACGTCGCCGATCGCGCTCTGCGCGGCAACCACGCCTCGTAATCCGGCGGTCGCGGCGGTTGATTCTGTTGCTGTACTCATAGTGTTTTATACCTTGTAATTAATATATTTTTCTATGGTTTAAAAATAACAAATGGTCTGACAAGTTACAAGTGCGAAAAAATCTTATTACAGGTCAGAAAAAGTCTTGGTTTTACTGTATTTTAACCGTGATTTTTTGCCCGATTTCCGCTTTTAGAATATTTTTCGCCGAAGCCTGAAAAGCAACTATTTCCAAAAACTCGGCGCTTCCCGTAATCATAAAAATTTCGCTCTTTTCAGCTTCGGCAAAATAGTTTCGGAGTTTTTCGATGCGCTCTCCGCCGATTTCGAGCGCAAAACTTTCGGGCAAAGCTTCCCTTTTCAGATTCGTGATCAAATTGCCGAAACGATCGATTTCGATGATCTCGGCTTCGATTTCCGAAACGGAGATTTTTCGCGGCTTAGTTTCTTTAAACCGCACAAAATCGGTAATCGCCGCGCCGAATTCATCGGCTTTTACGCCTTTGGAAAGATGCGCGGCGACGGGTGCGAAAATGTCGCGCCCGTGAAAGGTTGCCGAAACTTGACGGGCGAAAAACCTTCTGTTCGTGAGTTCGAAAACGCGGAATTCCTCGGCTTCATTAAAAACAAAACCGAGCAAGCCGTTGTCCGGCGCGACAAAAAAATAATCGCCGGTTTCGACCAGAATCGCGCGTCTTTCGGAACCGACTCCGGGATCGACAACCGCAACGAAGATCGTTTTCGCGGGAAAATTTTTGGAACAGGCGCGAAGCGTAAAACTTGCGGATCTGATGTTCTGCGGCGCGATCTCGTGAGTGATGTCAACGATTTGCGCGTTCGGAGCAATCGACAAGATCGCGCCTTTCATTGCACCGACAAAATAATCCTTCGTCCCGAAATCCGTTAACAGCGCAATCAGATTTTGATTTACTTTATCCATCATCCCTCAAAAAAATTATCCACGAAAACGGGCAAAGACAAAAAGGAGGAAAAAACTTTGCACGTTCTCGTGGATTTCAAGGGCGCGACGCTCAGGTTTCGCGCCGAAAGTAACAATCAATTACGAATTATCAATTACGAATTACGAATTAAATCCAAAATTTAATCATTCGTAATTCGTAATTTGAAATTCATAATTCGTTTACCGAATTTGGGTTTCGTAAGTTGATTTGATGCGCAGCTGTTGCGCTTTATTCAGACGGATATGCTTGCCGCGTTCGACAACCACCGCGCCGACTCCGAAAGCCGCGCCGACACCTGCGCCGACCGCCGCGCCGACCGGACCGCCCGCGATCACGCCGATCAGTGCGCCGGTTCCGGTTGATGCGCTGACTTTTGTGATGTCGCCTTTGACCGAACTTTTACCTTCGACCGTGCCTTCCGTGTCAACGCGTTTGACGTTGTCGTTCTTGACGGGCAACACTTCCGTCAGAATCGCGCTGAAATTACTCCAGCGTCCTTCCGTCAAAACGATGCGGTCAAACGACAGAAGCATCTCCGAACGGCGCTTGATCCTGCCCGGTTTTTGAATTTTTGAGATTTTGCCTTCGACGATCGCGCCGTTGAGTTCCATCGGCGAAACGATTCGGGCGGTAAATTTATCGCCTTCCTTATTGCGCTCGGTGCTGATCTCGTCGATCAATTCGAGGATCAATTCCGTATCCGTCGGAACAACGATCACGGCATCGCTCGTCGGAACGTAACTGACTTCGTTGGTTTTGGTCTGAATCGTCGGCGTTTGCTCGTTTGTCGAACTCGGCGTGTTTTCCGAAACCGTATTCTCAGTCGGTTTTGTTTCGATAGTCTCGGTATTTTGCGTTGTTGTCGGCGTTGTTGTTGTCGGCGTTGTTACTACCGCATTTGAATCCGGATTGATTATCCCGCGTTTTTTCAGTTCGGTCGGCAAAGTCGCGTCGAACGAACGTTTTTCAAAACCTGTGTTGTAACCGATCTCAAAACCCTGCTGATAACCGTCGCGGTAGTCTTCCAAAAGCCCGTAGTCTTTGCTGTAAGCACGATCGGCTTTGGTATATTCGCTATGCCGCGCCGGGGATTTCGCCGTGTTGTCGATGACATCACGATAGCCAGCCATATAGCCGTCGGAATAGCCGGTGCGATAACCGCGCTGTAAAGCGATTTTTGCGTCTTGGGCGTTGGTGGTTTGAATCGGAAGAGTTAGGAAAGATATTAAACTCAGGGAAAAAATCAGGGCAAAGCTTGTAAAACTTCTGGTTAGCTTCATTTGACCTCCTATATCAAAAAACAAGAAATGTTTTGTCCGCTATGATTTATACACTAAAAGTTAAGAAATTACAAGAAGAATTTTAAAATTATTTTTCAGCTGCTTTTTCTTTTAAAAGGAACGTGCCTTTTGTTATGCTTAGATAACAAAATTCCGTTCTCTAACGTATATTCTACCGAGGAGAGTCAAATTCTTACTTGTGCTTCTGGGCAACTTTCGATTAGTTGTAGTTTTTTTCTCAAAAGATGCCAGATTATTTTTCAAAATCAGAGTTTTTCAGAGCCTAAATTAAAATTTATGAAAATATTGTTTTTTATCTTGATCTTTGCCTGCTCCGCGCTCGCAATTACGGCACAGGCGCGAAAGGTTTTCCCGTATCAATACCAGGTCAATGACCTGCCGAACGGATTGCGCGTCGTCACGGTTCCGACCGATTATCCGAATCTGGTTTCGTTTTACGTCGTCGTCGGCGCGGGTTCGCGCAACGAGGTCGAAGACAAAAAAAGCGGTTACGCGCATTTTTTCGAACATCTGATGTTTCGCGGCAGCGAAAACTACCCGCCGGGGCAGTTTGACGCCATTATGAAAAAGGCGGGCGCGTCCTCAAACGCTTCGACGTGGGACGACAAAACGATTTACCACGAAACCTTTGCCAAAGAAGATCTGGACGAAGTAATGCGCCTCGAAGCCGACCGTTTCCAGAAACTTAAATTTTCCGAAGACCAATTTAAAACGGAAGCGGGCGCCGTGCTCGGCGAATACAACAAAAACAGCGCGTCGCCGTTCTTCAAAATGCATGAAGTTCTGCGCGAAACCGCTTACAAATCGCACACTTACAGCCACACGACGATGGGTTATCTCGAAGACATCAAAGATTACCCGAATCAATACGAATACGCCTGGAAATTCTTCAACCGCTTTTACCGCCCCGAAAACGCGACGATCATCGTCGTCGGCGACATCAAATCCGACGCGGTTCTCGCAATGGTCAAAAAATATTTCGGCGAGTGGAAACGCGGCGATTATAAAACCGAGATCAAGGCGGAAAAACCGCAGAACGAGCCGCGCAAAAAACATATCGAATGGGCTTCGGCGACTTTGCCGATCGTGCAGGTCGCGTATCGCGCACCGGCTTTTTCCGAAACCGAAAAAGATAAAGCCGCGCTCGATCTGCTCTCGATCATCGCTTTCGGCGAAAATTCCGACATTTCTCAAAAGCTCGTCCTTCAGGAACAAAAAGCCGTTTTCGTCGCCGCCGAAGGAGATGATCACATTGACCCGGAACTTTTCACGGTTTACGCGCAGGTTAAAGACGTCAAAGATATGGATTACGTCCAGAGCGAAGTTCTCAAAACGTATAAACGCTACACGACCGAACTCGTTTCGCAAAAACAGCTCGACGAAACGCGTTCGCGCCTGCGTTACGGTTTTGTTCTCGGGATGAACAGCAACGACGCGATTGCCGGAGTTCTGGCGCAATACATCGCTCTGAAGCGTTCACCTGACACGATCGACAAAGTTTTCGCGCTTTACGATTCGATCACGCCCGAAGATATCCGCAAATACGCCGCGAAATATTTCACCGAAAATAATCAGACGATCATCACGCTCGCGACCAAACAGGGAGGTGCGAAATAATGGAAAATGGAAAATGGAAAATGGAAAATTATTCTCTGCGTCTCTGCGTCTCGGCGGTTTTAATTTTTTCTTTTGTCTTTTCCGGCTTTGCCCAGAAAAGTAAAAAACCTCCCGTCAAACCTATGAATTCAAACATCGCCACCGTTCTACAGCCGGGCAAATCGCCGCTCGTTTCGTTTCGCATTCAGTTTCTGACGGGTTCGGTTGACGATCCGCAGGGCAAAGAAGGCGTTGCCGCTCTGACCGCCGCGATGCTCTCGCAGGGCGGCACAAAAAATCTGACTTACGAACAGATCGTCGAGCAGTTTTATCCGATGGCGGCGGGCTTCGGCGCGCAGACCGACAAGGAAATGACGACTTTCGTCGGGCAAACGCACGTCGATAACCTGGCGAAATATTATGCGACCGTTCGTCAAATGCTGCTCGAACCCGGGTTTCGCGAAGACGATTTTACACGTCTCAAACAGGACGCGATAAATTTCCTGAAAGTAAACTTACGCGAAGGAAACGACGAAGAACTCGGCAAAGAGCGGCTTTACAACATAATTTACGCGGGAACCGCTTACGAAAACCACTCGATCGGACGAGTTTCGTCGCTCGAAAAACTGACGCTTCAGGATGTGAAAGATTTTTACGCGCAGAATTATTCGCAAGGAAATCTGGTCGTCGGACTTTCGGGCGGTTTCGACACGAAATTTTCAAGCGCGCTAATAAAAGATTTTCAAAAACTTCCGAAAGGCGGACGGAAAATGCGTAAACTTGCAACGCCGAATCTCGCGGACGGAATGCAGATCGACATCGTCAAACGCGAAACGCGCGCGACGGCGATCTCACTTGGATTTCCGATCGACGTAAATCGTTCGTTCGGCAAAGATTACGCTGCGCTCGCGCTCGTCGCCTCGTATTTCGGTCAGCACCGCTCGTCGAACAGCTATCTTTACGGGCAGATCCGTGAAAAGCGGGGCTTGAATTACGGCGATTATGCCTATATCGAATATTTCCCGCGCGGAATGTTTCAGTTTGAACCCGATCCGAACATTGCCCGAAAAATGCAGATCTTTCAAATCTGGATTCGTCCCGTCGAACCGCAGAACGCGAATTTCGCGCTGCGTGCTGCGCTTTACGAATTCGATAAATTGGTCAAAAACGGTTTGGATCAGAAAACTTTTGAAGAATCGCGCAACTTTTTGACGAAATATGTCAACATTTTAACGCAGACAAAAGATATGGAGCTCGGCTACGCGCTCGACAGCAAGTTTTACGGAATCCCGAATTACAACCAGTTTATGAAAGACAACTTGGCGAAACTAACGCTTGCGGATGTCAACCGCGCGATCAAAACCTATCTTTCATCAAACAAAATGCGTGTCGTGATGATTACGAAAGACGCCGAAGGTTTGCGCGACGAGATCGTCAAAAACAAACCCGCCAAAATCAACTACGCCGCGCCGAAGCCGAAGGAAATCACCGACGAAGACAAAATCATCGAAACCTATCCGATTCCGGTCAAAGCGGCGGACGTGATGATTACGCCGGTTGATAAAGTGTTTGAGTAAAAATTTTTCGGAATAGCTGAGAGCGAATAGCGAAAAACTGATAATTGCAAGTTTGAAAATTATCAGTTTTTCGCTCTCAGCTCTCAGTTATTCCGAAATTATAAAAACAAATCTATTTACA
>DATLOR010000382.1:0-3817 GCA_035536135.1 Pyrinomonadaceae bacterium | reverse complement strand
CCGCGAAGTGATGGAAATGGAAACCGAGGACGAAGAAGACCGCGATAAAGAGCCTTTGCGGAAAGTTGACGGCGCGATCGATTTTGAGAACGTAAATTTTGAATACGAAGAAAATGTACCCGTCTTAAAAGGCGTTTCGTTTCATTCCGAAGCCGGGAAAACGACCGCGCTGGTCGGCTCTTCGGGTTCGGGAAAATCGACGATTCTGAGTTTGGTCTTAAACTTTATTCAGCCCAACAAAGGCAGAATTCTGATCGATGGGAAAGATTTGCAATCGGTCAAACTGCGTGATTACCGCAAACATCTCGGCGTTGTTTTACAGGATAATTTTCTTTTCGACGGGACGATTCTGGATAATATTCGTTTTTCAAATCCCGAAGCGTCTCTGGACGAAATCAAGGAAGTTTGCCGGATCGCCAATGCCGACGAATTTATCGAAAAGTTTCCCGAAGCCTACAACACGATCGTCGGCGAACGCGGCGTCAAGCTTTCGGGCGGGCAACGACAACGGATTGCGATCGCCCGCGCACTTCTGGCGGATCCGCGAATCTTGATTCTGGACGAAGCGACCAGCTCGCTCGATTCGGAAAGCGAAGCCTTGATTCAGGAAGGCTTGCGCCGTTTGCGCCAGAACCGAACGACTTTCGTCATCGCACACCGCCTTTCGACGATTCGTTCCGCCGACCAGATTCTGGTTGTGGAATCGGGCGAAATTCTCGAACGCGGAACGCACGACGAATTGATTTCGATGGACGGACGCTACAAACAGCTTTACGATAAACAATACCGCTTTGAACAAAATCTGTTCGTCAATCCGGGCGAAGATTTTACGAGCAAACCGGTTGAAACGATGGCGCAAACAAAACTGTAGAGTCGGAGCGCGGGCATCCCTGCCCGCAAGGAGCGTTCAGCGAAGCAAAAACGGACAAGTTAGCCGCTTCGTTTTCCAATTAAAAAACTATGGCAGAAACACAAACATATCAAAACCACGTTCGTTATTTTCCGCTTGTTCATTTCTTTTTATTTCCGGTATTGTTTTTTAATCTGGTTTGGCAAGCGGTCAGGCTTTATCAGGAACCGAGTTGGGACCGCGCTGAAATGGTTTTACTGGCGGTCGCCCTTGTCGGGATGAATCTTGCGGCGCGGATGCAGGCATTAAAAGCACAAGACCGCACGATCAGGCTTGAAGAATCGCTTCGATACCAGCGGATTTTAGTGCCGGATCTGGCATTTCAAGCCGAGCAAATGCCGGCGGGAACCAAGGTCGCCCTGCGGTTTGCTTCCGACGAAGAATTGCCCGAACTTGTCCAAAGAGCGATCAACGGCGAATTTAAAGACTCGAGGGAAATCAAACTCGCCATCAAAAACTGGCGCGGCGATTATTTACGTGTTTAGGTTTTTTTAACTGATTGGCGGCAAATAGATAAACCGCATTGTTTTGCGGCTATTGTCTTTCGAAGACGATGATCGAAAAATTCGGTTCGATGCTGAAATCTTTAGCCGCTCCATACTTTGCCTCGGAAGGGATTTTTACGATCAATCTTTCGCCCTGGAATTTGTAGATCCAACTTTTGGGTTCATTTTTATGTTGACTCGTAAGGATTATTTGATGCGGCTCAACGGAATTGTCGACCTTATAAGTTGCCGGGTCTTTTACTTTTAACGGAACATTATTTTCATATTTTCCATCTTCTTGAAAGTCGATGACCGTTTCCTGTTCGGTAACTTCTTCCCATTTGCCTGAGTCGGGATTGTAGGTTTTTACCGCCTTCCATTTTCCGATAACAGTTTTTTCAGCAGTTTTTTCAGAAGTTTTTTCACCGGACTTTACTGTCTTAGATTGTTTTTGACATCCGAAACTAATGGCTAAAGCGATTAATAAAATCAGTAAAAAAATATTTTTCATTCTAATTGTTCCAAGCTGTAAAATTCGTACTTAAAACAATATGCGGGAAGTTAATGAAAAAAAAGACATTTTTGCAAAAGATTTGAAAATTCCGGTTTCAGAGTTCAATTTGAATTTTTATGATTCGCTGCAGATTCGGAAATCGGCTTAAATTTTCCGCCGCCCGGAGAACGATTTCAAACATCGGTTTGATGAACGGGATAAAGTAGGTTTTGCCGCGCATTTCAGCTTGAAAAGAAAATGTGCCGATCGCTTTCAAACATCGCTGAATCGTTTGAAGACGAAATTCGTAGGCGAAATCTTCTTCGGAAATTTCTGCGAGCCCGAGTTTTGCGCGTTCCGACAGAAAAAAGCGTCGTTTTTCGGCTAACCATTCGGGCGTCGGAAGCGTCGTTACGCGGTCTAATAGAAGCGAAACCAGATCATAAGCGGCGGAGCCGATGCGGGCGTCCTGATGATCGATTATTTTCAATTCGCCGTTTTTCAGCATCAGATTTGCCGCGTGAAAATCGCGATGCGTCAAAACTTTCGCCATTCCGTCAAGTTCTCGCGCAACCTCGTCGAGCTCGGCTTTCAATAATTTTGAATCGGTGACGCTCAAAGGACTTTTTTGCAGAGTTTCAAAATAATGAGTTGTAAAAAAATCGAGTTCCCAGCTCAGTTTTTCAAAATCAAACGCGAGGCGCGAAGCGATGGAGTTCATTTCAAAGGCTTTCGGCGTAAGGGCTTGAATCCGGGCGATCAGCCGGATTGCTTCGTTCAAATAAATATCGCGTTCCGTTTCGTCCGAATTTTCCAGATAATTTCGCAGAATTACATCGCCGAAATCTTCCTGAATAATAATTGCTTTGACCGCGTCCGCCGCGAAAATCTCGGCGACCGGCAAACCCGCACTTTGGAAAACACCCGTGACATCAAGAAATGCATCGAATTGTCCCTGACATAAATCGTTAAACGGGTAAACGCAGGCGATCGCAGAGTTTTCAGACCACCGGACACGAAAATATTCCCGCGTTGAAGCATCGGTCGTCAGCTGCACAATTTCGAGTGGTTGATTTTTCTCGATTAAAAAATCTTTAAGTCTTTTTTCTAAATCGGACATAAAATAATGGTTAATGGTTAATGATCAATAGTTAATGGTTAATCTTGAAATTAACCATTAACTATTGATCATTAACCATAAAATCAAATGTATTCGATTAAAGGAACGATATAATTTTCGCCCTGAATATAGCCTTTTAACGCTTTTTCGGGAATTTCCTCGCAATTTCTGACCATATCGGCGCGGACGATCGCGGCATTTTCAAAATGTTCGCCGGCTTCGATCACCACGCCGTCGGCAATGATCGTGCGGTAAAGATGCGCGTCGTCGCCGATGCTCACATTGTCCCACATAATCGAATCGCGGACGGTTGCTCTGCCCGAAACAACGCAGTTTTCGCCCGCACAGACATTTACGCCGTTCATCATCGCCAAGCTGATGTCGAGGTAACGCGGAATCGTCGAAAGCTCGAACCAGTTTGCATCTGTGATGTGAACTGCAATACGCTCGCCGTTTTTCAAGGCGGGATTGTAAAACGTCGGCACGATGTCGGAATAAACTCCGCGCGGAATATAGTCAAAAACTTTCGGTTCGAGAATATGAATTCCCGTGAACATAAGCGGTGCGGTCAATTTTCCGGTCGTGTCCTTGATCTCTTCTTCGGTAAAAGGATGTGCGAAATCGCCGAAATCCGTCAAAAAACCGTTTTTTGTATGAACTTCGGTAAATTTTTCGCGCTTGATGTTCGGCTTGAGCACCATCGTTGCGATCGCGCCCGTTCTTTTGTGCGTTTCGACGGCTTCGGAAATGTCTATGTCGGTAATAATTTTGCCGTTGACGATGACAAAAGTATCGTCTTCGAGCCAGTG
>DATLOR010000381.1:0-9290 GCA_035536135.1 Pyrinomonadaceae bacterium | reverse complement strand
TCGAAAGACAGTTCAAAAACGGTTTGGAGAATGCCGACCGTTTTGAGATCGCCGGCAAAAAACTGAATCTTTACCGGAACAAAACATTGCTTTTGACCTTTCGGGCGGAAAACAAATAATTTTCACGGACAAATAAAAAGTGCGGAGTGAATTTTTTCACTCCGCACTTTTTGTTGCAAACAATTTAAGAATTTACTCAATTAAAAATTGTAGCGAATGCCGAATTGCAGTTGCCGCGACGGCGCGGTGGAAGTAAATCCGAGCGGGGAAGTCGGCGAAATTCCTTTGATACCGCGCGCATTAATCGGAATTACATTGGTTGCGCCGGCGCAGTTCGGGTTAGTAGCGAAATTAGCGACGCAAGACGTTCCGACGACGTTGTTAATTCCATTGTAATTAACTTTATTGAAGAGGTTAAAGGCTTCAAAGGTTAATTCCAAAAAGCGGCTTTCCTTGACGAAGAAACGCCGGGCAAGCCGCATATCGAAATTATAATAAGCCTCGCCGCGTCCGGTGTTTCTTCCCGCCAGCGCCGGACGGTCGTTATACAAACGGCTGTCGCCGTCGGTATCGGTTCCGATCAGCAGATTAAAAGGTCTTCCGCTGCCTGCCGTGAAGATCGGCGAGAACACGAAATCTCTTAAAAACGCATTTTTATACGGGCTGATGATGACCGCGCTCAAGACGAGGCGGTGACGCTGGTCAAACGATGAAAGACTCCGGTCCTGGCGTGTATTGAACGGATTTTGCGCCAGATAATCGGTGTTAAAATCCGTTGCCTCATCGATCGTTTTCGAGAAAGTATAGTTGGCATTAATGCTGTAATTCCGCGAAAAACGTTTGGTGATCTGCAGAGTTCCGGCATTGTAGAAGGTATTGGCAACCGATTGATATTCGGCATCGAGCGCGAAACGCGGTAAGAAGTTGCCGTTCAGCGGTCCGCCGCTGGTCGAACAGTTAAATCCGGCAGGCGGCGCGTTCGGCACGGCATAACAACCTAACTCGGTCGCTCTCAAACAAGGCAGACCCGTAAACGCGCTGACATAGATTCCGTTACTCAGGAAACAGCTTGACGGAGGACCTTGTGCCGCGGATGTATAAAATCCGTATTTTCTGACGTCGACCGGACGCACCAGATGGATTCCGCGTGAAAACAGATAACTCGCTTCGGCGGAAAATCCGCCCCCTAAATCCTGCTGGATCGCTCCGCTGACCTGATAGGTTTCGGGATTTTGATAGTTTTGACCGATACGGATCCGCGCTTCGAGCGGTCTGCCCGGACCGGTGACCAAACCGAATTGCGTCAGGTCGGAGGCGACGATCTGGCGATTTCCGATCACCCCCTGGGCTAATAAAGTTTGGTAGATCGCCGCCGCGCTGTAGGAACCGGGAAGCGTGATCGCCGAAACGACGATGTTGATATTAAAAGGTTCCGTCCCGGACGCGAGCGTGTTGGTGACGTTCGTAATTTGATTATCGATCTGTCCCGTAAAAATTCCCGCACCGGCGCGCAGAACGGTTTTGCCGTTGTTAAAGACATCCCACGAAAAACCGACGCGCGGCTGAAAATTGTTTTTATCGACCGGCACCGGATCGGCTTCTTTCTGGACAAAATAGCGCAAACCGAAATTGAATGTCAGATTCGAGCGCAGTTTCCAGCTGTCCTGTCCGAAGAGCGAAAACTTCTGACCGCTGCTCGCAAAACCGGGCAGACCGAAACCCTGCTGGTAAACCTGCGGCAGATTGAAGTTATAAGCCTGCAAAGCGTTGATCGTGCTCGAAGTCGTATTGCTCAAAGTAGTTCCCAAAAGAGCGGCTTGTGCCGGCGTGATCACGCCGTTCATCGCATCGGTTTGGATTTGCGTTCCGATCGCCGTTCTCTGCGAGGCGGAAAAAAGCGTCGCAAACGGCAGAGTGCCGAAACGAAATGTTCCCGGCAGATATGTCTCCGAATTTGTCGAAATACGGGCGAATTGATAAACCGCCCCGAATTTGATCGTGTGCGAGCCGCGCACCATCGAGATCGTATCGGCGAGATCAAACTGCCGCGTGATGCTGTTGGACGGCAGAAAAATATCGCGTCCGAAATTGCCGTAGCCGAGAATGTTGATCTCCGGTCCGAACGGGTCGTTCGGCGTAACTTTCAAATTATAATATGAAAATTGAGCGCGCAGTTCGTTGAGCGTCGTGCTGTCAAAAGTATGCGTTTCCGAGAGCAGGATTCCGCCGCTCGGATTATCAACCGCTCGTCCGCGCGAAACCGCGTTTAATGCGCCGGTTGCCTGATTTTCATTATCTAGCTTGGCATAATTCAATCTGACAAATCCCGTATCGGAATCGCTGAACGTCTGATCGATGCGTCCTGAGATCAGCGCGCTCGTGTCTTTTGCCGGGAACTGCCCGTTGGTCGCGGCATATAAATTCGCCGTGCGCGTTGACGGAACCGTTAATCCGCCGCGAACACCGGCGGCAAGCGTTGCGAAAGTCGGTTTGCTCGCTAAATAAGTCAAGAAGAAATTTTGGTCGCTCGCGGCATTTGCCGGGGAAAGCCGCAACCCGTTGGTTAATGAATTATTAAGCGTCACGAACGACGTCAATTCCTGGCGAAGACCTTCGGCGGAAACAAAAAAGAAGGTTTTGTTTTGGACGATCGCGCCGCCGACCGAACCGCCGAATTGTTGACGGTTGAAAGGCGATTTGCCGTTCGGATTGAAATCGAAGGCGTTCCGCGCATCGAAAGTCTTGTCGCGGAAATAACCGAACGCGCTGCCGTGGTAATCATTACTGCCGGTTTTGGAAACGATGTTCACGACGCCGCCCGACGCGCCGCCGAATTCAGCGTTGTAGCTGTTGCGGTCAACCTGAAATTCCTGCACGGCTTCCTGGCTGACGACGTTTCGTGCGCCGCCCGCCGCCGTATCGGCGGTCGAACCGTCCACGTTGATCGAGTTGCCGCGCCCGTTGTTGCCGCCGAACGAAAGTCCCGATTGCGGCGTTTGGGCAACGCGGAAGTCGGTCGAATCATTGACGTTGTCGGCATCGGTGACCCCGGGCGTAAGCAGTGCGAAATCCAAAAAATTCCGCCGGTTGATCGGCAGATTATTTAATTGCCGCGCACTGATGACGGTTGACTGCTGGGTTCTTTCCGTATCGACGATCTGTTGTTCGCCCGCTGTTACGTCAACCACTACGCCGACATCTCCGACCGTCAAACTGGCGTCGAGAGCCAACTGCTGACCGACTTCGAGCGTAACGTTATTGACCGTTTTAGAGCCGAATCCCGTCGCCGTGATCTTTACCGTGTACGTGCTTGGCGGAAGCGAAAGAATTACATAATTTCCGCTTTCATCGGTGGTCACCGTGCGGGTTAGTCCTTTGTTATTATCGGTTGCGGTCACCGTCGCGCCCGCGACCGCCGAACCGTTCGGATCGGTGACCGTGCCGCGCAGTTCCGCCGTGGCGGTTGCCTGGGCAAAAGCCGTTGCCGCTCCGATCGAAACACAGAGCCATAGCCAAATAATTGTCCTCATTTTTTTCATTGAATCGCCTCCAGTAATTAAATAAATCTCCAACAAATCGGTTTGCGCGGCGGTTTGGGAAACTTCGCGCTGAAAATTGTTTTAATCTCGAAAAACAGTTGTAAAAATCATCCGGCAGAATTGCGTAATAAGCCCTTTAAAGCCATCTCGCAAACGTCCTGACAAACTTTTTCGACCGAAAGTTTGCCGTTTGGTCTGTACCAGCGCGAAAGCCACAAAATCATACCGAAGAGCGTAAAAGTCGCCGTTGTCATATCGACATCGTTGAGTTTTGCGTCCGATTGGATTTCGACTAATGTATCGCGCACAAATTCAAAATATTCGCGCCGCCGTTTCAAAACAGTTTCGCGCTGCATAAAACTGAGCGAATTCATCTCGTGCGAAACGATGATCACCGCGTGATTGCCTTCGGCGGCTAAACG
Source organism: Pyrinomonadaceae bacterium (assembly GCA_035536135.1). Taxonomy (GTDB): domain Bacteria; phylum Acidobacteriota; class Blastocatellia; order Pyrinomonadales; family Pyrinomonadaceae; genus JAFDVJ01. Next base: position 5,329 of record DATLOR010000381.1, on the reverse strand, counting down.
GGCGTGATTGAAAACGACGAATTTCAGACGTTCCTCGGCATCTTCGATCTTCCGCGCCGGATCTAAAACTTCATTTTTGACATTGTCCAAGCCGAGCTCGACAATTCGATAGACAAGCTCCTGTTTGCTTTCAAAATAATAGTAAAGACCGGCTTTTGTGATGTTCAAAGCATTGGCAATATCGGAAAGCGATGTTGATTCGACACCTTTTTCGACAAACAACTGCGCCGCCAGCAGATAAATTTCCTGCGTCCGGTCGATGCTTTTTTGCGTTCCGTTTTTCGGCATACAAAAGTTCGGAATACTTTAGAGGATAATGCAGCGTCAGACAACTCTGATTACACTACAAATTCGATTGCTTCAGTTATTAATATATGTTATTTTTTACTTACCGTTCGGTAGAATTTTACTAAAGTTAATAAACAAATCCTAAATTGTCAAGATATTTGCGACCTAAAAACGCAAATAATCGAAAGTAAATTGGTAAGACCAATTATATAGGCAATTTTGACCGTTTCACGATGAAATTTGCGAGTGATTAAAATATGACAAGTTCGGCTTTCAAACCAGGCACGACAACCCCGATTAAAACGAGTGAGGATTATCTGAATTCGTTACGCGGACGAAAACTAAAGGTTTATCTTTTCGGCGAACCGGTCGAGGATATTGTCGAGCATCCGATGATTCGACCGAGCATTAACGCGGTTGCCGAAACCTATGATCTGGCGGAGCGCGAACCCGAACTGGCAAGCGCGACCTCGCATCTGACGGGCGAAAAGGTCAATCGCTTTTTGAATATCGCGATGAACCGCGACGACGTTGTTCTGCAAAACAAAATGCAGCGCCGCTTGGGGCAGCTGACGGGAACTTGTTTTCAACGCTGCGTCGGGATGGACGCGCTCAATTCGCTTTATTCCGTGACGTTTGAAATTGACGAAAAATTTCAGACGAATTATCACGAACGTCTGAAAAATTTTATCACGGAAGTGCAGCGCCAAAATCTCGTGATCGGCGGCGCGATGACGGATGTCAAAGGCGACCGCTCGTTAGCCCCGCACGAGCAAGCCGATCCCGATCTTTTTGTGCATATTACAAAACGCACGGACGAAGGCGTTTTTGTGACGGGCGCGAAGGCGCACCAGACGGGGTGTTTAAATTCGCACTGGCTGATCGTGATGCCGACGATGCGTCTGACGGAAAACGATCGTAGTTACGCGATCGTCGGCGCAATTCCGGTCGAAGCGACGGGAATTACATATATTTACGGTCGCCAATCGTGCGACACGCGCGCGATGGAAGGCGGCACGATCGACACGGGAAACAATAATTTCGGCGGACAGGAAGCGATGATCATTCTGGACAATGTTTTTATCCCGAACGAACTGCTTTTTATGGACGGTGAAACCGATTTCGCTTCGATGCTCGTCGAAAGATTTACTTGCTATCATCGCCGCTCGTATGTCTGCAAATCGGGTGTCGGCGACGTTCTGATCGGCGCGGCGGCGCAGATCGCCGATTACAACGGAGTCGAAAAGGTTTCGCATATCAAAGAAAAGCTCGTTGAAATGACTCACTTGAACGAAACGATCTACGCGACCGGAATCGCTTCGAGCTATCAATCGAAACCGACCAGATCGGGCGCGTATCTAAATGATGATATGATCGCCAACGTCTGCAAGCATCACGTTACAAAGATGCCGTATGAGATCGGACGCCTCGCGCAGGATCTGGCGGGCGGCAGTGTCGTCACGATGCCTTCGGAAAAAGATTTTAAGAGCGCAGAGATCGGACATCTGCTCGAAAAATACTTAAAAGGTCGCGCCGATGTTCCGACCGAAAACCGTGTGCGCATCTTGCGTCTGATCGAAAATATGACCTTGGGGAGAAACGCCGTCGGTTATCTGACCGAATCAATGCACGGCGCCGGCTCGCCGCAAGCGCAGAGAATTCAGATCGCACGGCAGATGCAGATCGAGTTTAAGAAAACTCTGGCGAAGGAACTGGCGGGAATCGAACCGCGCAAACGCGAACAATTGACGAGCGAGATCTCAGATTATTTCGGCAAGGTTTTCGATACAAAAGTCTGATCAAACATAAACTCCCGATCAAAGAGTGGATTTTAGTAGAGAGGTGGGGTGAAAAATAAATGTTTTCGATCTTTTCACTTGAAAAATCCTTGCGTCCTTGTGTCTTTGCGGTTTTGGGTTAAGAATGATTTTGAGAAATCCGTTTAACAAATAAAGGAGAATTTATGTTCAAGAGATATTTATCGATTGTTCTCGTCGGTTTGTTGGTGGTTGGCGCCAATACATCGTATATTTTCGCCCAAACGAATAATAACGCCGAAAAGGTTAAAGCCGCCGTTTTGAAACGCGGCACGAGCGATAAAAAGGCGGTTCGCGTCAAAATGCTGAACGGATCAAAATTGAAAGGCTACATCAGCCAGATCGGCGATGATTCGTTCACGCTTACGTATGCCAAAACTAAACAGCAAACGGTTATTCCTTACCGCGACGCGGAGCGGGTTGAAGGCAGAGGTTTGGCGGGCGGTGCAAGAGTCGGGATTATCGTCGCGGCGGCGATCGGAGCTGGTTTGCTTGTTTTATATATTGCTTTTCAGAATGCGACCAGAAATAATTGATAATGCAATGACGGAGTTTTGAAGCAATCATTGAATTTTCAAATAAAAAACATGAAAACCAGAATCATTTTTCTATCGTTCATTTTGCTCGTGCTTTCGGCAAATGTTTTTGCTCAAAAGCAAAGCGCGGCGGCGCAGGTCGAATCGTTTTACAAATTTCACCGCGCGCGTCCCGATATTTTTAAGGCGAGCGAAGTTAATTTGTATAAAAAATGGTTTACGGCTGAATTGATCAGACTTTTCGCGAACGAATTAAAGCGCGAAAAAGAATATTTGAAACAGAACCCGACCGACAAACCTCATTTCGGCGACGGCTTTCCGTTTCTTCCCTTTGAAGAATGTTCGAGCGGCGGGAAACTTGTCAAAAATGTTCTCAAAACGGGCGCGGAAACGATCCGCAAAAGCGTTGCAATCGTTGAAGTTCAAATTTACCAGCCGAAACAATGCGGCGGCGAATTGATCGAAACTTATAAAATCGAACTGATTCAAAGCAAAGGCGTTTGGCTGATCAATGACTGGATCTATGCGGACGGAAAAAGGTTAACCGCAGACCTGAAAAGAGCGGAATATTAGTTCAAAAACAAATCCCGACAAGTTCTGAAAATTCTTTATGAGTGAGAAAAAAACTGCCGTCTGGTTTGCTTTGATCGTGCTCTTTGCGATCAATACGATGAATTTTTTCGACCGCCAGATCCTCGGCGCGGTCGGCGAACCGATCCGCAAGGAATTTGCTTTGAGCGATGCCGCGCTCGGTGCGCTCGGCACGGCTTTTACGCTGCTTTACGCGTTCGTCGGAATTCCGCTCGGACGGCTGGCGGATAAGATCGGGCGCAGGGGAATTCTCTCAGCCGGCGTTTTTATCTGGAGTCTGCTGACGGTCGGTTCGGGTTTGGCGCAGAGCTTCTGGCAGATTTTTGCTTTGCGTTTGGGCGTCGGAGTCGGCGAAGCCTCGTGTGCGCCGGCGGCAACTTCTTTGATCGGCGATTTGTTTCCGGCGAGCCGGCGGGCAAAAGCGCTGGCGATCTTTATGCTCGGTCTGCCGGTCGGCGTCGCATTGAGTTTTGCCGTGAGCGGCACGATCGCCAAGGATTACGGCTGGCGCGCGGCTTTTTTCGTCGCGGGAATTCCGGGGGTTTTATGCGCGATCGCCGTTTTGTTTCTCAAAGAACCGCGGCGCGGCGCGTCTGAAACTTTTGAGATCGGCGAACAAAAACGCGCGGGTTCGCCGTATAAATTGATTCTTTCGACGCCGACGATGCGCTGGCTGATAATTTCCGGCGCGATCCACAATTTCAATATGTATGCGATCGGCGCGTTTATCACGCCGTTTCTGATGCGTTATCACGGCGCGGATATTCAATCGGCAAACTTTGTTTCGATGATCGTTTACGGCGTAATGGGCGCGCCCGGACTGCTGATCGGCGGATTGATCGGCGATTCGGTCATGAAAAAACGCAAGAACGGGCGAATGCTCGTCGGAACGATCGCGATTGCGATGTCGATCCCGTTTCTATACTTTGCGCTCAGCCAGCCGAAAGGCGCGACCGTCGTATTTTTGATTTTGATGGGCGCGGGCTGTGCGCTGATGTATTTTTATTATTCGACCGTTTATTCGACGATTCAGGATGTGACCGAACCCGGACTGCGCGGCACGGCAATGGCGGTTTATTTCTTTGCGATGTATGTTCTGGGGGCGTCGCTCGGACCATACGCGACCGGGATTTTGAGCGATTTTTTTACGAAACGCGCCGCCGCAGTCGCCGGAATCACGGATTTTTCGCAAGCCGCGCTCGAACCGTTTCGCGCCGAAGGACTTCATTCGGCGATGTATCTCATCCCGATCCTGAGTGTTTTGCTGACGCTCGTTCTTTTCGCCGCTTCGCGCACCGTCACGAAAGATATCGAAAAACTGCAAGACTGGATGCGCGAAGTTAAATCAGACAATTAATCAAACTATGACCGCAAAAATTCCGCGAAACAAAGAAAACGATTACACCCGCGAAGCCGCCGCAGAAAGGCGCAATTTCGCTAAAGAACAAACGAACGTCGAACTCGATCACGTCGGACAATTTTCGTTCGACCCAATGGTTCTGCCCGGCAATATCGAAAATTTTATCGGCGCGGCGCAGGTTCCGATCGGTCTGGCGGGACCGCTTTTAGTTAACGGCGAATTTGCGAAAGGCGAATTTTTTGTGCCGCTCGCGACGACCGAAGGAACTCTCGTTGCCTCGTATAATCGCGGAATGAAGCTTCTGCGCGAATCGGGCGGCGTGACGGCGACCGTGGTTGACGACGCGATGCAGCGCGCGCCGGTTTTTGTTTTCGAATCGGCACGTGAAGCGCAAAAGTTTTCGGCTTGGATCAAGGAAAATTTCGCCGAAATTAAAGCGAAAGCCGAAACGACGACGAGCGTCGGACGGCTGCGCGACATTCAGCAGTTTCCGGCAAGCAGATTTTTATATCTGCGGTTCAATTACACGACGGGCGACGCGGCGGGGCAAAATATGGTCGGCAAGGCGACGAAAGCCGCCTGCGATTGGATTCAGAGCGTTTATCCGGGCATCGAACGCTACCAGCTCGAAGGCAGTTTTGCGACCGACAAGAAAACCTCCTGGGTCAATACCTTGAACACACGCGGCAAAAAAGTGATTGCCGAAGCGACGATTCCGGCTGAAAAACTCAAAGAAA
>DATLOR010000380.1:0-6044 GCA_035536135.1 Pyrinomonadaceae bacterium | reverse complement strand
GACGAATTTAAGACCAAAAGGGCAGCGATCACCGCGAAGGAAGCCGAAATTGCCGCTTCCGAGGCACATACCAAATCATTACAAATTCAACGCGACAATCTGAATGAAGCATTTATGGAAGACTGCGATTATGTTGCCAGAGACGTTGAAGGCAGCCGCAATTACGGTCCCGACAGCGCACTTTACGGAGGATTCGGCTATATCCGCAAATCGGAGAAAAAGCGCGGCGGCAGACGGGCAGTTACACCGAACGGCGAAAGCGGTTAGATAAAAGCGGGAATCAACCCGCTTTTTTTACGCCTGAAATCGAATCGGTTTATGTTAAAATAAACTCACTTAATTCAAGTAATAATCTGGAGAAAATTAATGAAACAATTCTTATCTGCGCTCTGTGCGTTGGCTATTTTATTGACCTTTTCGGGTGTTGGCGTCAATGCTCAAAAATTGACGGACGAAGAAAAACTGGTGGCGAAGGCGCGGAAGATTCACGCCGAGGTGATCACGCTCGACACGCATAACGATATCGATACGAAGAATTTTACCGAGACGATCAACTACACGCAGAATCTCGCGACGCAGGTCAATCTGCCGAAGATGAAACAGGGCGGTTTGGACGTTTCGTGGATGATCGTTTACACGGGGCAGGGCGATCTAAACGAGGAAGGCTACAAAAAAGCCTACGCGAACGCGATCGATAAGTTTGAGGCGATTCATCGTTTGACGGAAAAGATCGCGCCCGACCAGATCGAACTCGCGCTGACTTCGAAAGATGTGCGGCGGATCAGTAAATCGGGCAAAAAGGTCGCGATGATCGGCGTCGAAAACGGTTATCCGATCGGGACGGATCTGACGCGCATCAAGGATTTTGCCGCTCGCGGGGCGCGTTATATGTCGCTCGCGCATAACGGGCACAGCCAGCTGGCGGATTCGAACACGGGCGAGCGCGACAATGTCTGGCTTTATAACGGACTAAGCGAGCTCGGCAAAAAGGCGATCTATGAAATGAACAAATGGGGCATCATGATCGACCTTTCGCACCCGTCGAAACAGGCGAACATTCAGGCGATCAAGCTTTCAAAAGCGCCGGTCATCGCCTCGCATTCGGGCGCGCGCGCTCTCTGCGACGTGAGCCGCAATCTCGACGACGAACAGCTCGCCTTGATCAAGCAGAACGGCGGAGTCGTCCAGGCGGTCGCGTTTCGCAGTTATGTGAGCAAGGAAAAAAGCGAACTCCGGCAAAAAATGTCCGCCGAGATTATGAAGGAGTTTGCCGCCAAAGAAGGTTTTACGATATTGGAACGCGCCGATGTCGTCAAACTGCCCGAAGCCGAACGCGATGAATATATCGCTAAACTGACGGCTTTGCGGACAAAAGCGCGACCGATTCTCAACGAGCGTCTGAAGGATTCCGCGCCCGATGTCAACGTCAAGGATTTTGTCAATCACATCGACTATCTCGTCAAAAAGATCGGTATCGAGCACGTCGGCATCAGTTCGGATTTCGACGGCGGCGGCGGCGTCGAAGGCTGGGACGATGCTTCGGAAACCTTTAATGTGACGCTCGAACTCGTCCGGCGCGGCTACACCAAACAACAGATCGAAAAACTCTGGAGCGGCAATCTTCTGCGTGTTTTGGACGAAGTGCAGAAAGTTGCCAAACAGATGCAGAAGCAAGGTTAAGATGCCGAATTTCGGGGCGTGGATGAGAGGCGTTTTGAAATGAAAACGATAAGTGATTTGCCCGAAAACATTCCCGAAAATCTGTCTGAGCTGCTGCAGGCGATGCAGAATGATTTTCCCGCGATGCTCGAAAACAATCTGGTCGGCATCTATCTCTGGGGTTCGCTGACCTACGCGGCTTTTGACGAAAAATGCAGTGATGTTGACTGTATAATCGTGACCCGCAGAGATATCAACGAAAGGGAATTTTCCGAGATTGACGAGTGGTTTGCAAAGTCATTGGAGAAAAACTACTGGAGCAGTAAACTCGATCTGCGGTTTGTCATTGACGGCGAATTTCTCGACAAAACCTCCAAATGCTGCGGGTATCATTTCGGCAGGCTCGTTCGCCACGGTTCGGACGGCAATCCGATAATCTGGCTTAATATCGGGCAAACCGGAATCACGCTTTGGGGAAAACCCGCCAGGGAAATCGCGCCCGAGGTAAGCTCGGAAGTTTTGAACGACGCGCTGCTGCTCGAAATCGAATATCTGAAGGAAGACCTGGCAGCAAATGCGGGCGACAGCTCGGATCTGGCATTTTTTCATAATTCTTACGCCATCCTGACCGCTTGCCGAATTTTCTACACGGCGCACAAATCGGCGTTGGTTTCAAAGGAAATTGCACAGGCTTGGACACTCGAAAATGTACCTGAGATTTGGCATCCGGTCATTAACACGGCGCGCAAAAATCGTCTGGCAGGCAAAGGAACTAAAACCGCGAAACTCGAAACGGATGCGATGGAGTTTGTCGGTTTCATCGAAAGCCGTGTCAAAGGATTATTATAAAGCCGTCCGGTACAAGAGAGAGATTTTGCCGTTTGATTAAATATTATTCAGCTTGACGCAGGTTTATTTGCGGCAATAAGCTTTAGAAATGTGAACTGTTAAAAATCCCGACAACAAAAAGTCTTGCTCAACAGAGGTGTGCAGTATGTATAAAATCCTTATTATCCCGGTCGTTTTGTTCTTTGGTTTCTCGATCGTTTCGGCACAGATTACAGATGCTAACTTATCAAAATCGGATTCGATCAAACCGGCTGATTATTCCGAATCAACGCCTTATCAACCGCGTGAAGCCGGGTTGACGACGCTGCGAAAAAAGAAGGAAAAGAAACCGAAAACGGATTCGGACAAGCAGAAAGCCGTTCAGCCGGTTGATGCAATCGTTTCAAAGGAAACGACCGTCAATAAAACTGTCAGAATTCCCGTCTTTGTTTACGATCAGAAGGAAAAACCGGTGACGGACCTGAAAAGTTCGGATATCAGGATCCTGGTTGACGACAAAGAGCAGGAAATTGCGGCTTTTGAAACTTCCAAAACGCCGCTCAATATTTTGTTGATTCTCGATACGAGTCCATCGCTTGCCTATCAAGATGAAGATTTGAAAAAGGTCGTTTCAAAACTGATCGAAGCCCTGAAGCCCGGCGACAAGCTCCAAATTATAAGCTTCAATGAGAATATCGATGTGCTCGGCGAAGCGACGGCTGATGCCAAATTATTAGAGAAAGCCGTCAAAAAAGTTCGGATGGGCGGCGGAACTTCGATCTATGAAGCCATTAAGACAATCAACAAAAAATATTTAGCTGCCGCCGCCGAACAGCCGCTTATCATTCTGCTGACCGACGGCGTCGATACGACCTCGCAAAAGGCAAGTTATATCTCTTCGCTCGTCGAAGCCGAAAAAAACGGGGCGGTCGTCTTTCCGCTCTATTTTGATTCCTACGAGTTTTTTAAAAAAACTTCTGCTGCCTTTCCGCTTTCGGGGTTCGGGATCAATACGCCGCAAAACAGTGCCGGTTTAACCAAAGCGGAATATGATCTGGGCAGAGCTTATTTGCAGGATATTGCCGCGCTTTCGGGCGGAAGAACATTTGCCGTCCGGAATCTGCCGGAAATCAAAAAGGAAGATTTTGAAACCGCGCTTAAAATTATGAATCCGCAGTATTATATCTCGATCAACGTCACGCAAACGTCCGGCGCATTTGAGCGGAAACAAATAAAAGTGCGCGTCAATCGCCCGAATTTAACTGTTCTGGCTCGCGGCAGTTATGTCACGGGCGAAAATTAATTCAAAAGAGTTTGAGTTTATAACCTCACGCCGTTTGATAAATTTACGCTTTAAGCCCGACAATAGAATTGCTCTAACCAATTCAAAAAAAACTTTTATCTGGAAATTATGCCGCGAATTCTATTATTCATTCTGCTTGCCGTCATTTTGTATCTGCCGAACACTGTTTTCGGTCAGGAAGAATCTTTTGACAAAAGAACGGATAAACTGCAAAAGATCGACGGGTTTATGCCGCTTTACTGGGACGCGAAAAACGGGAAGATGTTTCTGGAGATCGCGCGGTTTAACCGTGAATTTCTTTATCAGGTTTCGCTGCCCGCCGGTTTAGGGTCGAATCCGATCGGACTTGACCGTGGACAGCTCGGGCGGACGTTTGTCGTTTATTTCGAGCGCGTCGGGCAAAAAGTTCTGCTCGTTCAGCCGAATTATCGGTATCGTGCTTTATCGAATGACGACGCAGAACGCAAAGCGGTCGCCGATTCGTTTGCCAGATCGGTGATTTACGGGTTCAAGGTCGAGGCGGAAAAGGATGATAAAGTTCTGGTTGACGCGACGGCATTTCTGATGCGCGACGCGCACGGCGTTGCCGATCGTCTGCGCCAATCAAAGCAGGGAAATTATCGCGTTGACGATTTGCGGAGCGCGTTTTATCTCGAAAGGACAAAAGGTTTTCCGAAAAACACGGAAGTCGAAACGACTCTCACACTGGCGGGCGAAGAACCCGGCAGACTGGTCGGTTCGGTCACACCGACGGCGAATTCCGTGACCGTCCGTGAGCATCATTCGTTTGTCGAATTGCCCGACAATAATTACAAGCCGCGCAAATTCGACCCGCGCGTCAATGCGTTCGGCATCACGTTTTACGATTACGCCTCGCCTTTCACGGAAGCGATCGAGAAGCGCTGGATCTCGCGGCACCGTTTGGAGAAAAAAGACCCGAACGCGCCCGTTTCGGAAGCCGTCGAACCGATTATTTATTACGTCGACAACGGCGCACCCGAACCGATCCGTTCCGCGCTCGTCGAGGGCGCATCGTGGTGGAATCAGGCGTTTGAAGCCGCCGGTTTCAAGAATGCGTTTCAGGTCAGAGTGCTGCCCAAAGATGCCGATCCGATGGACATCCGCTACAACATGATCAACTGGGTGCATCGTTCGACGCGCGGCTGGTCTTATGGCTCATCGGTCGTTGACCCGCGCACGGGCGAAATCATCAAGGGCAATGTTTCGCTCGGTTCTTTGCGCATCCGTCAGGATTTTATGCTCGGCACGGGATTGATACCCGCTTTTGCAAGCACCGACGAGAACGGTTTTTGCGCGTTTGGCGATTCGCCCGAACTTTCGTATCTGGCAAGCGATGAAAAGGATTCGGCGGAGATGTCGCTGGCGCGAATTCGTCAGCTCGCGGCGCACGAAGTCGGTCATACGCTTGGTTTCGCGCATAATTTTGCGGCGAGTTCTTACGGGCGCGGTTCGGTTATGGATTATCCCGCGCCGTTGGTCGAGATCAAAAACGGCAAGCTCGATCTGTCGCAGGCTTACGCGGTCGGCATCGGTTCGTTTGATAAATATTCGGTCAAATTTGCCTATTCGCAATGTCCCGCAAACACGAACGAAGCGGCAGAGCTCGAAAAGATCATCGCGCAGGGCACGGCAGACGGAATGCTCTATATTTCCGACAGTGATGCGCGCGGCATGGGAACGGCGCACCCGCTCGCGAGCATCTGGGATAACGGCAGCGACCCGGTCGCTTATTTGCGTTTCGAGATGGACGTCCGGCGCATCGGGCTGAGTAGTTTCGGTTTAAGCAGCATCCCGAAAGGCACGCCGCTATCCGAGCTCGAAGCCAAACTCATTCCGCTTTACCTGCATCACCGCTACCAGCTCGTGTCCGCCTTAAAATCGGTCGGCGGAATGTATTTTACCTACGCCGTCAAAACCGAGAGCGGCATCAGCCCGAATAAATACCGCGAGATCGTCGCGCCCGAACGCCAGCGCGAGGCTTTGAACGCAGTCTTGGACACGATCAAACCCGAAGAACTGGCGATGCCCGACAATATTCTCAAACTTCTGCCGCCGCGAGCCGACGGTTTCGAGGACGGCACGGGCGAGTATTTTCAAAAACGCACCGACCCCGTTTTCGATTCGATCGGCGCGGCGGTGATCGCCGCCGACCTCGCGGTTTCGGGTTTACTGGAACCGACCCGCGCCGCGCGAATGATCGAATTTAACGCGCAGGACAAAAAATACCCGCATT
>DATLOR010000379.1:0-20448 GCA_035536135.1 Pyrinomonadaceae bacterium | reverse complement strand
AGCGCAAAACATAGATTGTAGAGCGGAAGCGGCGCGTTCGGCATCATCGCAACCGCTTTACGCGACATTTCAAGAGCTTCCTGAAATCTTCCCATCTGCTGTAAAGCATTGCCGAGCTGAAGATAGCCCTGCGGAAAATTCGGGTCGAGTTCGATGATTTCCCGCGCCTTTGCTTCCGCAAGATCGTATTGATGCGCCTGATACGCCGTCCACGCCGTCAGGGTTTTTGAGCGCATCGAAAACGGGTCGAGCTGTTCCGCTATTTTGACTTCGCGAATACCGTCTTCGAATCTGCCTCTGCCGGTTAAATTCGAGCCGTACCATTCGTGCGCGAGCGAATAATTCGGATTAAGCTCGATCGCGCGGCGGTAATGCGTGTCCGATATGTCATATTCCGCGATACTCGAATAATAAAGTCCGAGCGCGGCGTAGGCTTCGCCCAATGTATCGTCGATTTCCAGTGCGCGGGTTGCCGCTTCATAGACTTTCGGGATGCTCACGACGGTCGGGAAAAGTCCGTAGATACACGCCCAATTGTAAAAATCGGCGATGCCGACGTAGGCAAGCGCGTAATTCGGGTCAAGCTCGACGGCTTTTTGAAACGATTCGATCGCTTTCGGAAACGCTTCGGGCACGAATTGATTCCAGAAAAAACGCCCGCGCAAATAGGCTTCGTAGGCTTCGGGCGAATTCGTTCCGCGTTTGTCGAGCATTTTCTTTTCTTCGCCCGTCAATTGCGGCAAAAGCGATCTGGCGACGCGCTCCGAGATCGTATCTTCGAGTTCGAGCACGTCGGTAAAATTTTCGTCGAATTTATCCGCCCAGCGCGTCGAGTTGCCTTTCACGTCCAAGAGCTGCGTCGTCACGCGGATTCTTTCGCCGACGCGGCGGATATTTCCCTCGACGATAAATTCAACGCCGAGCTCGTTGCCCGCCGCGAAAGCATCGGCATTTTCGCCGAAACGAATCACCGAGCTCGTCGGGCGCACCAGCAATCTCTGCATTCCGCTCAGCCGCGTGACGAGCGCGTCTGCTAATCCGAGACTTAAATATTCGTCGCCGCCCGTATCTTCCGTCTGCCCGAGATTCAGCAATTTGAAGGGCAAAATCGCGATCGAATGTTTGCTTTCATTTTTGCTGCCGGAAGCTTGCAGACTCGTCCCGGAAGCAAAAAATTGCGCGTTGACCGGACGATTTTCCAAAAATCTTTTAATATCTTCGCCCAACTCGCTCGCGGTTTGATAGCGTTCCGAGGGATTTTTCCGCAGCGCTTTGAGAATTATTTTGTCCAGATCCTCGCCGATTTCGTTTTGAATTTTGAATTTTGAATTTTGAATCCGGCTTGGCGGGACGGGTTCCTGTTCGCAGATAACGCGCGAAATTTCGTGCGGCGCGCTGTTTGAAAAACGATACGGCTTAGCGCCCGTGACGAGCTCGTAAAGCAGCACGCCGAGGCTGTAAATATCCGATGTAAACGAAATCTCGCCGCCGTAAACCTGTTCGGGCGAAGCGTATTGCGGAGTCATCAAACGCCACTGCGTCATCGTTACTTCGACCGTTGCCGAAGCCAGTTCGGGGTCGAGCAGTTTGGCAATTCCGAAATCGAGCAGTTTCGGCGAATCGTCTTTTTTGACCAGAATGTTCGACGGTTTCAGATCGCGGTGAACGACCTTGATATTATGCGCTTCCTGCACGGCGTCGCAGATTTGGCGAAAAATTCCGAGGCGTGCTTTAATGTCCAGATTATGCTCGTCGCAGTACTCGAAAAGCGGCTTGCCGTCGATATATTCCATAACGAAATAAGGCAAACCGTCCGGGGTCGTGCCGCCGTCGAGCAGGCGTGCGATATTCGGATGATTGAGCGCGGCTAAGATCTGGCGTTCGTTGCGGAAACGGCGCAGGATCGAATCCGTATCCATTCCGCGTTTGATGAGCTTGACGGCGGCTTTTGTCTTAAAAATTCCGTCGGCGCGTTCCGCCAAATAAACCGCGCCCATTCCGCCGCGCCCGATTTCTTTGATCAAACGGTATGCACCGACCACGCGCCCGTGCATCGAATCCAATTCTTTCACGGCGGCAATGTTTTCCCGATCGAAACGTGCGAGCAGTTCTTCGATTTCAGCGCGCAGGCTTGCATCCGTGCCGCACGCCTTTTCGAGGTATTCAGCACGCTCTTTGCCCGCAAAAACAGTTGCGGTATGAAAAATCGTTTCAATTTTTTGCCGACGTTCAGAAGACATTTTATTTTTTGGAATTCACGCAAAAAAAGTATACGCGAATTATGGTTTTTTCGACAGGGAAAATTTTATCCGCGCTGATACTTTTTCCCCGCTTCTTGCGCGTTAAAGTGTGTCAGCCACCTTTTACACGGAGAGCAAAAAATGAAAGAGCGTAACGGATTTTTTTATACAGTTATCAATTTATCACTACTTTTTACAATAGTTTGCGGGAATTTTTCCGCCTTCGCACAGGTCAAAAGCGCCAATAAAACCGCTTCATCAAATCAATCGAAACAAGCCGCCCAGCAATGCTCGGGCGCGTGGACCGGCTCGATCACCTACACGCGCTACCAGTCGATGACCGACAAGAAAACCACCAAGCGCGTGTCGGGTCGCGGCGAAGACAGGCGCGATTGGGAGATGTATTATGACTACAAAGCGAGTGTCGCCGTGCTCGAATCACCCGAAAAGAACGGTTCGAGTATCGGGAAAGCGACTATTTCCCATTCTTTTTCTTCGACCGAAAAGATTACAGCGGTTGAAAGCAATTCGTGCGACCGCGGCAAAACATGGCAGGATATGAGCGGCGAATCGCTCTCGAAAACGATCACCAAAAACGACGGCAACGAAACCGTCGACGCGAACGTTTCGGTCGGCGTCAACACGGACGGCACTTATACCGTCAGCGTCGGACTGCCGCCCGTCAAAGGCAAAACGAGCGGTTCGCAATCGAGCACTTTCAGCGGGCAGTGCACGCCGAAAGAAGGCAAATCCTTTAATATGCCGCCGACCGCGACGATGATTGACGGCAATTCCCTGACGACCGACGGCTCGCACCGCGTCGATCCGGCAAACGCGAACCGGCTTTCCGGCACTTACACCTACACCTGGCAGAACGTGACGGAAAAAATCACCTGGAATCTGCAAAAATGCGGCGCGCCGTTGCGGATTACGGATTTGCGCTTTGAAGATATGAAGTTCCCGAAATGGGACGACTGGCAGGAAATTACCGAACAAAAAGGAACGATTGACGGTAATTGGGTGCGCATCAAGGCAAAAGTCTTAAATGCTTCGGGCGAAACGAAATTTGCCGAAGTTTATCTCAAGGAAACCTACAAAGGCGACAAATGGGACGGCGCAAAACCCGATATGCCGCTCAAGGACGAAACTTTTTCAGTTCGTCTCGAACCGGGCGAAGAGCGCGAAGTGGAAATGCTCTGGGATTCGTCGGGTTACGCGTGGTTTGACGACGGTCGCCCGCGCCTCGTTCAGCGCATCAAAGCGGAAGTCTGGGAAGATTACAAAAAAGCGGACGAAATGACCAAAAATCTAAAAGTTGCACCGAAACCCGTTGTTCTGGTTCACGGACTCTGGAGCAATTGGCGGGCTTTTGAAACGTGGCAGAACATTTTGACGACTTCGCACAGCTACGATTGGAAGGCGTTTCCGGTCGGCGAAAAACCGGAAAAAGGTTTGCTCAACACGGGCGGCGCGTTTATGTCAGCGACGGAAAGCAATACCGTCAGCCAAAATGCCGAACAGCTTAAATCCTATATTCGTTATGCGCAGGAAGACCGCAACGCGTGGCACGTCGATCTCGTGGCGCATTCGACCGGCGGTTTGATCGCCAGAAATTATATCAGCCAATTGATGCCGCCGAACGAGACGGACGCGCGTCCGCAGGTTTCGCACCTTGTGATGCTCGGTACGCCGAATACGGGCTCGTCCTGCGCCGATGTAATGTATCTGGTTTCGGGTTTGAAATCGCTTTATCAGGCGACACAGGATTTTACGAACGGCTTCAATCGTTTGAATATGAACCGCAAAGGCGTGAAATTTTCTTCGCTTGCGGGAAATCCTTTGCCGACGATGTGTAAATCGATCGTCTGGAACGACGGGTTCGTTTCCGTGCCGTCGGCAAAATGGACGATCAATGATACGGCGGAATCGAAAAGCATTCACACGGATTTGACCGGCACGAAGGATTTTTCGGATTTCGTCAAACCGCGTTTAGCGATCGGACCGCGCGGCGACCATAATCCGGCGGCGCCCGATATTCCGAGCCGAACCGGACAGCTCGACCGAAATTCAGCGGGCGCGGTCTTTATGAATGCGGCTTTCGCACCGGCGCTTTCAAATGAAAACTCGTTTGACGAAAAAGATTTCAAGCCGGATTTTTCAAAAACCGTGCGCATTGCGCCGAAGGGTTCGATCGAAGTTGAAATTCCGGTCACTGAAGCCTTGAATTTCGGTCTGACCTTTATGGCTGACTCGCAGATTTCCGCGACGCTGTTTAACGATAAAGGCGCGATCGCCGGCAAAAATCCGGCGAAAACACCCGAGGCAAATGTCTGGTTTCGTTCGATTTATTACGATAAACCGACGGTCGCGGGAACCTGGAAGCTGAAACTCGAAAACACTTCCGACAAAGAATTGGAAGCGGTTATTGCGACGTGGAAAGATGCCGTCAAATAATTTAGTTGTCATAAAATCCGAAATGTCGGTGTTTATTTGATGATTCCGGATTTGAAGGTTTTGACAGGACTTTCAAATTCGGAAAAAATTATAAAACGTTGAGAAATTTATGAAAAAAGCACTAATTTTAACGCTCGGCATTTTGGTTTTATTCGGCGGCGCTTTCGCCCAGCAGACGACGAACACCGACCCGAACGCGGCGAAGATCGTAACGTCCGACATCAATCTTTTTTGGGCGGCTTACGATAAAGCCAAGCCCGAAAATAATCTGAATGTTTTCCGCGACGAGTATCTGAAAAAAGGCAGCGCCGGATTGAAGGATTTTACAAAACTCAGGATCGGAAACAGCTGTAATTTGGTCGGAACGATCGAAGCCGCGCCGCAGTATTATGCGGCTTTGCGTGAACCGAGCCTGAAAGTCGCCGCGTATGAAAATCAGGTGCGGGCGAGCTTTCGCAAAATGAAGGAAATTTATCCCGAAGCGGTTTTCCCGGACGTTTATTTTGTCATCGGCAGGATGAATTCCGCCGGAACAACCTCGAATAACGGGTTGCTGATCGGCGTTGATATGTTCGGCAAAAACGAAGGCGTCTCGCTCGACGGCTTGACCGATTGGCACAAAGCAGTGGTTTCTTCGGTTGACCGTCTTCCGTATATCGTCGCGCACGAGCTGATTCATTACGAGCAGAAATTTCCGCAAACCGGCGGCGAATGGACGCTTTTGGGCAAAGCCTTGAACGAAGGCGGCGCGGATTTTGTCGCCGAGCTGATCGCGGGCGATACGATCAATCCGCATCTGCACAAATACGGGAATCCGATCGAAAAACAATTGTGGCTCGAATTCAAAAAGGATATGAACGCCGCGGACGCGAGCAACTGGCTTTATCAGGGCGACAAAGCGAAAGAAAAGCCAGCCGATCTGGGCTATTATATGGGCTACAAGATCATCGAAAGTTACTACAAAAACGCGAAGGACAAAAAACAGGCGGTTCGTGATATTTTGGAGATCAAAGATTTTGCAAAGTTTCTGGCGGACAGCCGCTACGAAGAAAAATTCAAATAAAAGCGATGAAATTTGCCAAATACACATTTTACGCTGCCGGGATTTACGGGTTGATCGCCCTCTTGCCGCAGTATTTTCTCGAAGCGAAAAACGGGCTTGATTATCCGCCCGCAATTACGCATCCCGAATATTATTACGGTTTTATCGGCGTGACGGTCGCGTTTCAGGTCGTCTTTCTGCTGATCGCGGGCAATCCCGTGCGTTATCGTCCGCTGATGCTCTTGGCGGCGCTGCTTGAAAAATTCCCGTTCACGATCGCGATCTACGCGCTTTACGCTTTCGGACGCGTGCATTCGCTGATGCTCGTTTTCGCGACGATCGATCTGATTCTCGGACTTTTATTTATCGTCGCGTTTTTGAAAACGCCAAAGGAGTAAATTTATGCGTCTCGAGGCTATCGAAAATCCGTCGAATCCGTGGCTGAAAATGGCTTACTGGGTTTCCAAACGCCAGTTCGGCAAAGTTCTGTCGCCGCTCAAAGTCATTTATTCGCGCAAATTGCCGCTTTTGCAGTTTGCGATGAAAATTGCCAAATTCGAGGAAAAACAAAATTCGCTCGCACCCGATCTGCGGCTTTTGATAAAAATTGCCGCTGCGACCGAAAACGGCTGTTCGTTTTGCCAGGACATCGCACTCGCGCAAGCCGTGCGCAGTAAGATCGGGACGGAAAAATTCGTCGCTCTGGTCGGCAGCGACGAATCGAAACAATCCGCGTTGAGCGAAAAAGAACGCGCCGTGCTCGCCGTGATCCGGCAATACGCGGCGGAAAGAAAAGTTTCGGACGCGAATTTTGCCGAGCTCAGAAAACATTTCAGCGAAACCGAAATCGTCGAGATTCTCGCGCTCAATGCCTTCGAGCAGTTTTACAATGCGCTGACGATTCCGCTCGAGATCGAATCGGACGGACTGCAAACTTTAGCCGAAAAACAATCTGAATAAATTTCAAATAAAGCCGTCAATCGTTGCGTTCAAGCGTTTAAATCCCCCGACACAGTTTTAGTCGGCAGTCGCCAAAACTCTGCGACCACTCGTTAAGGCTTCGCGAGTGGTCGCAAAGGCTTCGCGAGTACCGTTTAAGGTTTTGCGAGTACTGTTTAAGGCTTCGCGAGTGCTGTTTAAGGCTTCGCGAGTGGTCGCAAAGCTTCGACGAGTGGTCGCAAAGCTTATGCGAGCGGTCGCATTCTGAAGTAAAATGTACAAAAGGATAAATCTTCGGTGCATTTTTATGAAATTTTTCACGACAGGCTACACGGGCAAACAGGTCGAACAGCTTTGTGCGCTGGTCGATTTTCACGAAGCGACTCTCGCCGACATTCGTTTTGCGCCTGATTCGCAAAATCTTCGCTGGACGAAGGATTATCTGACGGTTCTTCTTAAAAACCGTTACCGCCACGTTCCCGCGCTCGGCAACCGCAACTACAAAACCGGCGGCAAGATTCAGATCCACAACCTCGAAATCGGGATTCGCCTTCTCGAATCGTGGGAAACAAATGTGATTTTGCTGTGCGCCTGCGCGGAACTTGAAAATTGCCATCGCCGCGTCGTTAAGAACGAGCTCGAAAAACGCGGTCACGAAGTCGAAGAACTCACAAATTGGGACGTTTCGCAGCTTTCGCTGTTCAACTAAAAATTGTTTTTTCACCGCCGGGGCGCAGAGTTTATGCCGAGTGCCGCAGAGTTTTTCTCAGCGTTACTCGGCGAAATCTCCGCATCCCGGCGGTGAAATTTTTTAACAACTCATTTCAATATGTTAAAGTAAAACTTCTGAAATTATGAAAGAAATAAATGTCATCGGCGGCGGTTTAGCCGGAGTTGAAGCGGCGTGGCAGGCGGCGAATGCGGGCGCGAAAGTGAAACTTTACGAAATGCGTCCCGTCCAGCAAACGCCCGCGCACCGCACCGATCTGTTGGCGGAAATCGTCTGTTCGAATTCTCTGAAATCCGATGAAGTCGGAAGCGCGCCGTATCTTCTAAAGGAAGAACTGCGGCGCGGCAATTCGCTCGTGATGGAAGCCGCCGCGGCGACGAAAGTCCCGGCGGGCGCGGCGCTTGCGGTTGATCGAGGGAAATTTGCGGAACTCATTACAGAAAAGATCAAAGCGCATCCGAATATTGAAATCGTCCGCGAAGAATTCAAGACGATCGATCCCGAAAATATCACGATCATCGCGACCGGACCGCTCACATCCGAAGCTTTAACGGCGGAAATAATGAAATTTACGGGCGACGATCAACTTTATTTTTACGACGCGATCGCGCCGATCGTCGCGGCTGATTCGATCGATATGACCATCGCTTTTAAAGCCGCGCGCTACGGCAAAGGCGGCGACGATTACGTCAATTGCCCGATGGACAAAGAGCAGTACGAGCGGTTTTATAATGAACTGATCGAAGCGAAATCGGTTCCCTTGAAGCGTTTTGAAGATACGCACTGGTTTGAATCGTGTCTGCCGATCGAAGAGATCGCGCGGCGCGGGATCGATACTCTGCGCTTCGGTCCGATGAAGCCGAAAGGACTGCCGCTGCCTTCGACGGGACGCGAGCCTTACGCGGCGGTGCAGCTCAGGCAGGAAAATCTGATGGCTGACGCCTACTCGCTCGTCGGTTTTCAAAATCATCTGAAATACGGCGAACAAAAGCGCGTTCTGCAAACGATTCCGGGCTTGGAAAACGCCGACATTCTGCAATACGGGCAGATTCACCGCAACACTTTTATCAATTCGCCGCAGATCTTGCACGCGAGCTTGCAGACGAAGAAAAGCGCGAAACTCTTTTTCGCCGGACAGATCACGGGCGTCGAAGGCTATCTCGAATCGGTCGGCACGGGCTGGCTCGCAGGCTTAAACGCGGTGCGGGTTTTGCGGAACGAAGATTTGATTACCGCTCCCGAAACATCGGCGATCGGCGCGCTCTGCCGGTATGTCGCAAATGTCGAAACGAAAAATTTTCAGCCCGTCAATATCACGTTCGGTCTGCTCGCGCCCGCTTCGGTCGAGCTTCGTAAAAAATACCGCAACAAGCGTGAACGGCACGCCGTTCAGGTCGAACTCGCGCTGGAAAGTTGGGACGCGTGGCTTTCGGCGATCAACGAAAATGCGCTGGAGGCTCATCGATGACAACGATCGTGGCGGTCAAAAAAGACGGTTATGCGGCGATTGCCGCCGATACTTTGACGATGTGGGGCAATATGAAGGAATCTTCGGAACACATCACGAACAACGAAAAAATTCTCAAGTTTCAGGATAATTATCTCGGTTTTACGGGCTCGTCGTCCTTCAAACTGGTCGTCGAACATTGGCTCAAGAACGCAAAGCGCAAACCGAAATTCGACGGCGTCGAAGACATTTTCGATGCGTGGCTTTCCTTTCATCAACTTTTGAAGGACAAATACTTTTTGCGTCCCGAAGACGAAGATTCCGACGAATTCGAAACTTCGCGAATGAATGTTCTGATCGTCAATCCGAAAGGCGTTTTTGCCGTCGGAGTTTTGCGTTCGGTCAATGAATACAAGAGATTTACGGCGTTCGGAAGCGGCTGCGATTACGCGATCGGCGCGATGCGGGCAGTTTACGACGACCCCGCGAAATCGGCGGAAGACATTGCCCGAATCGGTATCGAAGTCGCGGCGGAATTTGACGACGCGAGCGCGTTGCCGATGCATTGCTACACAGTTAAATTGAAATAATGGAAGTCGCCGAACTTTTAATTGTTCTCGCCGTTTTCGCTGTCGCCGTGCTTTATTCATCGGTCGGACACGGCGGGGCGTCGGGTTATCTGGCGGTGATGGCTTTGCTTGCGGTCGCACCCGACGTAACGCGCCCGACCGCGCTGATCTTGAATCTTTTTGTCGCGTCGATCGCTTTCATTCAATTTTACCGCGCCGGACATTTCGACTGGAAAATCTTTTTGCCGTTTGCGGCGGGTTCGATTCCATTTGCTTTTCTCGGCGGAATGATCCATCTGCCGACGACCGTTTATAAAATAATTCTCGGCGTGACCTTGATGCTCGCGGCAGTTCGTCTGGCGATAAATCTCAAATCGGAAAGCGCGCCCGCCGCGCCGCCGATCTGGCTTTGTTTATTGATCGGCGCGTGTCTGGGATTTGTTTCGGGACTGGTCGGAGTCGGCGGCGGAATTTTTCTGACGCCGATCCTGCTCCTTATGAACTGGACGGAAACAAAACGCGCGGCGGGCATTTCCGCGCTGTTTATTCTGGTCAATTCGATTTCGGGATTATTGGGCAATTACGCGCAGGTTTTGAAACTTCCCGCCGGCGTTTACGTTTGGATAATTGCGGCGATCATCGGCGGAATTATTGGCGCGAGCTTAGGCAGTTACCGCTTTAATTCACTCGTTTTGCGGCGCGTTCTGGCATTCGGCTTACTGATCGCGGGCGCGAAATTGATTTTTACTTAAAGGAGAAAAAATTATGAATCAACAGGTTAATGAGGATTTAAGTCATCTCAAAATTCTTTCGATTTGTTTTTATGTGAAGGCGGGTTTGACGGCAATGACCGCGCTTTTCTTCTCGATTTACATTTTCATCGGCGCGTTTTTTATGACCGCCGACATTCCGCGTAAAGCGGGCGATCCGCCGCCGGAGCTTTTCGGCGGAATCTTCGTCGGTTTCGGCATTGTCCTGATGCTCGTATTTTTTGCGCTCGCTTTTCTGGCTTTTTGGGCGGGACGCTCTTTGTCGAACCATAAAAATTATACTTTTTGCATCGTGATCGCCGCGCTTGTTTGTCTTTCAATGCCGCTCGGGACGATTCTCGGAATTTTTACGATCATCGTTCTCATGCGCGATTCCGTAAAGGCGATTTTTAACGGGCAGAATGCGCCGCAATTCGGCAATACGCCGCCCGATTGGAAATAAAAATCCGCGGTCAGATAACTTTTTGCGGACTTCAGGCATCGAAAACGTTGAAAATTGATGATTCATAAAATCTTACTCACAATTCTAATTTTGATTTTTGCGCTCGATGTTTTTGCGCAAAGCGGGCGCAATAAACCGGCGGAAACGCCGACGCCTTCGCCGACGCCGCGCCGCACAGCGGGAACTTATAATCCGACCGAAAAGATCACGTCCATTCAGAACGGCTTACCGACTCCGACACCCGTGCCGAAAAATGCTGACGACAACGAAGTGATCAAGGTTGAATCAACCTTAGTGCCGATTCCGGTTTCCGTTTTGAACGAGCGCGGCTTGCCCGTGACGAATCTCAAGCTCGAAGATTTTCAGCTTCAGATCGACGGGAAAACGGCGGAGATCGGCGATCTTTCGCGCTCGGAAACGCCGGTTCGGCTCGCGGTTCTGTTTGATAATTCGTCGAGCGTTTCGATCGCCCGCGAATTCGAGAAAAAAGCCGCCGTCAGATTTTTCCGCCGCGTGATTCGTCCCGAAAAAGATCTCGTCGCGCTCTTTAGCGTCGCGACCGTTTCGCGGCTCGAACAGCCTTTGACCAAAGACGTTTCGATGCTTGTTCAGGCGATCGAAAATTTCGCGCCGCCCGCCGGGGCAACCGCGCTGCTCGACGGAATTATCGAAGCCTCGAATTATATGAAGGAAGTCAGCGGCAGGCGCGTGATCGTGATCGTTTCCGACGGCGACGATACGGTCAGCGACGCGAGCTTTGACGATGCTTTGAAATATTTACAGCTTGCCAATTGTCAGGTTTACGTCGTCAAAACGACCGATTTTGAAAATTCCATCCGCACCGGACAGCGCACGGGAAGCGCGAATCTGCGCCAGCTTGCCGCCGAGCGAAGAATGCAGGAAATCGTCAAACAAACCGGCGGCGCGGTTTATTCGCCCGTTGACGAAGACGAACTCGACCGCGCTTTCGCGCAAATTTCCTCCGAGCTTTCACAGCAATATATTTTGAGCTATTATCCCGAAAACGAGTCGGACAAACGCGGCGAATTCCGCGCGATCTCGCTGTCGGTTAAAACGCGCCCGAACCTGACCGTCCGCACGCGAAAAGGTTATTATGTTCCAAAAAGGTAATAGGTAATTGGTGATAGGTAGTTGGTTTTGATTTGACTTATTACCGATAACCTATTACCTATTACCAATATGCTTGAAGAATATCTGAAACAGTTTTTCCAACACCTGCGCTACGAGCGCAATGTCAGCCAACACACTTTGCGGAATTATTCGAGCGATCTGGAACAATTTCGTGATTATCTGCTCTCGAAAGGCAAAGTTTCCGACATTCCCGTTTCGGAAATCGATCATCTGACGATTCGTGAATGGATGGCATCGCTGCACGCCGACCATAAAAAAACTTCCGTCGCGCGAAAATTGGCGAGTTTGCGAACGTTTTTTCAGTTTCTCGTGCGCGAAGGCGTGCAGGAAAACAATCCCGCAAAACTTGTCGCGACGCCGAAGGTCGAGCGGAAATTGCCGACGCATCTTTCGATGGAAGATGCCGTGCGCTTTATCGAAACGCCCGATCTGCAGACCGATCTCGGCAGACGCGACCGCGCCATTCTGGAATTTCTCTACGCGACCGGAATGCGCGTCGGCGAACTTGTTAACCTGAGTTTGAAAGACATTGATTTTCGCGAAAAGCTCGTGCGCGTGACGGGCAAACGCAAAAAACAGCGCATTTTGCCGTTCGGCGAACCCGCGCTGCAAGCCCTGATGTTTTATCTCAACGAAACGCGCGCCGTATTTTTAAATAACTGCCCGCCGTCCGAACGCGACGATCAAGCCGTTTTCCTAAACTACCAGGGCACACGCATTACAACCCGAAGCGTCGGGCGAATGGTCGATAAATACATCAAGATCTGCACGGAGATCAACCGCGATATTTCGCCGCACAGCCTGCGTCATTCGTTCGCCACGCATCTTCTCGATTCGGGCGCTGACTTACGCGACATTCAGGAACTTCTCGGGCATGCGCGGCTTTCGACGACGCAGATCTACACGCAGGTTTCGATGGAAAAACTGATCGAAGTTTACGACCGCGCGCATCCGAAAGCCTAACGTTTTTGAATTTTATATTTTGGATTTCGGATTTCAAACTGAGGTTTTAAGCGTCAGATATTTGAGCTATAATTCAATCAAACAATTTCTTTCCCCGATTCTTAAAAATATGAAAAATTTCCGTTGGCTTTTTATCGCAATAATTGTCTTTTCTGCGTTTACGGTGCAGGCGCAGGATAAGATGCTTTCGATCGATGATATTTTTGATCCGCAGGTGCGAATTCCGTTTTCGGGCAGACCGCTGCAGATTCGCGGTTGGACCAAGGACGGCAAGGCATACAAAGTCTTTCAAGGCGGGCAAATGATGCGTGTTGACGCGCAGAGCGGGCAAAGTTCGCCGCTTTACGACACAAAGAAATTCGTTTCCGTTTTGTCGCAAACGCAGGGTTTTTCGCTTGACGAGGCAAACAGTATCGGGCAATCGCCGGTTCAGCAGTTTAACGAGGCGGAAACTGCCGTTTTGATAAATCACAACAACGATCTGTGGATCTATGATCTGGCGGGCGGGACGGTCAAGCGTTTGACGAACACGATGAAGGACGAAGAACTCGAAGCCGATTTTTCGCCTAACGGAAAATTTGTCAGCTTTGTGCGCGGGATGAATCTTTTCGTCGTTGATGTCGTCACGGCGAAAGAAAAACAGTTGACGCGCGACGGCGGCGAAAAAACTTTGAACGGCTATCTCGATTGGGTTTATGAAGAAGAACTCTACGGGCGCGGGCAGAAACGCGGCTACTGGTGGTCGCCCGATTCAAAATACATCGCCTTTTTGCGCACCGACGAATCACCCGTCCCAAAATTCGTTTTGACCGACGATACGGAAGATAATCAGCGCGTCGAAAATACGGATTATCCGCAGTCGGGCGACCCGAATCCGCTCGTCACGCTCGGCATCGCCGATGTTACGAAAACGAGCCTGATCCCGAACGTGACGAAGCTTCCGAAGGTCGGCAATAAGCTGCCGCCGACGCTCGCACGGTTCGGCGATCTGGTGAAATTCGTTGATACTTCGAAATACCGACCCGAAGATTTTTTGATCCCGCGCGTGACTTGGACACCCGATTCGCGCGCCGTAATGTTTCAGGCGCAGAACCGCGAGCAGACATATCTGGACGTCAACACCGCGTTTCCGAACGACGGCAGGTCGACGACCGTGATGACCGAAAAATCGCAGACGTGGGTCGAAGCGATCGATAACCCGACGTTTTTGAAAGACGGGAGCGGAATCTGGCAGTCCGAACGAAACGGTTTCCGGCATCTTTACCGCTACGACAACAACGGCAAACTCGTCAAACAAATCACCGACGGACGCTGGGAAGTGAGCGAATTTTACGGCGTTGACGAAGCGCGCAGTTTCGTCTATTTCTCGGCGATCGGCGAGAATAACGACTGGATCAATACGCAGATCTACCGCATCAAGCTCGACGGCACGGAATTAAAGCGTCTGACCGACACGCCGGGGACGCACCGCGCGCTGTTTAATCCGACCTTCACGCATTTTATTGACGGCTGGAGCGATGCGAGCACGCCGACGCAGTTTTGGCTTTACGCGGCGGACGGTCGGCTCGAAAAAGTTTTGGACGAAAATAAAGTCCCTGTCCTCGGTGCCTACAATCTCGGCAAAACACAGTTTCTGAAAATTAAAACACGCGATAATTTCGAGATGGAAGCGATGATGATCCTGCCGCCGAATTTCGATTCGTCGAAGAAATATCCGGTTTTCGCCTTTACCTATTCGGGTCCGCACGCGCCTTCGGTCAGAAACCGCTGGGGCGGAACGCAAATGATGTGGCATCAGATGCTTGCGCAGAAAGGCTATATCATCTGGGTTTGCGACAACCGCACCGCGTCGGGCAAAGGCGCCGAAAGCGCGTGGAACGTTTATCAAAAATTCGGGCAGACGGAAGTTCGCGATTTGGAAGACGGTTTTAATTATCTGAAATCGCTGAAATTCGTTGACGGCTCGCGCATCGGAATGTGGGGCTGGAGTTACGGCGGTTTTATGACGAGCTATTTTATGACGCACTCGAAAACCCTGAAAATGGGCATCGCGGGCGGACTCGTCGGCGATTGGGCATTGTATGATTCGATCTACACCGAGCGTTATATGCGGACTCCGCAAAATAACCCGGACGGCTACAAACAAGGTTCGGTCATTAATTCCGCGAAAGATTTGAGCGGTAAATTGCTGATAATTCACGGCACGATCGACAACAATGTGCATCAGCAAAACGCGATGAAACTTATCTACGAGCTCCAAAAAGCCGGAAAGCAATTTGAATTTATGACCTACCCGACGCAGCGCCACGGCGTCGCGCGCGGCACGATGCAGGAAAAACATCTCTACACGATGATGACGAATTTCATTGAGAGAAACCTTTGAAACAATTACGAATTACGAATTACGAATTTCAAATTAACAATTCGTAATTCGTAATTTGAAATTCGTAATTGAGCGCAAAGCAACCAATTCAAAATCTCACAGCATCAATTAGAACGGTTTCGCAAAACTCTAAAATCTGAACAAAAACTTGAGGTAAGTCTTTATGCGGCAGAAACTTTCTCTTTTGGTCGTGCTGTGCCTGGTCTGTCTTTTTTCGGCAAAAGCGCAAACGGTCAATGAATCGGAATCGAAGATCTCTTTCAACGAAACGTCGGCGGATATTTTGCTCGTGATCGAAAATCCGCGGGCAACCTTCGACTCACGGATCGAACTCGAACTGCTCGACGCGGAAAATAAGATCCGCGCCAAATCCTTTCAAAATGCAAAGATCGAGAACGGCAAAAAATCCTATAACCTGACTTTGCCGATCGCTGATCTGATGAAAAAAAGCGAGGACGAAATCGCCTGGTTCCGCCTGCGTTACCGCATCGGCGCCGCGGGCGCGGGAATAATTTCGCTTTCGCAGATCATGCGCGATATTTTCGAGCTTCGCGTGATCGCTTCGGAGAATCTGCTTCCGGGAATGACTTATCGAAGCCGTATCAGAGCGTTAAATCCTTTTACGAACAAAGCGGTCGAAAATGTGAAAGTGAGCGCGGAGCTCGAACTCGAACTAAAGAGCGACAACGATCAAAAACTAAAACTTAACGCTTCGGGCGAAACCGATGCGGACGGTTTTGCCGTTTTGGATTTTCAAATTCCGGTCGAAGCAAATTTTGACGGCGACGGCGAAATCAAAGTGACGGGCAGAAAAAACGGGATTGTCCGCGAAGCCGAAGAAGAACTGCAAACAATGCGGGATGATTTTCAATTTCTGATGCTCGCCGACAAACCGATCTATCAGCCCGAGCAAATGCTCAATGTGCGCGGGATTTTGATGAAGGGCGGCGAGAGCAAAACGGTCGTACCTGAACGGGAAGTCGAATTTCGGATCGAGGACGAAGACGAAACCGTGCTCTATCGCGAAAAGGTCAAAACTTCCGCGTTCGGAGTCGCCGCAATGTCGTGGAAAATTCCCGAAAACACCAAGCTCGGGTTTTATACGATCCGCGTTAAAAATCAGAATCAGGACGAAGGTTATTACGTCGGCTATCAACAGGTAAAAATCTCGCGCTACGATCTGCCGAATTTTGCCGTCAATGCCAAAGCCCTCAAAACTTATTATCTGCCCGACGAAACACAAGCCGAGATCGAGGTTTCCGCCGATTATCTTTTCGGCAAGCCGGTGACGAAAGGAAAGGTGCGCGTCGTCCGCGAAAATGAACGAAAGTGGAACTGGAAACAGCAGAAATACGACATTGACGAAGGCGAATCGCACGACGGCAATGCGGACGCAAGCGGCAAGTTTACGGCGAAATTCGATTTGAGCGAAGCTCACAAAAGTTTGAAAGATAATCGATGGAGCAAGTTTGAAGACCTTCATTTTACGGCATATTTTACCGATCTGACGACCAATAAGACCGAACAGAGGCGTTTCGACGTGCGCGTTACGCGCGAGCCGATTCACGTTTATTTTATCGGCGAACGCTACAACCAAAACCCGAATTTGCCCGTCACTGCATATGTTTCGACATTTTACGCCGACGGCAGTCCGGCAATTTGCGATGTCGAATTAAAAGGACGCAAGGAAGACAGCAGCGAAAAATACCGCCTGATTCAAAGAATTGAAACAAACTCTTACGGCGCGGGCAAACTCGATTTCAAACGTCCGAAATTTGAAGACGAAGACGATGATTTGGAATTTCAGCTGACCGCCAAGGACAAAAACGGGTTAAAAGGAACTTTCGGCGGCGAGGACACCTATGGCGACAACATCAGTTTTAGCGACGCCGATGCATTAAAGATCCGCCTCGAAAAGACGATTTATAAACCGGGCGAATCCGTCAAGATCGAGCTTGATTCGACTCAGAAAACGGGTTTGGTTTATGTTGACATCGTGCAGGGCTGGTCGGTCATCGATTCGCGCTTCGTTAATTTATCGAACGGCAGCGCAAGTTTAAAAATTCCTTACCATCCGAATTTTAAGGGCGAATTAAAGATTGCCGCGTATTTTGAAAAGCTTAAAACAAGAAAATCCTACGACTATGGGGCGCGCCGCTATTACGACGAGGAATATCTCGATCTGACGAAAGCCTCGCGCGGAATAATCTTTCCGGCGCAGACGAATCTCCGGCTCGACACGAGTTTTGACAAGGAATACTACAAACCGGGCGAAGATGCGCGGGTCAGCTTCGGCGTTCTGGATTCGGTCGGAAGGGCGGTCGAATCGGCTCTCGGCGTAGTTGTTTTCGATAAAGCGATCGAAGAACGCGCCCGCACGGAAAGCGATTTCAACGGAGGAATGTTCGGCAGTTACAGCGGCTGGCTCGGCTACGGCGATTCGTTCGGCGGCGTGAACGTCAAGGATCTCAACGAGCTCGATCTGTCGAAACCGATCGCGGGCGAACTACAGCTTGTCGCCGAGGTGATGCTTTACGACAATTATTATTATCCGAACATTTTTCACAGCCGAAGCTATCACACGGACGCCAAATCGATTTACGCCGAGCAATTCAAAAAACAATTCGAGCCGATCGAAAAAGTCCTGAAAAATCACTATGAAAAACGCAATTCGGAGCATCCGACCGATGACGCATCCTTGCGGAAAATCCTCGGCGAAAACGGCGTCAATTTCGATGATTTGCGCGACCCCTGGGAACAGCCGTTGAAAGCGATATTCGAGGTTGAAAAAACGCAGGATGTTTTGCGAATCGTCACGGCAGGCGCGGATAAGACCTTCGGCACGAAAGACGATTTTACGGTTTCGAGTTCGAGTTTTCTCTATTTTACGCCGACCGGAAAAGCGATCGACAATGCGATCGAAAGCTATCACAAACGCACGGGCAAGTTTATCCGCGACGAAAAAACTCTCTTTGCAGAACTCGGGATTCCCGGGTTGAAGGATCGTTTTAATCGCTCTTATTACATTACAAGCGAAGTTTCGGGCAAATATTATTTAACTCGGATTCATAGTTACGGGGCTAACGGAATTTATGAACCGAATGGTTGGAATACGGACGATTTCGACGTTTGGACAAACCGCACCGATTATTTCATCGAAACTGAAAGCGCGATTCTCAATGTTTTGCAAAAGGCAAAAAGTTTTCCGTTGGACGAAACCGCATTTAAGACGGTTTTGCGCGAGAACGATATTGATTTTGACAATTTGCGCGACGGCAGCGGCGAAAAACTTTATCTCGTCAAAACACAATATTCGCGCTATACGGACAAAGCCGTGACCGAAAAAGTTCAGAAATACGGTGAAAAAACACAAACCGAACGCACAACTCTGAAACCCGTAACGCAGGAAGTCATCACTTTTAATATTCGCGGCAAAGGCGCGGACCGGCGCGAAAACACTTACGATGATGTAACTTTTGCCCAGTTTCTGCACGTTCTTTCCGAACAGACGAAGGACGACGAAAAGCCGAAACCGGTTTTAAATCAGCCAGTCGCTTTTGTCACGAATTCCGGCTCGATCAGCGGAACGATTACCGACGCAACTGGTGCGGTTGTGGCAAATGCGACCGTCACGGCGACCAACGAAGAATCACAGGTAACCCGAAGCGTTACATCAAATGATGAGGGCAAATACCTGATCGAAAATCTCGCGGTCGGCAGATATTCGGTGAAAGTCGAATCACCCGGCTTTAAGGTAACGATCAGCACGAGTGTTCCGGTCACGGCAAACAACATCACAAACATTGATTTTACGTTGGAGGCGGCGAGTACAAATGAAGTTGTTAATGTTACTTCCGACGCTTCTGTGACACAAACTTCGGTCACTGACTTGCCGAAAGGAACGCAATTTTCGTCTTTGCTCAAGCTCGCGCCGGGTGTCAATCCTGAAGCACTCAAGGGCGGTTTTCAGGTTGACGGCGCGAGCGGCACGGAGAATGTTTTTGTCATTGACGGCAAGGAATTTGTGAAAACGACGGAAGGAAAACTCGTTCCTTTGAGCGAAAAATCCACGCCGCGCCTGCGCGAATATTTTCCCGAAACGCTCGTCTGGTCGCCCGAGCTCGTGACCGGCAAAGACGGCAAAGCGAGCTTGAATTTTAAGATGGCGGACAACATCACGACCTGGAAACTCTACACGATCGCTTCGACGCGGCAGGGCAAGATCGGCGTCGCGGAAAAGGAAATCACGGTCTTTCAGCCGTTTTTCGTTGACCTCGACCCGCCGAAGTTTTTGACCGACGGCGACGAGATCTTTCTGCCGACGCAGGTCAGAAATTATACTGGTGCAAAACAGAAAGTTGACGTGACGATGGCGAAAGCCGATTGGTTTTCGCTTCTTTCGCCCGATAAGCAAAACATCGAGGTCGATAAAAATGCGGCGGGCAATGCGGTTTTCGGCTTCAAAGCGGTCACGCCCGTAAAAGACGGCAAACAGCGCGTGACGGCGATTGCCGCGAAGGATTCGGATGCGATCGAAAAGCCCGTCACCGTGCGTCCGAACGGACAGGAGATCGTCCGCACGGAATCGAAACTTTTCCGTGCATCGGAAAGTTTCGAGATAAACTTTCCCGCCAACGCTTTGCCGAAAACATCCAAAGCGGAGCTGAAAATCTACCCGAATCTGATGGCGCATGTCACCGAATCGGTCGAAGGTTTACTGCAGAGACCTTACGGCTGCGGCGAACAGACGATTTCTTCGACTTATCCGAATCTGATGATCTTAAAGTTCAAATCGGGACAAACGGCAAGCGGCAAAAGTTTTCTTGAACAAAAAGCGCAAAAATATCTGCAAAAAGGCTACGAACGGCTTTTAGGTTATCAGATGTCGGACGGCGGATTTTCATATTGGGGCGGCAAAGATTCGTCCGATATTGCGCTCACGGCGTACGCTTTAAGGTTTTTGACGGACGCGCGCGGCTTTATCGAAGTTGACCCGAAAGTGATCGAAAACGCTCAGAATTACTTGCTAAAACAGCAGCGCGCCGACGGAAGTTTTGCGAAAAAATATAACTGGGAAACGACAGAAGACACGAACCGCACGAAACTTTTTACGAGCTATGTGGCGCGAACCCTGGCGATGCTCAAAACCGACAAAGCCGTGATGGACAAGGCGCTGGCTTATCTGAAAACGCGCAGCACCGAAATTGACGAGCCGTATTCGCTCGCGCTTTTCGGGCTCGCTTCGCTCGATGCGGGAAATGTCGAAACCGCGCGCGGGATCGCTCAAAGATTAGAAAAAATGGCGATTGCCGAAGGC
>DATLOR010000378.1:0-2008 GCA_035536135.1 Pyrinomonadaceae bacterium | reverse complement strand
CCCGGCGGGAAGCGCGGACAGCTGGCGGCGGCAGACCGCGTTTATCATTTCCGAAATTCCATTGGACGCAAAGGAAATCTGGCTTTTGACGAACGAAAAATGCGCGGTCAAAGATGCTTGTGCGCCTTTGGAAAATTTTGTCGCGGCGAATTACACTATTATCGAAGAAAAGGATTTTTACAAAGAAAAAGTTCGACTTTTGAGGAAAAAGTAAAATGATTGAATCAAATGATCCGAAGGAAATGGAAAGAACGGCGGTCAGATGCTCGGAATGCGACCGCGAAATGACGCATTACAATAATTTCCTGAGCCCGTCGGGCGAAGTAAAAAATGTTTGCTGGCAATGTCTCCAGCGCGAGGAAAAAGGCTTTAACGCAAAACGCGATTTTCACCGCAGCTCGCGGCGCGGCGTCATCCCGCGATAAATCTCTAAATTACGAATTTCAAATTACGAATTAAAGAAAATGTTTTAATCATTCGTAATTCGTAATTTGAAATTCGTAATTCGTAATTGAAAAGAATGAGTATCAGAAAAATCACCGAATATCCCGAAGAAGTTCTGGCAGAGGTCGGCAAACCCGTCGAAAAATTTGATGACGAGCTTGCCGCGCTTTGCGAGGATATGTATGAAACGATGTATGAAGCGGAAGGCGTCGGCTTGGCGGCGCCGCAGATCGGTCTTAACTTGCGGCTTTTCGTGATGGACTGCGAAGGCATCAAGCTCGTCGCCGCGAATCCCGAGATCATCGCAACGGAAGGCGAACAATCTTCGCAGGAAGGCTGTCTGTCGATCGGCAAAATTCCGGCGGTCGTCGTGCGCCCCGCTAAGGCGAAGCTCCGCGCACAGGACGTCACGGGCGAATGGTTCGAAGCCGAGGCGGAAGGCTATGCGGCGCGGGCGTTTATGCACGAGACAGACCATTGCGACGGCAAGCTTTTTATCGACCATCTGCCCAAAATGCGCCGCGAAATGATCGTCACGAGATTTAAAAAAGAGAAACGCTGGAAGTAATCGGGAAGCTCAGATTGGTTTGCTTGAAATCTTTGATCTGGTAAAAATTATGACATCGGCGAGTTCGTTTCTTTTCGGCACGAAACTGATCTCGCCCGATGAATGTGTGATCTCCAGGTAATCTTCGTATTCCTTGAAATAGGCATACGAACTCCATTCGATTCGTTTGTCGTGTTCGTTTTTTATCGTCACGCCTTCATCGTCTAACACAACGTGCAGCTCGGTGTCCTGCGCACCGGCGGCGAGTTTTTTTACCCAATCAAAATAAGTGTGAAATGAGGCGGCAATCGCGAGTGCGGTGATGATGCAGAGATGGACGCCGATCAAATCCCCGCTCTCGTAAAAGCCGTCGGCAACGGCAACCGCCAGAAAGACGACAAACGCCCGCCACCCGTAAAAAGATGCGCCGTTGCCGAGCGCTGTTATTCCGTAGGCTCTTTTGTAAGCCTTAATCTTTAAATCGCGGTCGATCGTGATATGAGCTTCGATCATAAATATTAAATCAGAGTCGTCGAGGCGGATTTTCCGTCGAGCGCGTTCATCACTTCCCACGTAACGTCTTTGCCGCCGCCGAGATTGGTGACGAGTGCGGCAATTGAATAGATCGGTCCCCACGGGAAACCCCACCAGCCGAGAAACAGCGTCAGATTGGTGTATGTAATACTTTTTCCGAACCGAGCTGTTGCGGAGAAACATTCTCCAAACCGTTAATTTGCATTGAGTTTTTTTCCTTGGAATTTTGTAAGAATCGGATAAAACGTTAGCAGAATACAATGAAACGGTAAAAAAAGGCAAGATTTTTTATGAAAATATCCGGGTTCGCCGCTACCACTTTAAAACCGGGATCGGATTTAGAGGGTGCCGGCAGATCCATCTGCCCGCCAGCTTGACCAGACCCTTGTGAAATCCGGCGTTCGGAAACTGTTTTTTGATGCTTTTGATATAGGTTTTCGGCAAGCCGCATTTCACAACGCCGAGCGAAAAATCGACCAGATC
>DATLOR010000377.1:0-6449 GCA_035536135.1 Pyrinomonadaceae bacterium | reverse complement strand
TACCGATTTTACGAACTGAAACTACAGGGATGAAGGATGTGGGATGTGGGATGAATTTAAAGCATTTTTTCGCGATCATCGCGCTGACACTTTCCCGACGCAGAAAAAATTCAGACAAATGGCTTTACTTCATCTCTCATCCCACATCCCTCATCCCTTCGGAAAGCTCCGCAGCCAACTTGATTGCCGCCTGCATACTCGAAGATTCGGCGAGATTTTTGCCCGCAATATCGAAAGCCGTGCCGTGGTCAACCGACGTTCTGATGAGCGGTAAACCGAGGGTCACATTGACCGACGCGCCGAACGACAAACATTTCACGGCAATCGTCGCCTGATCGTGATAACACGAAATGACGCCGTCAAATTCGCCTTTGAATCCGCGCAGAAAGATCGTATCGGGCGAATACGCTCCGAAAACTTCCAAGCCGTATTTTTCGCGGCATTCGGCGATTGCGGGAAGAATTTCCGCAGCTTCCTCTGTGCCGAACATTCCGCCTTCCGACGCGTGCGGATTTAAGCCCGCGACGGCAATGCGGGCGTCTCTTTTTATTAATTTGGAAATTTCCCGGTGAGAAAATCTGATCAGTTCGACCAATTTTTCCTTTTTCACCAGATCGATCGCATCGCGTAAGCTGACGTGCGTCGAAAGCAGGACGACGCGCAACCGTTCGGCAAAAAACGACATCGCAAATTCTTTTGTATCGGTTAGATAGGCGAGAAATTCGGTGTGTCCGGGATAATCATAACCGCCGAGATGAATCGCCATTTTGTTGATCGGCGCGGTCGCGATCGCGTTGATCTGTCCCATTTGCCAAAGCCGTACGGCTTCTTCGATATATTCGGCTGAGGCTTTTCCGCTCGCCGCCGATTCTTCGCCGTAAGCGATTTCTCCAGAGATGTTTTCCAGATCGTAAATTATTATTTTGCCGGAGTCCGCCGGAATTTCTGCACCTTTGCTGACCGTCACGAATTCCGCGTCAAGGCTCAAATCCCGCGCCGTTTGACGCAAAATTTTGCCGTCGCCGATTATTACGGGCTGGCAGATTTTGAAGATATTTTTATCGGAAAGCGATTTTAAGACGATTTCGGGACCGATTCCTGCCGGGTCACCCATCGTAATGCCGACACGAGGTAAAAAACCGTCTTTAATTTTCGGGGAATTTTCGCTTGAGCCTAAGTTCACAAAATCAGAATAGCATTAAGCTGTTTGGTTTTAAAAACAAAAAGTAAAAAGGTAAAACCAAAACGATTTTTGCCTTTTTACTTTTTGTTTTTTACTTCTAAATTACTTTTTACCTTTTACTTTTTCCGGTCGGTCTTCGGCTTTGAACATATATTTGATGTTATGTTTCAAGAGCAGAACATTCGGTTCGTCCGTCCGGTTAACTTTCAGCGCGTCGCGGTCGTACCATTCGATCGTGCCTTCGATTTCCTCGCCGTCCTTTAAGACGATGACCATCAAAGTCCGCGAATCGATCTGCTTTTTATAGTAATAAATCTCGGCGTTCGTTTCAGACGGCGGCGATTTTTTACGGGCTTCCTGCTCGGCTGACTCGCGGCGCTGGTAATTTTGCGGTTCGTATCTGTCTTTCATTTAATTTCCTTCTTTTTATAACCAATCGGTAATTCTAAAACCCGAATATTCTTTCAAAAATCTAAAAGCTGTTAGTTACGAGGCAAATATAGCAAAACTATAAAAAATAAACAACTTAGTCCGCTTGACGGCGGATAAACGTCGGAACATTGAGGTCTTCATCTTTTTCCGACGGCGCAAAGCCGGTTCGCACGCTGTAATGTCCGCTGACGGCTTGCGGCGTTTCCGTCTGCTGTCCGCCCGAAGGCATCACGGCGTAGCGTTCAGTGTCGAATCCGGTCGCGATCACGGTAATTTTCACCGCGTCTTCCATATCGTCGCTGAAAACCGTTCCCCAGATAATATCGGCTTCGTCGTGCGCTTCCGATTCGATCAGGGCAATCGCGTCTTCGATCTCGTTGAGCGCGGTATTTTTCGAGCTCGTGATATTAATTAACGCGCCTTTCGCGCCTTTGATCGAATTTTCTTCGAGCAGTTTCGAATCGATCGCCGCTTTCATCGCTTTCACGGCGGCGCCTTCGCCTTTCGCTTCGCCGATGCCCATCAAGGCGACGCCGCGACCTTTCATCACCGCGCGCACGTCGGCGAAATCGAGATTGATGATCCCAGAGGTCGTGATCAGATCCGAGATGCCCTGGACGGCTTGCAAGAGCACGTCGTCGGCACGGCGAAACGCGTCCATGATCGAGATTTTTTCCTCAACGTCTTTGAGCTTCGAGTTCGGGATCGTGATGATCGTGTCAACACAGCCGCGCAGTTCGGCTAAACCCTGTTCGGCTTGCGCCATCCGCTTTTTGCCTTCGACGGTAAAAGGCTTTGTCACGACGGCGACCGTTAATGCGCCGAGCTCGATCGCTAAGCTGGCGACGACCGGAGCCGCACCCGTTCCCGTTCCGCCGCCAAGTCCGGTGGTCACGAACACCATATCCGCGCCTTCGAGCACGTCCATGATTTTTTCATGGTCTTCGAGTGCGGCATCGCGCCCGACCGACGGATTCGAACCCGCGCCAAGCCCGCGCGTCAGTTTACTGCCGAGCTGGATTTTCATCGGCGCCTTGGAATCGTTGAGAGCCTGGACATCCGTATTGACGACGATGAACTCAACGCCCTTAATTCCGGCTTCGATCATCCGGTTGACCGCGTTGCTCCCGCCGCCGCCAACTCCGATGACTTTTATTTTCGCACCCGTTATCGGGGGATCGTCTATTAAAAATTTTATGCCGTTATTTTTCATTTGAAGACCGTCCGTCATTATAATTGCTTCCTTTTTAAGTGTATTTAAACGCAAAAACGTGGTGTAACTTCTGGGGCGTTTACTTTTTCGACATTCAACAAGATATTGTGCCTACGGCGAAAAAGCATACAACGATTTGCGGTAAAAAATCCAGTCCAGAAGTTACATTTATCTGAATTTTTCACGAAAATTTTCAAACCACTCGGCAACCTTGCGCCCGGCGGAGCGTCCGCCGTTCGAGTTCTCACGGATTTGCCTCCGCATCGAACCCAAGGCTAAACCGCACGCGGTCGCCCATTCGGGCTTTTGAACCTCGACCGCAAGCCCGCCGAAATGTTCGGTATTCACAAATCCGAGCCGGGTCGGCGCATCGAAAACCTGCTCGGCAAGCTCGACCATTCCGCGAACCTGCGCTCCGCCGCCCGTTAAAACAACGCCGCTCGAATTCTGCACGCCGGTTTGATTGACCTCGTGCGCGAGATGCTGCAGGATTTCGATCGCCCGCGGCTGCATAATGTCGCACAGAATTTCTTTCGACAATCCGCGTGTTTCGTTGCGCCCGACGGGATTGATCTCGATGACTTCCTGGCGTTCTTCCTCGCCGATCAGAAATCCGGCGACGCATCCGTAGTTATGTTTGATCTTGTTCGCCTCGGGAATCGAAACG
Organism: Pyrinomonadaceae bacterium; assembly: GCA_035536135.1. Taxonomy (GTDB): domain Bacteria; phylum Acidobacteriota; class Blastocatellia; order Pyrinomonadales; family Pyrinomonadaceae; genus JAFDVJ01. The sequence continues at coordinate 2,954 of DATLOR010000377.1, read as the reverse complement.
CGAAGTCCGACGGCAATATCTTTTGTAAAAAGCATTCCGCCGAACGGAAAAACCCGCGTATGCTGAACCGAACCGCGTCCGAAGATCATCAAGGAAGTCAGTTCCGCGCCGATATTGATCAGCGCGCAGCCGTATTCCTTATCATCATCGGTCAGAGTGCTTTCCGCCGCCGCGAGCGGTTCGAGAATCATCCCTTCGACCTCCAAACCGGCGCGGTTAATTGCTTTTTCGATATTTTGCTTGCCCGCGCTCGGGCTGATGACGATGTGCACGCGGCTTTCGAGACGCGAACCGCGCATTCCGACCGGCTCGGTGATTCCGTCCTGCCCGTCGATGATAAATTCCTGCGGCAGGCGGTCGATGATTTCCCAACCCGCGGGAAGCGGCATCGCGCTGGCCGATTCGACCGCGCGCGTCATATCTTCTTCGGTGATCTCGCGCCCCGCGCCCGCGACCGCGACGACCCCGCCTTTGTTTTCGCCCTGCAGATGCTCGCCCGAAAGATTGACCGTCGCCATCTGGATTTCCAGACCGCTGACGCGTTCGGCTTCTTCGACGGCGCGTTTGATCGATTCGGCAACCGCGTCGGTCGTCGTCACGATCCCGCGGCGAAGCCCGCGCGATTCCGCCTGACCGATTCCGACGACATTCATCAAACCGTTCTCCGAAGGTTCGCCGATTACGCACCGCACTTTGCTTGTGCCGATGTCTAATCCGACTGCATGTATCTCACGATTTATCATTTAACTTATTCTTTTCTCAACTAATTACTCTGCCGCGGCACAAGACGCGTATTTTGCCCGACCAATTCGATTCCTTCGTAGGTCGCACCTTTGCTGGCAATAAATTCGATGCCTTTTTGCAGAGACTTTCCGAAATCGTCCTTTCCTAAACTGATAAAAACATTCATTCCCGAATCTTCGATAATCGCCTTCGGTTTGTCCAGATCCGTCAGATTAACTTCTTTGACACGCTTTGCAAGATCGAATGTTTTCCAATCTTCGAGCATTTTCTGATACATCTTGACGCGCAGTTGGTTTTCTTTCACGGCTTTATCGGTTTTCGATTCGTCCCAGCCGCGCAAAGCGAACGGCGGACGGTCTTCCGTTTTATCGACCTGCGCCAAAACCACGCCTTCGTCATCCGCCCAATAATCCGCGCCGCTCAAACGAACCACGGCTTTCGGCACGCGCTCGACGACATTGACGCGCACGCCGTCGGGCAAAACACGCGAAACCGCCGCCGTTTTCACAAAATCGAGCCGTTCGACCTTGTCTTTGATCTCCTTCAGATCCGCGTTCCAAACGCCCGATTTTTCGGTGTTTGCCACGACGATCTTCTCGATGTCGCTTTTTGAAGCGTGCAACGTGCCGCGCACGTCGATCTTTTTGACATCGAAAAATTCGGAAGCCGTCACGGTTCGATAGCCCATAAAGCCCAAAAATCCGAGACAGAATAAAATACAGAAGATCAAAAACAGCGGCACAAAGAAATTTGCAAAATTTCCGCCGGATTTAGCCGTTCGCCGCGTCGCCGGTTTTGCTGCACGACGACGTTTCGGCGCGGTCGCCGCCGGTTTGCTCTTCAAAGTAGTTTTACGTGTTCGTGTTGCCATATTTTAATAGTTGGCTGTGAGCGGTTGGCACTTGGCAGGTAAGTTTCCTACTGCCGACCGCCAACTGCCTTCTGCCTACTTTTTCAACTTCTCCAAAATCTCATCGGAAAGCCGCGTAATGCTTCCCGCGCCGAGCGTGATGACCAGATCGCCTTCCTGCAAAAAAGGAATAACTTTTTCCGCTGCGCCTTCGACGTCGCCGACATATTGCACGTTCTTATGCCCGTACTGCTTGATGTTGTCGGTCAAAATTTCCGCCGTGATACCTTCGATCGGCGGTTCGCTCGCGGCATAAATATCGGTCACGAAAAGCACGTCGGCGTTGTTGAAACAAAGCGCGAATTCGCTCATCAGTTCTTTGGTGCGCGAATAGCGGTGCGGCTGGAATATCACGACCGTACGCCGTCCGCCCGAACCGTTTTTCGCCGCCGAAAGCGTCGCCAGGATCTCCGTCGGGTGATGCCCGTAATCGTCCACGACCGAAATCCCTCCGGCTTCGCCTTTGAACTGAAAACGGCGGTTCGCGTTTTTAAATTTGGAAAACGCTTCGGCGATCTTTTCGAACGGAACTTCCATTTCCAGAGACACGGCAGTCGCCGCCAAAGCATTGTAAATATTATGTTTCCCCGGTACCGGCAGATTGATTTCGCCCAATACTTCCGCGCCCTTCAAAACCTTAAAAGTCGTCCCGAAATTTTCGTTATAGCGAATTTCCTGCGCCGAAACGTCGGCTTGCGCGGTCATCCCGTAAGTCACGCGGCGGCGTTTGATGCGCGGAATGATCAGCTGCACATTCGGGTCGTCGAGACATAAAACACACGCGCCGTAAAACGGAACTTTGTTGACGAAATCCGTAAAACATTGAACGACATCATCCATCCCTTTGTAGGATTCCATATGTTCCTTATCAATATTTGTAACGACCGCGATCGTCGGGTAAAGCATTAGAAAAGAACGGTCTGATTCGTCGGCTTCGGTTACGAACCAATCGCTTTTGCCAAGCCGCGCATTCGAGCCGAGCGTGTCGACGACGCCGCCGACCACGGTTGTCGGGTCAAATCCGGCGTGTCCGAGAATCGTCGCAACCATCGAAGTCGTCGAGGTTTTCCCGTGCGTTCCCGCGACGGCAATGCCGTACGGCTTCAAGGTCATCAGCTCCGCCAACATTTCGGCACGCGGAATGACGGGAATCGCTTTTTCCTTGGCAATTACGACTTCCGGGTTGTCATCCTTGACCGCCGACGAATAAACGACCACCTGCGCGTCGCCGACGTTTTCCGCCGCGTGTCCTTCGTAAATCTTCACGCCGAAAAGCGTTTCGAGACGGTCGGTATTTTTC
>DATLOR010000376.1:0-7779 GCA_035536135.1 Pyrinomonadaceae bacterium | reverse complement strand
ACGCTCGCGTGTCCGTCGCGGTTTTGCAGAATGCGGGCATTTTCGGGCGCGTCTTCGGTCGAAAATGAAAAGAGCGCGCTTCTTTCCGCGAGCGGCGCGTCGAGATTTTCCTGCGGATAAGCCTTTAATTCGTCGGTGATGCCGCTTCCGAAAACGTTTGCATCAAAAATATTAAGACTGCCGACGCGGTTTAAAACGATCTCGTTCCAACCGATTCTCTCAATATAGTTTTTGTTCTCGAATCTGACCTGATTTGTCGCGGAAACTTTTGTTAAATCGCTCGTCAGGTTCCATTCGATGCGAAGTGTCGGAAGATTGCCCGCGCCGGTTTGAAGCGCAATATTTTTCGATTCCGTAAGGATTTCCGCCGGCTGATCATTAACCGTCAAAGACAGATTTGCGAGATGTTCGGGCGTGATCTTTTCGGCATAAGCATTTAATTCCGCTTCGGAGAACGTTCCGTTTTTGTCCGTATCGATTTCGTTTTGCAGTTGAAACGTCGGAATTTCCGCGAGATCGAGAATCTGGCGAATTTTGATGCGCGATTTTTCCACTTCGAGCCGCGAATATTGATTGATGCTGAAATTGCCCAATGGATGCGCAGCGGCAGAAAATGCCGAAACCAATATAAAAAGACCGCTTAAAATTAACAGATTCCGCTTCATATTATTTTTTTCACCGCCGAAGACGCGGAGGAGACGCAGAGTAAAAATAAAGCGGATTTACAGAGTAATTCACAAAATCTCTGCGTCTCCTCCGCGTCTTCGGCGGTTTAATTCTTATTTCAATCCCGCCAAAGCCTTGCGCGCATTTTCGGCTTGGATCAAATCGAACATCGGATTGATCTTCAAAGCCGTTTCGAGCATTTTTTTCGCTTCCGCCCGGTTGCCCAGATCCTTTTCGATCATCCCCGCGTGATAGTAGATTCGCGCGTCATTGGCTTTCGGATTCAGCGCCGCAGAAATCGCCGTTTTCGCGTCCGTCAGCTGTCCTTTTTTGTAAAGCGTCCAGGCAAAGGCGTCAGCCGTAAAAATGTCTTTGCGCATTTCGGATTCGCGTTTTGCAATGGTCAGAGCCTCATCGATGCGCAAATCGTGATCTGCCCACAAGAGCGCAAGGCGTTTCTGGTCGTTGTTGACGCCGATCTTCTGTTCGATCACTTCGACCAGATCATACTGCTCTTTGGCTTTATCAATGCTGCCCTGTTTCGTGTAAATGTCCCCCAAAAGAATCGCGGTTTCGACGTTCGGCACGCGGTTGAGCGCGTCGCTCAAAAATTTCACCGCCGCTTCAAAATCGTTCTGCGCGGCGCGGGCGCGACCTTTTCCGGCGAGCGCCAGATGAAAGTTCGGGAAATTCTGCAAAGCCTCGTCGTAAACCTTTTCGGCTTCCGCGTATTTGCCGTTTTTCCAGAGCTCGTCGCCGAGCTGCACGAGACACCAGCTTTGCGCTTCCTTGTCGGCGGGATCGGCGGTGCGGGCGGCGGTTTTGAACATTTCGACCGCGCCTTCCGTATCGCCGTAAAGCGAGCGCAAATGAGCGACTCTCGCGTATGAATTTGAGTTCGGTTTCAGATCGACCATTTTTTGCGCCGCTTCGACCGCTTCCTTATAATTGCCGAGTTCGGCGTTCGCGTCCGTTAAAACGCCGTACACAAAAGCATCGTCCGGAAATTCGGTCTGTAGTTTTTTGCCGAGTTCGAGAGCTTCGGTAAAACGATGAAAAGTTAAATGGAGCGAGGCTTTCAGTTTACGCGCCGGCGTGTCTTCGGGCGCAAACTGCAGGGCTTTGTCAATCGCCGTTTCAGCCTTTGTATTCAAACTAAAATCGCCTGTGGCGCGGGCGCGTTTGATGTAGATTGCAGCAAGCTGTGTGTAACCCATCGGCGAATCGGGAGCTTTTTCGATAAGTTTCAGAACTTCGGCGGTTTCTTCGTCTTTCGATTCGGTCGGTGCGGTATTTTTTGCCGCTTCGACCGTGCCCGATTCGTTTGTTTTCGTCGAACACGCGCCGCCGATTAAAACCACTAAAAAAAAGGTCAGTGCCGCCTGCGTAAGCGGGCGGTTCAACTGTCGATAGATAGTATTCATAAAGAAAAGGTAATCCTCCCACTGATGCAGGCGGGACTCTCTGCTAAAAGTTTCGCGCCCGAAAATGAAACGGATTCACTTTCGGGCGCGAAACTTTTTAGTTAATTGACGAAATCGCCTTTTTCGTTGACGACCGGAGCTTTTTCCCAGTCGTGCGGTTTTAATTCACTCAAAGTTTGATTTGAGGAACGCGGCTGATTTCCCTGATTCGGCGGAAGCAGATACGGGAAACGCGTGAGAAGCGGACCTTCGGGATTCGAGCTGACGCCGTCGCCCAAAGTATTGTTCGGCGCCATATTGGTTGCCGGAGTGAACGGCGTGCCGCCCGCAACGGCGCGCAGCGCGATGTCCGTCACGTCGTCAAAGACGCGGCGTCCGTTCGGAAATCCGGCAACGTCGCCGCCTAAAAGTCCGAGCCGATTCATACTGGCGATCGGCGTGATCGGAATGGCGACATTCAGGCGCAGATATTCGTGCGCCGTTCCGTCCGAAAGAAACGTCGTGTAATTGGGTCCCGTTACGGCATTAACCGGAATTCCGGTGGCGAAGATCGAAACCAGATCGTTACGCGGCGGCGGCGGAATCGTGATTCCGTAAACTGCCTGCAAAAGACGCGCAATTTCCGGATCGGTGACCGCCTGCACGACACGCGGAATCGTTCCATCAACCTGCGGCGAGATCGCGTTGAAAGCATCTTTCAACCCGAGCGGGATGACGACTTCGTTGACGAGCGGGTTGCCGAGACGCGAAACCTGCACCCAATTTCCTTCACTTGTTTGTGAACCGGCACTGAGAACACGGGTTGTGCGGCGGCTCGCGGTTGCCCAAATGCCGATCACGGCATCGGGCGAGGTCGGCGCCGACGGCACGGCACGCGAATTCGTCAGTTCCTGAATCGGAACTTCGATCGCGATCGAGCTGACGTTATAGCCTTTGGTCGAATCGATGCCGCCGGTCGAGCCGACCGAACGCAGATTCAAGGCATCGAAAACGCCGAGATCGATATAAAAATACTCGTCGCGGTTTCCGGCAAAAACCTTTCCGCCGTTAGCGAGCGGATAAACCGCCGGCTGACCGAGATTGGTTTCATAATTCGGCGTCACGCGCGGTCCGATATTCGCGGGCGGAGTTTTCAGTCCGGCGGCGATCAACTGTCCGCGGCGACCCGAACGGCGGTCGATGCGCCGCACGGTATAAGTTTGCGGCATATTGTAATCAGGATCGCTCAGATTGCTGATCACGCCGTCCTGATTGACGGTTGATTGTCCCAAAACCGTGTCGTTGTTGACGATTTGCGTGTTGAATTGAAATTGATAAGTGACGTCTTCAACGCCGTCGCCCGTGTTGTCGATTTTGATTTCATACAAAGCCGTATCATCAAAGCGAAACCATTGCGGTCCGCCCGAAGGCTCCTGCAGCGGAATATAATTCGCGATCAAAGTCACAAAGCCTTCGCGTCCCGCTTCGACGCTTCTGAAAGCGTATGTATCCGTGTTGTCGGCAAATCTGTCCATCGAGATCAACGGCGCTTCCGCGTGGCTCGAAGCGAGCGCGGGAATTGCCGATGTCGAAAGAAGCAAAGATAATCCGATCAGTCCTTCTCCAAATTTTTTAACTAAATTTTTCATTTTTTATTTCTCCCCATCATGATTTCGGATTTCGGATTTCGGATTTCGGATTTGTCTCATTTGAAACGATTAGGTTTCTTTATAAACAAATCCGAAATCACCAATCCGCAATCCGCAATCGAATTAGTGCGTATCGTAAGCAGCGATCGGAAAATCGCCGTTTTGTCCGAAAGTGTAGAATAACGGCGTATTACTCACCGTTCGATGAATGTAAAACGTGCCGTTCGCCTGCCGCCAGACGGAAACATCGGTTTTGCCGTCGCCGTCGTAATCAGCCTGTGTCGGGAAATCGGGTTTCTGTCCGAAGGTCGAAGTCGAAAATCCGCCGTCCGACGAGCGCAGAATATACCAGACGTAGTTCGTGCCCTGGCGGATCACGACAAAATCGGTCTTGCCGTCGCCGTCGTAATCGCCCGGCGCAACCAGATCACCTGCCTGACCCCATTGCGTCGAGCCGAAACCGAGCGTGCTTCGCTGGTAAAAGAATGTTCCGTTGCGGTAAGTTCCGAGGTCGAATCTGCCGTCGCCGTCGTAATCGCCCGGCGCGGTGACATCGTTGTCGAGTCCGAAAACTTCAACGCGGAAAGTATTGGTCGCGCTCAGATTGATGTACCAGACCAGATAGCCGTTGATGCGCCGGACAACTGCGAAATCGGTTTTGCCGTCGCCGTCGTAATCACGCGCAACGGGTTCGTCGCCCTCCGTTCCGAATTGATAATACTGAACTGCGCCGTCCGAGCTTTTGAGAACGTAGAAAACTCCGTTCGAAGGTCGCCAGACAGCAATGTCGGCGCGTCCGTCGCCGTCGTAATCGCCCGGCACCTGCACATCGGTCGAGATGCCGAACTGCGCCGTAAAGAACGAGTTGTTCGAACTGCGGTTAATATAAAACGTGCCGGTCGAAAGACGGAAGACCGAATAATCGGCACGTCCGTCGCCGTCGTAATCGAGCGATGTTCTGCCCGACGCCGGCGAACCCGACCGAACCGCAAAGCCGCGCAGCGCGGTTGCCGCGCCGATCGGACCGATAAATGAAGCCGAACCGGTCGAAAGATTGATCGAAAACAGTTTCGAGGTCGTTTCGCCGTTGACCTGCAAAGCCGCGAGAGCCGTGTTGCTTCCCGCTGCGATATCGAAACCGTTGGAATCCGTCGCGTTGACGCCGAGCGGACCGACCGCAACGAGCGTCCCGTTGTTCGGCGGATTCTGCGTATAAAGCGTATCGTTGCCCGAATCAATGTCGTAAAGCGTCGTTGCCGTGGCGCCTGCAAAACTATTCGTATAAGCCGCCGCCGTTACGTTCGGCGTTCCCGGATTCAATGTTCCGTCGGTTGCCGTCAGCGTTCCGTCGTTCGGATTCAGACGCAGATTTTGTCCGGTGTTCGAAACAACGCGAATGCGGTCGACCGTCGGGTTGAAATCAAACCCGAAATCCGTGCCGCTCAAAGTAAATGTGCCTGCCGCACCGACCTGCGCTGCCGCGCCGGTCAAAGTATTGATCGTGTAAAGACGGCTCGTGCTGCCGAGCGCGTAAAGCTGTCCGGTCGCGGGACGAAAATCAATTCCGAGAATGTTTTCACCCGCTTGCAGACCCGTGATCGCGACGGTTGTAAAAATCGTGTTCGGACGCGCCGTGTTGAAGGTCACAAGCTGATTCGCGGTCGTGACGCCAACCGCCGTAAAACCTGCGGTCGCGCCGGTTTCTGCCGCCAACCCGCGCAGAGAATTCAGTCCTGTGCCGATCAGCCCGACCAGAGATGCCGCGCCGCTCGAAGTATTGATCGTGTAAAGCCCCGAGACAGCTCCGACCGTCAAAGCCGCGTAAGCCGCGTTGTCGCCCGTCGAAATATCAAAACCGTTAACATCCGTCGCATTGACGCCGAGTGCGCCGACCAGATTAAGCGTCCCGTTGTTCGGCGGATTCTGCGTGTAAAGCGAATCGGTGGTCGTATCGATATCAAAAAGCGTCGTGGTCGTTGCGCCGTTAAAATCGTTCGTATAAGCGGCGGCGGTGACGTTCGGCGAGCCCGGGTTTAACGGAGTGTCAACCGTGACCGCGCCGTCGTTCGGATTGACGCGCAGATTTTGTCCCGTGTTCGAGACGATCCGCAGACGGTCAACCGTCGGGTTGAAATCCACGCCGAACGAGGTTCCGCTCAAAGGCGTTGAAAGCGAAGCGACAAGTGTCGCCGCGCCCGTCGTTTTGTTAATTACGTAAAGACGGCTCGTGCTTCCCAAAGCATAAAGCTGCCCGGTCGCGGGACGAAAATCGATCCCGACCACGTCTTCGCCGCCCTGCAAACCCGTGATCGTTCCGATCGTCGCAACCGTTCCGGGTGTCGATGAGTTAAAACTCACCAGTTGATTCGACGTGTTCACGCCGTAAAGCGTCGCGGCATTTACACTTAAAGCCGCACCGAAAAATAAAACAAATAAAAAAGGCATCGCCCACATAGACAAATGCCTTGCAAAAGTTTCTCTAATCATTAGTTACCCTCCCTTAATCGCTCATTTACCCGTTCGATAAATTTGCTCATTCATTTTGTGCCCGAAGCACAAACAGTTGTTTTTTTCTTTGAGAAAAACAGAATAAAGTTTTCCTTATGCGACCATATTCGCCCCGTTCGGGTGATCGGATTCAAAAAAATTATTTTTTTCGATTTTTTTTAGAAAATAGCTTTGGGTGCTAATTTTCGCGTAGTTTGTTATTGTTATTATTTCGGTTTTTACCGAAAATCGTTACAGATAGTTATGAATCCTGAAAATATTAGAAATTTTTCCATCATTGCCCACATCGACCACGGCAAATCGACGCTTGCCGATCGCATCCTGCAATTGACCGGAGCGGTTGCCGACCGCGATATGGAGGAGCAGCTGCTCGACAATATGGATCTCGAGCGCGAACGCGGCATTACGATCAAATCGCACGCCGTGCGCCTCGACTACACGGCGAAAGACGGAAAGCAGTATGTTTTGAACCTAATCGACACGCCCGGGCACGTTGATTTTTCCTACGAAGTTTCGCGTTCGCTTTCGGCGTGCGAAGGCGCCCTTTTGATCGTCGACGCATCGCAGGGCGTTGAAGCGCAGACGCTGGCAAACACTTACTTAGCAATCGAAAACGACCTCGAACTTCTTCCCGTTCTCAATAAAATTGATCTGCCGAGTGCCGAACCCGACCGCATCAAAGAGCAGATCGAAAACATCATCGGTCTGGACGCGAGCGACGCCGTGCTGGCAAGCGCAAAAACCGGTGTCGGCGTCGAAGAAATTCTCGAACAGATCGTCGCGAAAATTCCCGCGCCGAAAGGCGACCCGAATGCACCTCTAAAAGCACTGATTTTCGACAGCTGGTACGACACTTACCGCGGCGTGATCGTCCTTTTCCGCATCATCGAAGGCACGATCAAAAAGGGAACGAAAATTCGTTTCTTCAACACGGGACGCGAATATCTGGTCGAAACTCTCGGCGTTAATCGTCCGCGCCCGACACCGATCAACACTCTGAGCGTCGGCGAAGTCGGATTCTTGACGGCTTCGATCAAAACCGTCGCCGACGTGCAGATCGGCGACACGATCACCGAAGCGGCGCGCCCCGTCGACACGCCTTTTCCCGGTTTTCAGGAAATCAAGCCGATGGTTTTTGCCGGGCTTTATCCGATCGATTCGGCGCAGTACGAAGACTTGCGCGACGCGATGGACAAGCTCCGCCTGAACGACGCGTCGTTTTTCTATGAGCCCGAAAGCTCGACCGCGCTCGGCTTCGGTTTCCGCTGCGGATTTCTCGGACTTCTGCACATGGAGATCATTCAGGAACGGTTGGAACGCGAATTCAATCTCGATCTGATCACGACCGCACCCGGCGTGCGTTACCGCGTGACGACCACGAACGGCACGGTGATGGAAGTCGATTCGCCTTCGAAAATGCCCGAAACCGGGCGCATCGCGAAGATCGAAGAGCCGTTCATCGAAGCGACGATCTTAACGAACGATACATATTTAGGCGGAATTCTGCCGCTGCTCGAAGAAAAACGCGGCGTCCAGAAAAAGTTCGAATTCGT
>DATLOR010000375.1:0-6127 GCA_035536135.1 Pyrinomonadaceae bacterium | reverse complement strand
TCGCATTTAACTCTCTTCATCTTTGCCACTAAATTGTCGGTTGCCTGCAATTCAGAACTAATCGCGCTCTCGTGTATGCGAAAGTTAAACGAATCGTCCGCCAGTTCACGTCCGGTTTGCCGGTCGGCTTCCAGAAACTTAAACATTCTTGCTTTCAAATCGTTGTTTTCGCGTCGCGGCTGCGTTTCTTTTGTCACGGAAACTCTATATTCGCACGCTTTGCGAACCGGCAGACCGACGACCAGCACCGACAACACAAAAGAAGTCAAAAACACAAAAATGGCGGCAAAATGCTTAAGTTTCATAACCGGAAAATAAACGAATTATTGAACGTACGCGCCGTAGGTTCTGCCCGAACTTTTAACTTCTTCCCACGTGCGGTTGATTTCGCCGATCAGACGTTTTCCTTCGCTGCAGTCACGGCGAGACGAAGATCTTTCTTCCAGATAATCGGCGTAATTGCGCCACGCCTGCATATGTTCGCGCCATTTATTTTGGAAATCCTGCGGGAAACGGCTCGAATCCATACTCGAAGACGTTTTCCAGTAATCCATCACGGCTTCGGCATAATTATCGGTATATTTATAATCCATTCGCGCACTACCGTTGTCGATATCGCGCAGAAGGAAGGCTTCGATCTCGTTTGAATTGCGTTCGATAACGCGCGGTCTGTCGATGGTCACATATCTGACGACCGGTGCGGGAAGAATGATCCGGACTAAACCGGCGGAGAAGATGAATGTCACGGCAAAGGCGACAACGGCGGTGATAACTCTTGTATTTTTCATAACTACTTTAAAAACCTCTCAAAAATCTCTTTTTAATTATCTCTTAAAAATTTCAAAAAGGAAACATTTTTTTGACGAAATTTTAAAAGAAGTTTGCTAAAGTTATTTTGATGAATCCGCAAGACTTAATTCGCAAGAAGCGCGACGGCGCACGATTTTCCGACGCAGAAATTAACGCTTTTATCGCGGGCGTGAGCGATGACAGTTGGGCAGATTACCAGATAACCGCGCTCGTGATGGCGATGTTTATTCACGGTTTGAACCAGTCCGAGCAAAACGCTCTGGTCAAAGCCATGCTCGAATCGGGCGAAGTTCTGGATTTTTCCGACATTGATGCGCCCGTTGCCGACAAACATTCGACGGGCGGGGTCGGCGATAAAACCTCTTTGATCATCGCGCCGCTCGCCGCTTCGTGCGGAATCGCCGTGCCGATGATCTCGGGACGGGGCTTAGGGCACACGGGCGGAACGCTCGACAAACTCGAATCGATCGAAGGCTACAATGTCCGGCTGACGAAAACGCAGATCAAACAAACCATCAAGAAATGCGGTTTTGCTCTGGCAGGACAGACGCAGAAGCTCGTCCCGGCAGACCGCAAGCTTTACGCTTTGCGCGATGCGGCTTCGATGATCGAGTCCGTACCGCTGATCGTCGGTTCGATTATGTCGAAAAAGCTCGCCGAGGGTTTGGACGCGCTGGTTCTGGACGTTAAAACCGGCACGGGTGCGTTTATGGAAAATCTCTGGGACGCGCAGGCGCTCGCTAAAGCGCTGGTCAAAACGGGTAACGATTTCGGCGTTCGCACGGAAGCCTTGATCACCGATATGAGCCAGCCGCTCGGGAAATATGTCGGCAACGCGCTTGAAGTTTACGAATGTCTGCGTATTATGCGCGGCGAAACGGACGAAGAAGTTCAGCCGACACTGGATTTAACAATCGAACTGACGGCGCGGATGCTCGTGCTGACGGGAATTTCAAAAGATGTCGAAGAAGCCGGTGCGCTGTGTCTCGAAAAGATCTGGGACGGCTCCGCGCTCGAAAAATTTCGTCAAAATATTGAGTTGCAAAAGGGAAATCCGCGTATTTGCGATGATCCCGAAATACTTTTGGAGAAAAACATTCTGCAAATTCCGATCACTGCGGAAGACGAAGGATTTATTACCGAAATAGACACGAAAGCCGTCGGCGAAGCGGTTTGCGCGCTCGGCGGCGGACGAATTCAAGTCAAGGACACGATCGATTATGCGGTCGGTTTCGCGTGCGGGAAAAAACTCGGCGACGCGGTGCAAAAAGGCGAAAGTTTCGGAACAATTTTCTGCCGATCGGTGACACAAGCCGATTCGATTAGCGAAAAACTGCGAAATGCGTATAAAATAGGCGTTGAAAAACCGCAAAACTCGGAACTTGTTAAAGAAATAATTTCATAGACACAAAATTTATTATGCGAACTCGTTTTATCGTAAAAATCTTATTACTTTGTCTCGGACTGTTTTTGATTTCCTCGTGCGGCTCGCGCACCGAAGCGCAGAAGCAGTGCCAGATCAAAGTCGGCATCGTTTTCGACATCGGCGGAAAAAACGACCGTTCGTTCAACGCGGCGGCGTGGGACGGCGTAAAACGCGCCGAAAAGGATTTGCCGATCTGTCTTTATGATGTCGAGCCGGGCAATCCGACCTCGATCGAACCGGCGATGCGGGCGTTTGCCGAAAAGAATTTCGATCTGATCGTCGGCGTCGGCTTCGCGCAGGGACCGATCATGCAAAAGGTCGCGAACGATTATCCGAACATCAAATTTGCGATCGTTGACGGCGTGATCATGGAAGCCGACGGCAAAACGCCGAAGAAAAATGTCGCGTCCTTAGTTTTCCGCGAACACGAAGGCTCGTATCTGGTCGGAATGATCGCCGCCTCGAAATCGAAAACGGGCGTTCTCGGCTTTGTCGGCGGAATGGACATTCCTCTGATCCACCGCTTTGAGACCGGCTACGAGGAAGGCGCGCGCAGCATCAATCCGAATATCAAGGTGATTTCAAATTACGTCGGCGTGACGGACGGGGCGTGGAACAATCCGGGCAAAGGCAAAGAGCTTGCGCTCTCGCAGATCGAAAAAAACGCGGACGTAATCTTTACCGCCGCCGGAAATTCAGGTCTCGGCGCATTCGACGCGGTCGAGCAATACGGCAAAAACCCGCAGGGCGAAGCGAACAAATTCGTGATCGGCGTTGATTCAAACCAGAATATGGTCAAACCCGGATTCGTGCTGACATCGATGGTCAAACGCGTCGACAACTCGGTTTACGATGTCGTCAAAGAAGTCCTCAGCGGAAAATTCGAAGGCGGTTTTCACACTTTCGGGCTCGACAAAGACGGTGTCGGATTCTCAATGGACGAAAACAACAAAGGCTTGATTCCCGACGACGTTTTGAAACGCGTTGACGAGGCTAAAGCAAAAATCGGAAGCGGCGAAATCAAAGTTACCGATGCGATGGCGAAATAAAGTTGGGATTGTTGTGAAAGAATATAAAGGAATTTTTGTTGTAATTCATATAGGGTTGGGCATCATCGCATTATTAATGGCAGTTGGCGGATTATTTCTATCAACGGAACGAATCAATCCAATCGCACTTCTATTTCTTGGTAGCGGACTTTTTTTATATGGATTGGCTGGCAATAATCCCAAAACCGTCAAAGCACAAACAATATCTTCTGTTGCGGGGATTTTTATGATTATTTTTGCCGCTCTGACTTTGTTTAATAATTTTTTCTTAAAATAAAATGCTAGAACTCAGAAACATAACAAAAACATTCGGCAGCGTTATTGCCAACAACGACGTTTCGATCAAAATCGAAAAAGGCACGATTCACGCGATCGTCGGCGAAAACGGCGCGGGGAAATCAACCATTATGCGCATCGCTTACGGCTTTTATAAGGCTGACTCGGGCGAGATTCTGGTTGACGGGAAACCTGTCAATATCCGCACACCACAGGATGCGATAAACCTCGGAATCGGAATGGTTCACCAGCATTTTATGCTCGTTGACACGATGAGCGTCGGCGAAAATATCATCCTCGGCGCGGAAGGCGGAAATCCGGCGAGCATCGATTGGGCAAAGGCGAACGCCGATATTCAGGCGCTCTCGAACGAACTGCGTTTGGGCGTTTCGCCGAAGGCTTTGATCGAAGATTTGTCGGTCGGCGCGCAGCAGCGTGTCGAGCTTTTAAAGGCTCTTTACCGCAACGCCGAACTGCTGATCCTAGACGAACCGACCGCGGTTTTAACGCCGCAGGAAGTCGAAGATTTTTTCAATATCTTGCGGCGGATGCGCGATCAGGGCAAAACGATCGTGATCATTACTCACAAGCTCGACGAAGTTCTGGCGATTTCCGATGATGTCACCGTGATGCGCGATGGTCGTGTCGTCGGAAACGTGAAAACCGCCGAGACGAACGCGCAGGAGCTGGCACGGATGATCGTCGGGCGCGACGTTCTTTTGCGGGTGGAAAAAACCGATGCAAAACCGAGCGAAGCGGTTTTGAACATTGAAAATTTATCGGTCAAAGGCAAGCACGGCGAGGCTTTGCGCAATATTTCGCTGAATGTCCGCGCCGGTGAGATCGTCGGTGTCGCGGGAATCGAAGGCAACGGGCAAACCGAACTGATCGAAGCGATCGCGGGTTTGATCCCGATTCAAAACGGCTCGATCAAACTGCTCGGCAATGAAATTTCACGTCTTTCCGTACGAAGAAGAACCGAGCTCGGCATCGCGCATATTCCCGAAGATCGCCATAAACGCGGGCTCCTGCTCGATTCCGATCTGGAAGAAAACGCAATCCTTGGCGTGCATTATCGTGCGCCGGTTGCGGCAAACGGGTTTTTGAATTCGGCGGTGATCGAAAAAAGAACAAAAGAGATCATCGAAAATTTCGACGTCCGTCCGCCGAATCCAGAGTTGGCGGCAAAGTCTCTGTCGGGCGGAAACCAGCAAAAACTGATCATCGGCAGGGAATTCGGGCTCAACCCGAAACTGCTGCTCGTTTCACAGCCGACGCGCGGCGTGGACATCGGCGCGATCGAATTTATTCACCGCAAACTGATCGCTCTGCGCGACGCGGGAACCGCCGTTCTGCTGATTTCGGCGGAACTCGAAGAAGTTACCGCACTTGCCGATCGTCTTTTGGTCATTCACAAAGGAACTTTTGCCGGTGAAGTTGACCCGAAAACCGTTTCAAACGAAGAGATCGGCTTGATGATGACGGGCGGAAAACGTGATTTGTCGAGCGCGATGGGCTAAATCATTTATTTTTACGTTTGAAATAAAAATACAGCGCGATCCCGATAATGTTGTTGATCGTCAAAAGCCCGTTCGTGATGGTAAAAACCCAGTTTTCGACCAGATAGCTGTAAATCGTAAAACCGACGGAAGCGAAAAGCTGACCGATAAAAAGCCAGCTCGAAACGCCGTCGGTTTCTTCGTCCTTCCATTGTTTGTAAACCTGTTTGATGAGTGTGAGCAGCAATATTACGGAGCTTGCCCAGCCGATTATTTCCGTCATATTTTTTAGTATAGAAATTTAGAATAGCAACTTAAAATGAGTTTCGAGCGAAAAGCGAAGGCGTTTCCTTGTATTTTGGTCTTATCCGAATATCAACCGATTCATTCCGGACGTTATCCGGTACATCCCGAACATCATACGGAAGTTGCCGAACGACATCCGCCCAACAAAAAACGCCATCCAAAAAGCTTTGAATGGCGCTTTTCCACGTTAATTTAACTCTTAACTCGCAACCTTTTGAGTTTCCGAATTGAACAATTTCTTCATTCGCTCGATCGCCGTGTGCAGATTTTCCATCGAGGTCGCGTAGGAAAGGCGCAAAAATCCGTCCGCGCCGAAACCTGCGCCGTCGGTCGTAACGGTTTGCGCTTCCGAAAGAAGAAATTCGGCGACATCGGCGGATTTTTGGAATTTATCGCCCAAAACTCCGCGCACGTCAACGAATGCGTAGAACGCGCCTTCGGGCATCGCGCATTTGAAGCCGTTGATCTTATTGAGTTCGGGTATAAACCAATCGCGGCGGCGGTTATATTCGGCGAGCATTTCCTGCACGGCGGACATTGATTCTTCGCGACGTTCCATCGCGCGGGCGCAGGCGTACTGCACAAAGCTCGTCGGGTGCGTCGCCGAATGGCTTTGCAGCTTGATCATCGCTTTCGACCATTCTTCGTTCGCGATCGTGTAGCCGATGCGCCAGCCGGTCATCGCGTAGGTTTTTGAAAACGAACCCGCGATGCAGACAAAATCCCGAAGTTCTTTCGGCAAAACGGCGGCGGTGAAAACT
>DATLOR010000374.1:0-7255 GCA_035536135.1 Pyrinomonadaceae bacterium | reverse complement strand
TACCGCAAATATTTATTCAAAACTAAACGAATTTTATGGAAGTTTTTCTTTACCGAAAAGGCTCGGACGAAGTTGAGGAAGGTTTTACAAAAGCAGATTTACCCGCGCTTTTAGCCGATGAAACAAATGTCGTCTGGGTTGATTTGCAGGGCGAAACGATTGAGCAGGCGAATGAAGCCAAAGATGTTCTGCTGAATATTTTTCACTTTCATTATCTAACGGTCGAAGATTGTCTGGAAACGCGCAATCAGCCGAAGATCGAAGCCTTTCCAGATTATTTTTACTTTATCGTTCACGGCGTCAAACCCGAAACCAATTCGGCGAACTTCGTGACCAAGGAGCTTGACGGCTATTTGGGCAAAAACTTTGTCGTGACGTTTCACGTCGAAAGATTCAAGAGCATCAAAAAGGTCAAAAACCAGATTCGCTCGACCACTTTTGCCTGCCAGCGCGGCGCGGCTTATCTGCTTCATCAGATTCTCGACCAGCTCGTCGATCTGTATATGCCGGTCGTGGACGATTTCGACAATACGATCAATGTTCTCGAAGACCGTGTTTTCCGGATGAACAAGGGAAACACGGCGGTTTTGGAAGAGATCATGGATCTGCGACGGTCAGTGGCGCGGCTCAAAAGAATTTCCTCACGTCAGTTGGACGTTCTCTACCGTCTTTCACATGGTGAATTTTTGCTGATTCCCGAACAGGTTTTGCCTTTTTACCGCGATGTTCACGATCATCTTTTGCGGATTTCCGATTTGGCAGACAGTTACAAGGATCTGGTCAGCGGATTGTTTGAAATCCATTTTTCCGTGACGGCAAACAAAACCAACGATGTTATGAAGGTGCTCGCGGTATTTTCTTCGATTATGCTGCCGCTGACTTTGATCGCCGGAATTTACGGGATGAATTTTGAGAATATGCCCGAGCTTCATTCTCCGTACGGATATTTCGGCGCATTGACCCTGATGTTCATTATCGGTGTCGGTTTACTGATCTACTTTTGGCGAAAAGGCTGGATCTTTGAAACGGAAGATAAACCCATCAAGGCGGACGGTGAAGACAAAAACCCTTAGATTTCTGCCAAAATTTTACGAACTTGCGAGTCGCCAAAACCGTAAACGCCCGCCCGCGCAGAAAATTCGCGAAAGATTTCCGCAAAATCCGTTTTGCCGGTCGCGATAATTCCCTCCAAAATCTTTTTCGGGCGCGAATTTTTCTCGATTTCGGCGCGGCAAACTTCTTTTAGATAAGGAAAACATTTTGATTCGGTTTCCGAAAGTCTTTCAAGCGTTTGATAATCCGCCGCTTGAAACGCTTTCCACAAATCCGCACCGAGCAGAATATCTTCTGCGGTAAATCGGGCGCGTTCGGCAAAACATTTTTCCAAATCAATGCTTTCCAAACCGCCGAAACCTTTCCAGATTTCTTCTTCCCGGCGAACCACAGGCGCAACCCGAAAAACTTTCGCCCCGCTTTCGCGCAGTAAATAAAGACAAAACCACAGATTTACCTGACAAAAAAGCTCGTATTCGAACCAGAGATTTATTTCCGCTTCAGCCGAAGCAAGATTTTTCAGCTTTTCAAATTCCGAAGCGACGCCCGAAAAATATTCTTCCCTGTCTGCGCCGTGTGCGTCAGAAATGAATTCAGCGCGTGTTTGCCAAAATTCTTCCAAATTCGCGGCTTTCACCGCGCCATCGACCAAACACTCGCGGCAGACGACAATTTCGCCTTCGATCGCGCAATTCTTAAAATCTCCGGCTAAAGCATCGCCCGCCAAAACATGAATTTTCATAAGCTTATCGCAACGGCATAAATCAAACTCAAACAAACCCCGCCGTAAACCCCGGCTAAGATATCGTCGGCGCAAACCCCGATTCCCGCCGGGAGATTCTGCAGAGAATCGATCGGATACGGCTTCCAAATATCAAACAGGCGGAACAATAAAAATCCGGCTAAAATCAGCTTCCACGATATATCGAACGGCACAAACAAATAGACGATCAATTGTCCCATCACTTCGTCAACGACGGCTTGCGACGGGTCTTTGTGTTTGAAAAGTTTCGTGGCGCGGTTTGCCGCCCAGATTCCCAAAAGACAAAACGGCAGAAAAATCAACAAATTTCCAACGTGGATCCACGCCGTTATTTGCGCATCAGTCCAACCCTTTAGACCGAAATTTGCCGAAAGATTCGCTTCGATCGATCGAAACAAAAGATAGATCGCGACGCCGACCATCGAGCCCCAGGTTCCGGGCGCGAGCGGCAGATAGCCGACACCGAAAGTCGTTACAGCCAGCGAAAAATAATCGACAAGATTCTTCTCTTTGATCTCTTCTTTGGCAAGCTCCTGCAATTCGATAGCTGCGGACGTATGAATAAGTTCGTCGTAATCAGGCATTGTCGTTGATTCTATACGATTTCACCGATTAAATCATAATCGTGCGCTTCGTTGATCCTGACGTTGTAAAATTCGCCGATTTTCGGGTCGAGGTTTTCGGGCATATCATTGATTAAAATATAACCGTCGATTTCCTGCGCCTGTCCTTCCAATCTGCCCTGGAAAAGCAAATCTGATTCCTGCGAATAGCCTTCAAACAAAACCTTAAAAGTTTTGCCGATCTTTTCCTTGTTTTTTCGTTTGGAAATCTTGGCTTGTTCCTTCATCAGGCGGGCGCGTCGTTGTTTGGCTGTTTTAGCGTCAACTTTGTTCGGCAGATCATAGGCGGGAGTTCCTTCTTCGTCGGAGTAGGTGAAAACGCCGACATTATCGAATTCGCAGTTTCTGACGAAAGCCATCAATTCTTCAAAATCCTCTTCGGTTTCGCCGGGAAAACCTGTGATAAAAGTTGTGCGAATCGTAATTCCCGGAACTTTTTCGCGGACTCGGCGGATTAATTTTTCCAAAGATTCACGGGTTCCGCCGCGTTTCATCAGTTTTAAGACATTGCGCGAACCGTGCTGGAGCGGCATATCGAGATATTTGACGGCTTTCTCGGTTTCGGCGATCGCGTTCAGGAATTCATCGGAAATATGCGTCGGGTAAGCATACATCACGCGAATCCATTCCAGATCTTTGATCTCTCCAAGGGCGCGGATGAGCTTTGCGAGCGCGTCCGTCTCGCCCAGATCTTCACCGAAACGCGAAGAATCCTGCGCGATCAAGACAACTTCCCTGACGCCCTGTTTCGCCAAATCTTCGGCTTCCTTTAAGATCGAACCGAAACGGCGCGAGCGGAAAGAACCGCGCATCGAGGGAATCGAGCAAAACGCGCACGGTCGGTCGCAGCCTTCGGCGATCTTGATAAAAGCCGTGTAAGAGTCGGTCGCGCGATAACGCGGCGTGTCGAAATCGTAAAGATAGGTCGCCGTTTTATTGCCGATCTGTAAAAGCGGAAGTTCCTTAAAATTAACTTTATCGTCAGCCGCTTCCAAAATTCTGCCGACTTCGTTCGTTCCGATAAACGCGTCAACTTCGGGCAATTCCTTCATCAGATCGTCGCGGTAACGCTCGACCAGACAGCCCGCCACGATCACTCTCTGCGCTTTGCCGTTCGCCTTTGCGCTCGTCGCTTCGAGAATCGCTTCGACCGATTCCTGTTTCGCCGATTCGATAAAACCGCACGTATTGACGACGACCGTATCCGCTTCGTCGGCGTTATTCGTGATCTCGTAACCGGCTGCTTTTAATTGTCCCATCATCACTTCCGAATCAACCAGATTCTTCGGACAACCAAGACTGACAAATCCTACTTTTTTCATAAAACAAATAAACTATAAGAATACCACAAAAAGACCTTGTTTGAAGCATTTCGGCTTGCCAATGGTTGCCTGATTTATTAAACTTGCCTCGTTCTACGAAACCGATAATAAAAGGAAAACCTATGAGAAAACACTTTAATACAATCATTGCGATTGGCGTTTTGGTATTTGTTGCAATGGCTTGCAACGCCAGTTTTACGACCGCCAACATCAGCAGCTTCAATTTCGGCAAAAACGACAAAGCCGAACCGGCAACTACGAGCTTTAATCAAGGCGATAAAATTTATGCCGTCGCCAATGTTTCCAATGCGATGAGCAAAGTCAAAGTTCGATTTAAAGTTGAAAGCGCTTCCGGCGGCGGGACGCCTTTAACAAAGGAAGTTGAATTACCCGGAAGCGGCAGAGCGTTTTTGGAAATAACCGAGATTACCGGTGGCGATTTCAAAGCCGAAGCAACTCTGCTGGACTAATCAGGCAAAGAAATCGATAAAAAATCAGGTACTTTCACCGTCAAAGGCAGTGCGCCGACCACAACGACCGAAAAACCGAAAGATTCATCCGATTCCGACAAAGACGCGGATTCGGACGATAAATAATCCCGAATTCTGCATAATGCCGAAATGCTTCGCAGTTTGATCGTGTTATTCAAACAGCGAAGCATTTTTCTATTTCACAAAATCATCACGGTTTAGAATCTTTTTTCTCCAAACTTTCGAGCCAGTTTTCGATTTCCCGCGCCTCATCATTCGATAAATTCTTTTCGCCGAAACGCACGCGGTTGTATTTTTCCGTGATCTTGACCGCTTCCGGCATCCGAAGCGCAAAGGCGAATTCGAGCGGCGTTTGATGCGCCTCGCGTAGAAATCCGTGTTTCGCCAGAACCTTTTCCATCCGTTCGTAAAATTCGACGATCGATTTTTGCTTCTTGCGCCGCCACCAATCCGCGAAATTTCGCCACAAATCCAACTTTCTAACGCGCCGGTAAATCCATTGCAAAAACAAAAATCCGGCGATAAAGGCGATCAAATAACCTGCGCCGTAAGCAATCGCCCACGCGCTCGTCTGAAAACCTTTGTCGCCGCGAACTTCTTTCCACCAGTCCTGAATTTTATACTGGTATTCATTGAGCCATTCGGTTAGTTTTGCCTGATAGTCAACAAACCCGTTTTTCATCGAACGAAAAAGCGAACGCTGTTCCTGATTGTCATAGGAAACGAAATATTGAATCCAGAACGCTTCCAGAGCATCGAGGTATTTGCCGACAAATCCGAACATTCCCGCCGTATTGCCCGACAGATTTTGTCCGGCAGACGGTGTCGGGTCAAATGTCACCCAGGCATTTTCTTTCGGAAAATAAACTTCGACCCATGAATGCGCGTCTTTTTGTTTGACGACATACATATCTGCCGTTTCATTATATTCACCGCGCTGAAATCCATTGACAACCCGCGCCGCGATGCCCTGCGTGCGTAGCATCATGACCATCGCCGTCGCAAAATATTCGCAATGACCTTCGCGCACATTGAACAAAAAATCCGCCAAAGGCTGTTCGCCGCCAGCCTTTTGTTCCAAAGTGTAGCCGAACTGTGTTTGCAGATATTGCTCAATGGCTTTTGCCTTGTCAAAACGATTTGATTTCCCTTTCGTTATTTGAGAAGCGAGATCTCCGATTCTTTCATCAAAGTTTTCGGGAATTTGCAAAAAGTTTGCATCCTCCGCCTTATAGATCGCATTATCGCTTCTCAAAGCTTCCGCACTTGGAATCCATCGGTCGGAATGAACTTTATAGCTAATCCGCTCAAAATTACTGCGGATCGAACTAATTCCGCCGTAAGCATCTCTCTGTAAGGTCTGAAAATTCCCTTGAATCGCAACAGGGCGCGAAAGTCCGAATAAAACCGAGGTATCTAGCGGTTCGAGATAAACCGTTTGAACGGTTAGAGATATTTTTCCGGAGGAATACCCGAGCCGAAAAAACTCGTTTTCGGGCTTAATAAACGAATTCGGCGGAGGCGATTTTGACTTGCTCCAGGTTTTATTGTCAAACGTATCGAGCGCCACGCCGCGCCATTTCATTCCGCCCAAAACATCCGTGTCGTCGCCTTCGAGACGTACGCGCATAACGACTTCGTCGCTCTGTTGAATTCGCCCGATTTCGCCGAGTTTTACCCTGTCGGAAAATCCGGTTAACCCAGTAATGCCGCCTTGGTTTGCGCCAAAGCCGGCGCCGCCGACGCGCGGCAGCATAAAAAACATCGGCGCGGCAAAGGCGGCGATCAAAAAAAGTAAGATTATTGCCGTCGCGGGAAGCTTTCGGAAAGGCGTTTTGTTGAGAGATTCGGTTGTTTCAAGAGATTTTTTATCGGCATTTTTATTAACAACTCTTGCAGATTTTCTGATCTCAAATCCGATGATCGCTAAAACCGAGACAAACAAATACAAAATCAGAGAGCCGAGATAAAGCGGGCTGATGCTCAAAGCCGCAGCAAGCAGGACTTCGAAAAAAGCCATCAGATAAAGAAAAAGCCAATCTCGATCCGCTTTTTTCTGAAAAAGTTTGATGACCGAAAGTCCAAGAATCAGTCTTGCCAAAATTCCCGCAATAATCGTTTCACTGGTTGAAAAACCAAATAGCCGATATTTCCAACCGATATAAAAAAACGGCACCAGAACGAAAATCAATCCTGTCCCTAACCGTTCGGAAAGCTGCCAGCCGGTATTTTCTAAGAACCACGCGCCGATCATTGCCGAGATAAAAAGCAACGTGATAGTTATTCCGAAGCTGCCTGAAACCCAAAGTGTCAGAAAGCCGCAAAACACGACGGCATAAGATATAAATTTAAAAAATCGGTCAAAATTCATCGGAATTGGGTATCGCCAGGTTTGATTATAGCTTTTGGTAAAATTGTTGTCCAAGTTTTTATTGAACGCAAAAAAGCCTGCTCGTTTCCAAGCAGGCTTTTTCTAAATTATAAATCCGGCGACTTCCTACTTTCCCACACCTGAAAGGTGCAGTATCATCGGCTCTAACAGGCTTAACTTCCGTGTTCGGGATGGGAACGGGTGTGACCCTGTCGACAAAATCACCGGAAAACTGTATAAACTTTCCAGTAATTGAATAGATATTTTTCTTTTTAACAAATTGCAATTGACTTAAATTTGCTAACAAACAAATTTTATGGTCAAGCCTTGGGACAATTAGTATTGGTCAACTAAACACATTGCTGTGCTTACATCTCCAACCTATCAACGTGGTGGTCTTCCACGAGTCTCACTGGCAGAACTAATCTTAGGTCTGGCTTCACGCTTAGATGCATTCAGCGTTTATCCATGCTCCACTTAGCTACCGAGCACTACCGCTGGCGCGATAACTCGTACACTAGAGGTGGATCCATCCCGGTCCTCTCGTACTAAGGACAGATTCCTTCAATTCTGCTACGCCCACACCAGATAGGGACCGAACTGTCTCGCGACGTTCTGAACCCAGCTCACGT
>DATLOR010000373.1:0-13491 GCA_035536135.1 Pyrinomonadaceae bacterium | reverse complement strand
AAACGATTTTCGCTTTCGCGCACTTCCTTTTCGATTGTTCCTAATATTCCGAATATTCCCGGCAAGGCTTAATCGAAGGCTTTTTCTCGTCGAGCGTGTATTTATACATCAAGCATTTATATTCGACATATTTTGCGCCGTTGAATTTGTAAAACTGGTAAGTCGTTTCAGCCGCCGTCGAATGAGTTTTCAGCAGGATATTTCGGTAACCGTTCGATTTGGCTTTTTTGGGTTCAAACCATTTCGACGCATCGTTGTAGGCGACCGATTGCAGAAGGAGTTTGTATTTGCCTTTTTTCTTTTCGTAAATCCAGATGTGGCAATTGCCCGTCCCGCCGCATAATTTAAGATTGCTTCCCCACAAAATAAATTCCTTTTGCCCGTCGCCGTTCAAATCCGTTTTTTGCAGTTCGAGCATTTCGCTGCAATCGGCATCGACATCAAAATAATCGACGCTCTCGCGAAACGTTTTATCTTTTTTTAACTCATTCCAGAGCGGCGTAAGGCGTTTGTCCCGGCAGACCGGAATCTCTTTTTCATCGTCGGCTGGCTCTTGACTTGTTTCGTAAAAAACGGGTTCTTCGACAAAACTGCCGCGCGGGACGACATTTTCCGTTCGTTTTTGAGCTTCCGCCGTGTCGTTTTTTTCAAAGGGTTTCAAGTAAAACCCGATCGAAACGAATAAACCGACACCAAACGTTACCAGCGCACACATCAGATAAAAAGGATAACGATGCATAATTTATTTTTCCGAAAGGTAAAATCAGACAATTAAAAGTATCCGTAAAGTTTTAATGCGTTTCAATGTGGATTCCCACAGCTTTTTCGAGGCTTCGCAGAGCTTGCGCTAAAACATAAAACGGATTAATTTGTCAGCTATGCGCTTTTCCCGCAATCAATTGATCGGTTCGCTCATCCTGCTCGGCGCGGTCTTGCTGGCTGCATTGATTCGTTTTGTGATTTTTTAGACTAAATAAGCCACAGAGCACGCCGAGCGCACTGAGAAAATTAAATTAATACTCAGTATGCTCTGCATGCTCTGCGGCTTGATTGTCTCTTACGCTTTCGGTTTGTCGCTCATCGAAAACGTCAGGCGTCCGCCGTTCATGATTTCGGCGTACGTGATGTATGTGCGCTTTACTTCCCTGCCGTTGAGCGTGACTTTTTGGACATAGACGTTTTTGTCGCTCTGATTTAAGGCTTCGATCGTTAAGGTCTTGCCGTTTTCGAGCTTGAGAACGGCGGTTTTGATCGCCGGACTTCCGAGTTGATACTGATCGGAGGCGGGTGCGACCGGATAAAATCCAAGCGTCGAGAATAGAAACCACGCCGACATCTGTCCGCAATCGTCGTTGCCGCCTAAGCCGTCGGGCTTTGCTGTGTATTGATGTTTGAGAATCATCCGCACGCGTTCCTGCGTTTTCCACGGCGCGTCCGTCCAGTTATAGAGATACGCGACGTGATGCGAAGGCTCGTTGCCGTGAATGTATCCGCCGATGATTCCTTCGCGCGTGATGTCTTCGGTTTCGGCGAAAAACGAATCGGGCAGGCTCATCGAGAAAAGCTCGTCGAGATGCGCCGCGAATTTCTGTTTGCCGCCCATCATTTCGATCATTTCCGCCGGCTGATGGGGCACGTACAGGCTATAATTCCACGCATTGCCTTCGATAAATCCCTCGCCTTCGGTTTTTAAGGGATCGAATTTTTCGACGAATTTGCCGCTTGCGAGCTTCGGACGCGTGAAACCAACCCGTTTGTCATAAACATTTTTCCAATTTTCCGAACGCTTGATAAATTCATCGTAAACCGCCGTTCTGCCGAGTTTTTTCGCCGCCTGCGCGATCGCCCAATCGTCGTAGGCGTATTCCAAAGTTTTCGACACCGACGAAGAATTTCCCTCGTCCTTGACGTAGCCGAGCGACATATACGAATCGAGTCCGTCGTAATATTTCGTGCGAGCGGTCTGCACCATCGCGTCGAGCGCACGGCTCGCGTCAACGCCGGTCGTGTTGCCCGAAACGATCGCGTCGGCGATCACCGAAACCGAATGATAGCCGATCATACACCAATTTTCGTTGGCGTAATGCGACCAGACGGGCAGCATTTTATGAACGCTCTGGTCGTAATGCGCCATCATCGAATTGATCATATCGCGGTTTCTTTTCGGCTGAACGATGTTGAAAAACGGGTGCAGCGCGCGGTATGTGTCCCAGAGCGAAAAGGTCGTGTAATTTGTAAACCCGCGCGCCTGATGAACATTCTGGTCTAAACCTTTATATTTGCCGTCGGCGTCCATATAAACGGTCGGGCTCAAGAATGTGTGGTACATCGCCGTGTAAAAATTCACCAGATCGTCTTTGCTTTCGGCGGTTACGGCGATCTTGCCGAGTTCTCTGTTCCAGGCGTCCTGTCCCGCTTTTTTCACTTTATCAAAATTCCAATCGGGCGTTTCCGTTTTCAGATTAGTCATCGCGCCATCGGTCGAAACGGGCGAAAGCGCGAATTTTACCTGAATCTTTTCGTCTTTCGCGGTTTTGAAATCGAAATAGGCGCGGATCTGTTTCCCCGCGGCTTCGGGAAAGTTTTTCGTCTGGTCGAACTTGCGCCAGAAGCCTTTGTAATCCTGTTTTTCGTAGTTTTTGAAGCCGTAATTCTTAAAAGGCTTGGAAAATTCCATCGCAAAATAAACCGTCCGTGTTCGCGCCCAGCCGTTTGTCTGGCGATAGCCGACAATTGTATGGTCGTTTTCGACGCGCACGAAAGTCCAGACGTTTTTATCGTCGTAATTATAAATCCCGTGCATCAGATCGAGAATGATGTGCGAATTTTCGGATTCGGGAAAAGTGTATTGATGAAAACCGACCCTTTGGGAAGTCGTCATTTCGGCTAAAATTCCGTCGTCTTCGAGCAAGACTTTGTAATAATTCGGCTCGGCGGTTTCGTTGGCGTGCGAAAACGCCGACCTAAACCCTGTTTTCGGCTTATTTTTATCGCCCGGTTCGAGCTGAAGCGCGCCGACTGTCGGCATGATCAGAAAATCGCCGAGGTCGGAATGCCCCGTGCCCGAAAAATGCGTGTGCGAAAACCCGACAATCTCGCGGTCGTCGTAATTGTAGCCTGCGCAGTATTTGTAGGCGTCGCGGTTGTATTTTCCATTGATGTTATGCGGCTGCTCGTCGGTGTCGGGCGAGAGTTGAACCGCGCCGAACGGCACGGTCGCGCCGGGGAAAGTATGTCCCATTTTTTGCGTGCCGATCAGCGGATTGACGTACTGGATGTAATTTTCCGTTTTTTGCGCCATCAGATTTATTTGCGAAAACAGCAGAAACAAGCCGGTTATTATTTTTTTCATTTTTTAAGTTAAAGACTCGCCGAATGGTTTTTATTTACTATAATTCGTAACAGCGAAAATTAACAAAAGGAGTTTTAAAATCCGCTTAATGAGCAAAAAAATCCTGATTCGCCCGCTTTCGGCAGAAGATTGCGAAATTATTGCGAAAGCTTTTGCCGCGCAGGCTTGGAACAAGCCATCGGCGCAGTATCAAAATTACCTGAAAGAGCAGCGGGCAGGAAAACGCGAAGTTTTGATCGCCGAAACCGAAAACGAGTTTGCCGGTTATCTGACGATTCTTTGGCAATCTGATTTTGCGCCTTTTAGAGAGAAAGCAATTCCCGAAATCGTCGATCTTAATGTTTTGATAAAATTCAGAAATCAGGGAATCGGCAGCATATTGATGGAAACGGCAGAAAATTTGATCGCCGAAAATCATCGAACTGCCGGAATCCGCGTCGGTTTAACCGCAGATTACGGCGCGGCGCAGAGAATGTATGTCAGGCGCGGCTACATTCCCGACGGTCGCGGAATCTCGCAAAACGGCTTTTTTCTTCGTTACGGTGATAAAATAACCGTAACGGACGAGCTTAATTTACAATTTACGAAAATATTGAATAAATCTTGAATTCAACAAATAAAAAACCTATCTATTCGATCGTCGGACCGACGGCTTCGGGCAAAACCGAAATCGGCGTCGCGCTCGCGCTTGGTTTGGGAAACGCGGAGATCATCAATTGCGATTCGGTACAGATTTATCAGGGCATCGAGATCGCGACCGCCAAGCCTTCGGAAGAAGAAAAACGCGGCGTGCCGCATCATCTGATCGATTATGTTTCGCCGAACATAAATTACACGGCGGCGGATTGGGCACAGGACGCGACCGAAAAAATCGGCGAGATCGAAGCGCGCGGCAATACTGCGATCCTCGTCGGCGGAACCGGTTTTTATCTCCGGACGCTCCGCAATCCGTTTTTTGAATCCCCGAAAACGGACGAAAATCTGCGCGAAAAATTAAGACTGGTCAAAGAAAAAAAGGGCGCGGAATATTTGCATAAAATTCTGCAAAGAGTGGATAAAGCGTCCGCCGAAAAACTTTTTCCGCGTGATTATGTCCGCTCAATGCGCGCGCTCGAAGTCTATTTTCAAACCGGCAAACGGCTTTCGGAAATTCAGCCGAACCGCGCCGCGCCGCCCGAATTTGCCGAAAGGATCCAAATTTTCGCGCTCAATCCGCCGCGCGCAACGCTTTATCAAAAAATCAATGACCGCGCCGAATTGCATTTTATGCAAGGACTTGTCGAAGAAGTGAAACTATTGCGCGAGTCGGGCGTAAAAGATAACTCCAACGCGCTCGGCGCCCACGGTTACCGGCGAGTTTGCGAGTATTTGCGCGGTGAGCGCTCCCTTGAGAGCGCGATCGAGCAGACCAAACAAGATGTGCGCAATTATGCGAAACGGCAGAT
The DNA here is from genome assembly GCA_035536135.1 of Pyrinomonadaceae bacterium. Taxonomy (GTDB): domain Bacteria; phylum Acidobacteriota; class Blastocatellia; order Pyrinomonadales; family Pyrinomonadaceae; genus JAFDVJ01. The sequence continues at coordinate 8,694 of DATLOR010000373.1, read as the reverse complement.
GACCTGGTTTCGGCGCGAAGAAGGCGTGATTTGGCTTGACGGTTTTGGGAATGACGAAAAAATTCAGACCGAGTTGTGGAAAATGCTCAAAAAGTAGTTGCTTGTGAAAATTTTCTTGTCACTCAAGTTAAATCTGTTATAATTTAATGCAATTGCTAAATTTAAGATAACAAACGGGAAAAGTTATGGAAAAACCTACGGCGCAGAATATTCAAGATGCCTTTTTAAACTCGGCACGACGCGATAAATTATCCGTCCAAATCAATCTGATGAACGGTTCGACGCTTTCGGGTAGAATCAAAAGCTTTGATAAATTTTCGGTTTTGATGGACTCGAACAACCAGGATTTTTTAATTTTCAAACACGCTATTTCAACGATCTCGCTTGAAAGAAGAGGTTAATTGATTCTAAAGGAAAATCTTGCGCGGTAAATTCATAACTTTTGAAGGCATTGACGGGAGCGGCAAATCAACGCAATTGCGCCTACTTGCGGGGGATTTGCGCGTCCGGGGATTTAATGTTCTGACCACCCTGCAGCCCGGCGGAACACCGCTCGGTCGCCGTTTGCGCGAAGCCTTTCTCGAAACCGAAGAAAACGTTCACCCGATGGCGGAGCTCCTGCTTTTTGCCGCCGACCGCGCCCAGCATGTTAATTTTCTGATCAAACCCGCCCTTGCCGAAGGCAGGATCGTTATTTCCGACCGCTACTCGGACGCTACCGCCGCCTATCAGGGCGCGGGACGCGGCTTCGACGAAAAAGTGATCAATCAGGTGATCAAACTGGCGACCGACGGGTTAAAGCCCGACTTAACGCTTTTTTTCGACATTCCGATCGAGAAGGCGATTCTGCGCACGAATTCGCGCACCGACGACGAAACCATTAAAAACCGGATGGACAAAGAAACGACCGAATTTTACGAGCGTGTCCGCAGGGCTTACCTGAAGATCGCCGAAAAAGAGCCGCGCCGTTTTTGCGTGATCGACGCGAGCGGTTCGATCGAAGATGTTCACGCGAAAGTTTCGGAAATCGTTAAGAAATTTTTGGGTACTCCAAAATAGGACGCGGATAAAGGGGATTTTCGCTGATTTTATTTTATGATCTTTCCGCGAAAATCCGCGTCCTATTTTGTTTCGTTTTGTTAGAATAAATGCGATGTTCAGTAAACTCCTCGGCAACAATCATATCAAGGAAATATTGCGGCGGATGCTTGAAAAGCAGCGGGTGCCGCGCTCGCTGCTGTTCGCCGGAATCGATGGTGTCGGCAAAAAGCAATTCGCCCTCGAACTTGCCAAATCCTTTGTTTGTCTGAGTCCGCAGCAGGGCGAAGCGTGCGACAAATGCGCGGCTTGCCGGCGCGCCGATGATTTTAATTTCCCGAAACCCGACGACCGCGACGCGCATAAGGAAGTTATTTTCAGCAAATTTCCGGACATCGGTCTCGTCATTCCGTACAATAAAAATATTCTCGTCGACGCCATCCGCAATCTTGAAAAAGAAGCGAATTTTCGCCCGTATGAAGCAAAGGCGCGTTTTTTTATTATCGACGATGCCGACAAAATGAACGATGCGGCTTCGAACGCGCTTTTGAAAACTTTGGAAGAGCCTGCGCCGACAACTTATCTGTTTCTGGTTACTTCGCGCCCCGATTCCCTTTTGCAAACGATTCGTTCGCGCTGCCAGACGATCCGCTTTGCGCCGATCGAAGCGCAGCCGATCGAAGAAAAGATCATCGCGACCGAAAAATTTTCGCCCGTTGACGCGGCGCTCGTCGCCCGGCTCGCGGCGGGAAGCATCGGGCACGCGCTAAACTTCGATCTGGAAAAATTTCGCACGAAACGCGAGGCGATGCTGGTTGTTTTGCAGAGTCTGGCGGGAAAGCCGGATCACCTGCCGCTTTTGAGAACGGGCGAAGAAATGAACGACGCGAAAAACAAGGACGATTACGAATTTTATCTCGAAACCCTGCAAACGCTGATTCACGACATCTGGGTTTTAATGCACGGCGCAAGTGAAAAAACTTTGGTCAATATCGACTTGAAACCGCAGCTCGCGAAATTGTCCGAAACGACTGAAAGCCGGCAGCTTGCCCGCTGGCTCAATGAAATCGAAACCCTGCGCGAAACTTTAATAGTCAACGTCAACCGCAAGATCGCGACCGACGCGCTTTTTGTCGGAATGGCGAGATCGTGAAATTTTCTGTCGTTTTTATCAATTGTGTTTTATAATTTCAACACACACCGGAGAAAAGGAGCGAAAATGCGAATCAAATTTTTCTTTTTAATTTTGCTGATCTTAGGCGTCGGATCGTCCGATATTTCCGCGCAGGACGACACCGGCGGCGCACCCGCAAATCAGACTCCGAAAACGATTTCGGGCGGCGTTTTGAACGGCAAGGCGACCAATCTCGTCAAACCGCCGTATCCGTCCGCCGCTCAAGCCGTTCGTGCCGAAGGCGCGGTCAATGTCCAGGTCACGATCGACGAAAGCGGCAACGTGATTTCGGCAACCGCTGTGAGCGGTCATCCGCTTCTGCGGGCGGGGGCGGTGCAAGCGGCGCGTCAATCGAAATTTTCACCGACGATGCTTTCCGGTCAACCCGTCAAAGTGACGGGCATCATTGTCTATAATTTTGTTCTTCCTAAACTTGCGGAAACGCGCGAATCCGAAAAATTGATCCCGATGGGTTTGGCAATGTTTTTGACGGCGATGAAGGACATTCCCGGCGATGAAGAAAGTGCGCAGATTCTGCGCGATCTGGGTGATGAGCTTCCCGCCGCGATGAAAACCGAAAAATCACAGTTCGACAAGCTCGCCCGCGCCAAATCGGCAAGCGAAAAAGGCAGAATCATTGACGAAATTATCGCTTCGATGCGCAAAGATCTGACCGGAACGGACGCCTGGATGATCGATCTCGGAAAACAATGGGGCGGCGCGATCGGCGAAGCATTTAAGATCACGGACAGCGAATACAGCCGCGAACGGCAGAAATTCATCAAAAGTCTGCAGGGGATGAACTGGCTCCTTGAATCGCCGCCGAAAGATATTTCAGAAAACACTATTGATAAGATCCGCGCCATCGCTTCATATAACGACGAAACGGACGCGATTTCCCCCGAATTTATCAGCGATTTTTTCAAGGCGAGTTTCGATTTTATCCAATATATGATCGATGACGGAAAACTTAAAAGTTAGAATTAGCGGAGCGGTAAAATATGAATTTCAGAGTTGGTTTATTCCTCCTGCTTTCGCTCTTTATCATTGGCGCCGGCAATGCTTTTTCGCAAAATCCGGCGCCGGTTTTGAAGGATAATACGACCGAAGCGGAAGAAGTTTATAAAATCGGCGACGTGCGCGGCAATATCAAACGCAAAGCCGTTCTGCTCCCGAAACCGTCTTTTCCGCGGGAAGCATTGGAAGCCGGCGCGGACGGCATCGTCAAAGTCGAGGTCGTGATCGATGCGCAAGGCAATGTCGTTTCGGCAAAGGCGCTCGCGGGACATCCGCTTCTTTTTGCTTCGGCGGAAGAAACCGCCCGCCGGACAAAATTCAGGAGCGTTGAACCAGCGGACGAAAATGCCAAAGAAACCGGCGTCATAACTTATAATTTTGCGATCGAAAAAGCGGGCTGGACAAAAATCGCCTATGATCTGGCAGCGATTCAAAAAGCACCGACGCTCAGACCGTTTAATGTTCCGCGGATTGCCAAGGCTTTCGATCCCGAATGGACGGGTGAAAGAGAAATTCTCGACAAACTGGCTGAAATGCGGCGCGTCGAGATCGAAACTCAAAATCCGGTCAGCGATAAACCTGTTTTCGTTAGACAACCCGACCCGAACCAGGGCGGCGCAATGCAAAGTTCGATCAAAGCCGAAATTCAATTGCCGGTTCGGAATCCGCCGACGGGCGAGCGGATCGCGCTGGCGCAAAATCTGACGGCTTCACTTCAGAGCCGTCTGGCGAACGACGAGGCGAATTTATGGAGATTTAATCTCGGGATTGATCTGGCAAAGACTTTTGAAATTGCCCGCAGTAGTCCGAATGAAGCGCAGAGCGCGGCGCAGATTCTCAAACAAGCTGCCGAAAACGCGCCTGCGGGGATTTCGGTTGAATCTTTGACCGCTTTGCGAAAACTGACCGAGATTCTTGAAAATGAAGCACGAAATGTTCAAACGATAAACGAAATCGGCAAATTGCTGGCGATTCTTTTTAGAAGCAAATGACCGCGCAGTTAAAATCTTCAACCGCCGAGCGCGGAGCGGCGTTCGTTTGCGTCGCCGGAATGTCGGCGGCAGCTTTCGCGGTTGGTTATTTTAACCCGGCAACTGCCGGATTTTTCCCCGTCTGCCCGCTTTTCAAATTGACCGGAATCGCGTGTCCGGGCTGCGGAATGACCCGCGGGCTTCACGCGCTCCTGCACGGCGATGTTCTCGGAGCGCTCGGTTACAACCTGCTTTTGCCCGCCGTTTTGTTTTTCTTCGGCTATTTGTTTGTTTCGCTTTTTCTGACCTTTGCGCGCGGTCGCGGATTGAATTTTAAGGCTTTTACACCACTCGTGATTTGGAGTTTTTTTGGATTAGCAATCGCCTTTACGGTTTTGAGGAATTTGCCGTATTATCCTTTCAATATTTTATATCCGTAAAAAAAAGTAGCCGCAGAAAGCACAAAATTCGCAAAGAAAATTATTTAACCTTTGCGAATTTTGTGCTTTCTGCGGCTGTTTTTAGGAAATTTGAACGAGCGGTTTTTCTTCCAAAAGCGATTTGGCAGTGCCGCCTTCTTTGCGTAAAATTTCGACCTCTTTGACGAATTCTTCGACAATATCGACGCCCGCGACCCGGCGCATCGGCACGCCGTCTTTAAAGATCATTCCGACCTGCCGACCGAAGGTGATGCCGAGCTGCGAATCGTGCGCTTCGCCCGGACCGTTGACGGCGCAGCCCATGATCGAAAGATGAAGCGGTTCTTCGATATGCGCCAGACGGCGTTCGACTTCCGTCACGATCTCGACAAAATTATCAACGTCCAATCTTCCACACGTCGGGCAAGCAACGACCGTCACGCCGCGTTTGCGCAGTTCGAGAGATTTCAAAATTTCCCAACCGACGCGCACTTCTTCGTGCGGTTCCGCCGCCAAAGAAACGCGGATCGTGTCGCCGATGCCTTCGTGCAGCAGAATCCCGAGCCCCATCGCCGATTTGATCGTGCCGCCGAACGGCGTTCCGGCTTCGGTCACGCCGAGATGGAGCGGATAATTGACCTTGGTTGCCATCAAACGATAAGCTTCGACCATTCGGTTAACGTCCGATGCTTTCAAGCTGATCACGATGTCGGAAAATCCTAAATCTTCGAGAATCCGCACGTGGCGCATTCCCGATTCGACCATCGCTTCGGGCGTTGCCGATCCGTTTTTTCTCAGTAAATCTTTTTCGAGCGAACCGCCGTTGACGCCGATCCGGATCGGCACGCCTTTCGCTTCCGTCGCGCGGACGACTTCGCGCACGCGGTCGATCGAACCGATATTTCCGGGATTCAGACGGAGCTTATCGATTCCCGCGTCGAGTGCCTTCAAAGCCAGTTTGTAATGAAAATGGATGTCGGCGACGATCGGAACTTCCGTCCGTTTGCGAATTTTATGAAGCGCCGCCGCCGCGTCGTCGTCCGGCACGGCAATGCGGACGATCTCGCAGCCGGCTTTCGTCATTTCCTCGATTTGTCTGATCGTTCCGTCAACATCGGTCGTGTCGGTTTTCGTCATTGATTGGACGGAAACGGGTGCGCCGCCGCCGATTTGAATATTTCTGACCTTAACCGCTTTTGATTCTCTTTTCATTTAATCCACCAAAAAAACCTAAAAGGATAAACAAAGATAATAGCAAAAATTACCCGTGTCTATCCTTTTTAATCTGACAAAATTTACTTCAATTTTAGAAAAATCGCGAAACGTCCAAAAATAACGTAAAGACCATCAGCAGTAAAATTATCGCCAAACCCGCGAGCTGGATCTTTTCCTTGATCGCCATCGAAAGCGTTTTGCCGAACCACGACATCACTTTTTCGATGCCGAGAACCATGATCTGCCCGCCGTCGAGCAGCGGGATCGGCAGAAGATTAAAGACGCCCAGATTAAGGCTGATGACCGTGAGAATCGAGAGCAATCCGACAAATCCCGCTTCGCTGCGAACGATTTGAGCGATCGTTTGAACGATGCCGACCGGACCCTGCAGACCGGCGTCTTTGACGGAACGCTTGCCGGAGAATAATTGCCCAAAAACTTTGCCGGTTAATCGAATCATTTCGAGATTCATATTAACGGCATACGCCGCCGCACCGCCGATACCCACTTTTTCGCGCGTCTTGATGCTATCGGGGTTAAAACCGACACCGACCCGGTAAATGCCGTCTTTTTCATCAAGTTTCGCGGCAATCTGAATTTCTTTGCGTTCGCCGTTTCTTTCGATCACCATTTTTGCGGGCGTATCCTTGTTTTCTCGAATCTGAGAAGTCAATTCGCTGCTGTTGCGAACCGTCTGACCGTTAAAAGCAATTACCCGGTCGCCCGCTTGTAAGCCTGCCTGCACTGCCGGACTGTCCGGCACAAGTGTTCCGACGACGACCGGTTCGACGCCTAAATCAGGGTCAAAATCAACGTCTCCGATAACATTCCCCTTTATTTCGGTTCGCGTCGGCGTGATCGTCAGGGGGATTTTCTGTCCGCCGCGGTCAACCACGATCGGCATCGGCTGTTCCGGGGAAACCAGCGAATCGTGGGCAATTCGTTCCCAGGTCGGATTTTCAATGCCGCCGAAATTAACGATCCGGTCATTCGGCTTGATTCCCGCCTTTTCCGCCGCGCCGCCGGACTTTATCACACCGACAATCGGCGCGGGCATTGACGGAACACCGTAAGCCATTGCCCCGATAAACGGGATTGCCAGCGCGAGCATAATGTTCATAAACGGTCCGCCGACCATCACGAGAAATTTCTGCCAGCGCGGACGCAGTTCGTAAAGCTCCGCGTCGGGAACTTTTTCGCCCTCCGATTCGCCGCCTTCGAGCGCGGCAGTCGCTTCGTCGCCGTAGAGTTTGACGTATGCGCCGAGCGGGATCGCCGAAACGCGATAATCCGTATGACCGACCTTAAAGCCCCAGATTCTTGGTCCCAAGCCAAAAAACGAATAGGCTTCGACGCGAATTCCGAGAAGTTTGGCAACGATAAAATGTCCGAACTCGTGGATGTTGATCGCCACTCCGAGAACGAATACGACAGCTAAAATTACTATTAAAATATCAGGCATTTTTATAAAATCCTTTTCAAGATAACTTTCGGTTTAGAACCCAAATCCTCTACCAAAGTTGCAAATAAAGTGTAAAACTCACCGCCTCCGCAGTCAAATTATTTTTTACAAACCCGCGCCCGAGACATTGGCGGTTAAAAATTCCGCCGTGCGCGCGCGTGCCCACGAATCGGTTTCCAAAATAACTTCCAAGCTCGAAGCCGGCTGTGACTGATGCTCAGCCATCACCGATTCAATGATGCGCGGAATATCGCTCAGGCGAATTTTGTTATCTAAAAACGTCTGGACGGCGATTTCGTTGGCGGCATTCAAAGCCGCCGGCATTGTTCCGCCGATCCTCAGGGCTTTGTACGCGAGCGCCAGACACGGAAATTTCTCCAGATCGGGTTCTTCAAAAGTTAAGGTCGAAAATTTCCTGAAATCGAGCGGTTCGAGACAGCCTGTCTGACGCGTCGGAAAAGTGAGCGCGTATTGAATCGCGTGTTTCATATCCGTTACGCCGAGCTGGGCGATGACCGATCCGTCAACCATTTCGACCATCGAATGGACGACCGATTGCGGGTGGACGATCACCGAAATTTCGTCCGCGCCGAAACCAAACAGCCAATGCGCTTCGATGACTTCGAGCCCTTTGTTCATCAAGGTTGCCGAATCGATCGTGATCTTGTCGCCCATTTTCCAGTTCGGATGATTCAGGGCTTCGGCGCGCGTCGCATTTTCGATTTCCCCTTTCGATTTCGTCCGAAACGGTCCGCCCGACGCGGTTAAAATTAAACGCCGCACTTCTTTGACGGATTCGCCGCGCAGACATTGATGCAGCGCGTTATGCTCGGAATCGACGGGCAAGATCTCGGCTTTATTGTCGCGCGCCGCCTTTGTCATCAGTTCGCCCGCCATCACGAGCGTTTCCTTGTTCGCGAGCGCCACGCGTTTTCCTGCTTCGAGAGCCCGCAGCGTCGGCACAAACCCGACCGCACCGACCGTTGCCGAAACAACCGTTTCCGCCTGCGCGTGCGTTGCGACGGCGATCAAACCTTCTTCACCAACGAGGATTTTAGGAATTTTGAATTTTGAATTCTGAATTCTGCGCAACAATTCTTCCGCGCATTCTTCCGATTCGCAGGCAACGAGTTCAGGTTGAAATTTAAGAATTTGTTCGGCTAATTTTTCGACATTCTTGCCGGCGCCGAGCGCGACCACGCGAAAATCTTTGAGATGCTCAACCGTTTTCAAAGTGTTACAGCCGATTGAACCTGTCGAGCCTAAAATGGAGATTGATTTCATAAAACAAGAATTAACAGATTACCACAAATCAAAAAATGAAGAACGCGAAAAGCCTTTATTTATCGAAACAAAAAGACAAATTTACATTACTTTACACAAAAAATTCGAACTTTT
>DATLOR010000372.1:0-10552 GCA_035536135.1 Pyrinomonadaceae bacterium | reverse complement strand
TCCGAAGGCTTCGATCCGCACGGTATTGGTCGCGCTTTGGAGAATATAAAAAGCCGCGACGGTCGGTGCGCCCGCGCGCCAGATGGCGATGTCGGTTTTGTTGTCGCCGTCGAAATCTGCCGGTACATAAGAATCCGTGGCAATTCCCCAATCCGAAGCGTAGGTCGTGCCGGTTCCGCTCAAATTAATAAACCAGCGAATCTGACCGCCCGCGCCGCCGCCGACGTTGCGCACGACTGCGAAATCGGTTTTGCCGTCGCCGTTGAAATCAACCACATGCTGTGAGCCGACAAGGTCCGATGCCGGTGTGTATCTGAAACTGTCTATCCCGATGTAATCTGAACGCGGACCCGACGGTCCGCCGTTCTCGACAAAATATCTGAAGGCGAGGCGTCCGGCGATCGGCGCAGAAAGTCCCGACAAAACAGCCGTATATTGAATCCAAATTCCGGGGTATCCGAATGACAGATACGTCGGGTTGATGTCTATCAGAAGCGTCGTAAAATCTCCGACCGCCGTCGCACCCGTTCCGACGTTCGTGCTCGCGCCCGCCAATGAAAGCCGCAGCTGCAAACGGTCTGGAATTCCTTCGAACCGTGCGCGTGTCCAGAATGTTATTACATCACCGTTGCTGAATGTGCGCTGCGGCGAAATCAGCCAGTTGCTGATCGTGTTGTTTCCGGTCGTATTGTTGAAATCCGCCGCAATGCAGGAATTCGCCGCGCCGGAATGCGCCGGAAATCTCGCCGTATTTCCCTGAAACCATCCGGTCGAGCCGATCGTCGTGCTGTTGTTCTGCGTCGTCCAGCCCGGAACCGGAACGACCGCAAAATCTTCACTGAAAGCTTGTGCCCGGAGATTGCTCGCGCCGAAGACCAGTAATAATCCCAAAACTAACGTCAAAACCGCGGAAGATCTGAACCGGAATAATCGTAAAGTTTTTTTTTGAGTAGTCAAAAGCATCTTTTTTCTTCGCTCCTTAAAATTTGTATTGAAAGTTTTTCTTAATATTTTTCTTCGCTGTTTACACGAAAATTTTTGACCTCACATTAATTTGCGGAAAATCGAGGGGATGTCAGACATCTTTTTCAAAAAAATATCGAAAATTATTCCACAAGCCGTGATTTGAAAAATTCTCTTAATCCTGTTCAAATAATTTCTTTATGGAAAATCTCGTTTTTTCAAATATGCTTCACCGTCCGGCGCGGACAATTGTCAGCGTTCTCGGGATTGCGGTCGGCGTTCTGCTGATCGTTTTTACGGTCGGACTGTCAAACGGCACGATGCGCGAACGCGGTAAGCGCGAAGGCAATGTCGGCGCGGAAATTTTCTTTCGCACCGGCGGTTCGATCGGTCTGAGCGGTTCGGAAGCTTTGAACCTGCCCGTTGCTCTGAGAAGCCAGATCGAACAGACCGAAGGCGTGCAGGGCGCGATTCCGATCGCGCAAAATTCGGTCGCCGCCAAAGATACCAACACGGGAAGCCGTTTGATCGACGGCGTAAATTTTGACGAATACGCGGCAGTTGCGGGCTTAACAATCATCGAAGGTCGCGCAATCACTACGACAGACAACGAAGCGGTCATCGACACGGGTTTCCAAAAGCAGAAAAAATTCAAGCTCGGCGACAAAATAAATCTTTGGGACCGCGATTTTACGATCGTCGGAACTTATGAACCGGCTGCCGGCGGGCGCGTTAAAATTCCGCTCGTAGTGATGCAGAATCAGCTTGGCGGCGATGGCAAAGCGTCGGCGTTTCTCGTCAAGATCAAACCGGGTTTGAAAGCGGAAGAAGTTGCCGAACGCCTCCAAAACAAATTTCCGAGCAACCAGATCTTGCTCACCTCGCAGCTCGAAGAGCTTTATATGCAGGGCATTCCCGCGCTCAATGTTTTTCTCGACGTGATCATCGGGGTCGCGGCGGTCATTTCCGCGCTCGTTATCCTGCTGACGATGTACACGACCGTTACCGAACGCACGCGCCAGATCGGAATTATGAAATCGCTCGGGATGAGCAATTTTCAGATCGGCTCGACGATCGCGCAGGAAGCCGTTTTGATAACCTTCTGCGGCATTGTCAGCGGCGTTCTGCTGACCATAATCCTGCGTTTTCTTTTAACGCGGGTAACGACGCTCGAGGTCGAGATCAGCCCGCTTGTTTTATTGATCACAACGGTCGTCGGTTTGATCGGCGGCGTTCTCGGCGCGCTTTATCCCGCGCTCAAAGCCGCCCGTCTCGATGCGGTCGAGGCTCTCAGTTACGAATAATCCAGCCGGAGCGCGGGCATCTCTGCCCGCCGCCGTTCGAGCGAAGCGTTGAACGGCTTTTCACTGTAAATAAAAAACTTTAAAGGATAATTAAAGCCCTGCACGTTCTTCGCCAAACCTCGAACGAGCGGGCAGGGATGCCCGCGCCCCGATTTTCGGAATTTGTCAAAAAAAACTTGTTTTCCCGACTGAAAATAAATTAAAATTTCACTTCACGCTAAAGTTTACCTTTCTGAAGTTGTACATATGAAAAAATTTACCTTTGCGTTTATCCTGCTTGCACTTTTTTCGCTCTCCTTCTTTTCGCAAACCAGAAAACGTCCGGTCGGAACAGTCGGAACGGTTCGAATAAAGCTGCCGCCGGCGCCGAAAAATCCGCCGAAAGAAGCTGAAACAAAGCCTAAAACACTAGGCGTGACGGTCGAAAAATACGTTGCCAATCACGAGGTCAACGCCGACGGCACGGCGGTCGAAACCTGGGAAATGCAGCAGCGTTTCGATTCCGATCTGGTGATCGAAAGATACAAAAAACTCGAACGGACATTTAACGGCGACCTCCAGAAAGCCGAAGTTCTCGACGCTTACATTCTCAAAGCCGACGGCACGAAGCTTGCACTTCCGCCCGACGCGATCCAGATCAAACCGACCCCGCAAGCCGAAGCCGCGCCGTCTTTTTCGTCCTATAAACAGATCCAGATCTTATACGCCGATCTCAAGAAAGGCGATGCGACCTACTTTAAAATACGGATCACGACGACCAAGCCTTATTTTGAAAAGCAGTTCGATATGATCGAAAATTTTCCGCTTGCGTATAACTGGAAATCGGTCGAAATAAATCTGACCGCGCCGCCGGATTTTCCACTCTATGTTCAGGCGGTCGATCTGGACGGCGGACGCCTGACGGACGAAAACGGAAAAGCGCGATGGCAATGGCGCAAAGAAAATCTGGCGGCTTTTGAACTCGAAGCCGGAATGTATGATTTTTTTAACGGCAGTCCGCGGCTTGCCGTTTCGAGCTTTAAAAATTATGACGAGCTCGGCGCGGCTTACTGGTCGGAAGCCAAAAATAAAGCGGTCGTCACGCCCGAAGTGCAGGCTCTCGCCGACGAGATCACGAAAGACCTCAAAGAACCCGCGCAGCAAGCCTCGGCGATCTATGAATGGGTCAACAAAAACATTCGTTATCTTTCGATCGTGCTCGACAAAGGCGGCTGGATTCCGCACAGCTCGACCGAAATTCTGGCGAATCGCTACGGCGACTGCAAGGATTATTCGACGATCATTTATGCGCTTCTCAAGGCAAAAGGCATCGAAAGTTATCCCGTGCTGATCCGTTCCGAGCTCGGCGACTGGTTTCCCGAGGTCGCGACGCCGGATTATTTTAACCACGCGATTCTTTATATTCCGAGCTTGAAATTGTTTGCCGACGCGACCGCGCCGAATACGCGGCTCGGTTTGATCACGCAGTCGATCGTCGGGAAAAAAGCGATTCTCGCGGGCGAAAAAACGGGCATTATCGAAACGCCGAAGAATAACCCGGCGGACAATCAGATGCTGAGCGACGTCGAGATCAATTTTGCGCCGAACGGAAGTTTGAAAGCCGTCTCGAAAAACGTTTACGACGGGCGCGCCGAAATTATTTACCGCCCGCTTTTTGCCGATTCGATGCTTCAGAAAAACTCCGAAAATTTCGTCAAGATGCTGCTCGCCTATTTCGGTGTTGACGGTTCGGGAAAACTTGTCAAGATCGGCAATCCGTTCAAAGTCGGCGAGCCGTTCACGGTCGAAGTCGAAGTTGAACTGCCGAATTTTACGACCTTTACGCCGAAAGGCGCGATGCTTTTGCCGATCGCGCTCAATATGATGAACTCGTCCGAATTGGAGCAATTCGTTAAATCCGAACAACGCCGGACGAATCTGATCCTCGGCGCGACCAGGTTTCGGGAAAACTTTAAGCTGAATTTCCCGGAAGGCGTCAAAGTCGAAACTTTGCCGCCGGTCGTTAATTTTGCAAACGCGGTCGGAAGCTACCGCAACGAATTTACCCTTGAAGGCAGCAGCAGCGTCAAAGTGCTCCGCGAGCTCGTGATCAACAAAGACATAATCTCGGCAAAAGATTACCCGCAGATCCGCGAGCTGATCAACAAATCGGTCGAAGGCTACAACGCCGAGATCAAATATTCGGCAAATCCGATTTTTGCGCGGCAAAAAAGTCTGGAACTGCGGAAAAATCCCGCCGGTCAGAACAAACCCGTGAGCATTGCCAATCTGATGCTGGGCGATATCGACGAAAAACCGCTTTCGCCCGCGCAAGCCGCGCAGTTTGAAGCCAAACTTCAGAAAACTCCGGATGATGTCGAAAGCCGCAAACGGCTTCTGCGTTACTATTCAGATGACGAGAAAAAAGACACGCCCGCCCGCCGCGCCAATCGTTTGAAACATCGTTTGTGGTTTATTCAAAACAAACCGGAAATCGATGAATCCGAGATTTACGGTTATTCGACGCCCGATGACTCCGCCGAGGACGCCGAGTATCAAACCCTCAGAGATGAATGGCTGAAACAAGTCGAAAAGAACAAGACAAATTCGAGTATCAGGCTGAACGCCATTGAATTTATCCGTTTCGCCGAACCTTCGATCGCTGAAAAATTGTTGACCGAAGGTCGTCTGATTGATAAAGAAAACTACGAATTTCCGCTGATGCTCAGCAAACTTCTTTACGGTAAAACGGAAGTGCCGCTCTATTCCGAGGAACAGCCGAAAGCTAAAGACGAAAGACTGAAAAAGAAAAGCTTCAATCTCGGTCAAGCCTTTGAAAACGGCGAAACGGCTTTGGTTTTGCTCAAAAAAGAACGTTCTTCAGACCGCGATTCAAAACGCCGCGATCTGCTGCAAACGCTCGCGAAAATCGCGTTCGAGCTTGAAAAATTCGACCGCGCCAAATCCCTGGCGACCGAATTGATCCTCGATTTCGGTCAGGACGCCAACGATTCGAATTACGACAACGCCGCGCACCTCGGCAATATCATTCTCGGACGCATTGCCCTGCGCGAAAACGACACGGCAAAAGCCAAAGAACACCTGCTGATCGCGATCCGCGCCCCGCTTCGCCGGGAAAAAAGCTACTTTTCGGCGATCGATATGGAGCTTGCCCGGGAATTACTGGCAAAAGGCGAGAAGGAAACGGTTTTGGAATATCTCAAACTCTGCGAAAAACTGCTCAATTATTCGGACATTTACGCCGGCAAGATCAGCACTATGAAGTCGTGGCAGGAGCAGATCAATAAGGGCGCAACGCCGAATTTCAGTTTTGAAAACGCGCTCGAAGAAAAGAGGAAATGAGCGCTCATTTCCTCTTTCCGGCTGACTATTTTTTCGGTTTCGGAGTTGGCAGCGGGCTCGGAGCCGGGGTCGGCAGCGGAGTCGGCAGCGCCGGCATTTGTTCCTTGCTGTAGCGCGGCAAAAGCTCGTCGCGCATCGCCAGAACATAAACCGCCGAAGCGATCACGATCGCCGATTTTTTCACGTCGTCTTCGATAACTCTTTCATATGTATCGAGATTCGTATGCCACGTGTGCGAGCCGTATTCGATCGGGTCCTGCTGAACGCCGATGCCCGGAAGTCCCGCCTGATTAAACGAGGTGTTGTCCGAACCGCCGAGTCCGCGGCTTTTTGAACTTAAAACGCCGACAAAACCGATGTCCGAATACGGCGCCAGGGCTTCGCGCAAAATGGTCGCGGCTTCGGGCGGACCGAAGATCGACATACCGCGCGCTCTGCCCGTTCCCGAATCAATGTTGAAATAACCGCCGAATTTCTCGAATCCGGGCTTTTGTTCCTCGAACGAGCCGAAATGTTCCTTGACGTAGGCTTGCGAACCTAAAAGTCCCTGCTCTTCGCCCGACCAGAGCGCGACGCGAATCGTGCGGCGCGGCTTGATGCCGAGCGTTTTGATGATCCGGGCGGCTTCCATCATCACCGCACAACCGATCGCATTGTCGGTCGCGCCCGTTGCCGCATGCCACGAATCGAGATGTCCGCCGAGCATTATGACCTCGTCTTTTTTATCCGTTCCGGTAATTTCGCCAACCGTGTTGTAGGAAGTCGAGCCTTCGGGAATAATGTGGTTTTTGATGTCGAATTCCAACGAAACGGCGGTTCCGTCCGCCATCAGGCGTGAAATTCGCCCGTAATCTTCGTTTCTCAGAACAACCGTCGGAACGGTTTTTGTAATGTCAAAACTGCGGTTATTGAAAGCGCGGATCTGCCCGTGTTCGCGTCCCGCGTCGTTGATTCTGACCGCCGCCTTGTTGTCTACCAGAAACTGGTCAAGCTGTTCGGCAACCTGCTGACCCGTCAGAAGTCCGGGCTTCGGAGTCGGCGGCTGCGGAAATTGAAAAGGCTGCTGCGGATTATTCGGGTCAAAGCGTTTTTTCAAATCTTCGTCATTTAAACGCTTCGGCGACGGATTGATATTGACCGGAATGACTGCCGGTTTTCCGATCAAAACCATTTTTCCTTTGATTTGCGATTTTATGCTGTCAAAATATGCGGTCAGTTCAGCCTGCGTCGGCTGCTGCACGGCGTTCGGATTTGTTTCGGTCGGAGCGGGCGTGGTCGGAATAACCAGTTGAAACGTCTGCCCTTTAACCGCTTTTTTTGTTCCCGGTGTCCACGATAGAACCTCGAAAACGAGCGAATCCTGCACGGGCGCGGTGATAAAACCCGAAGCGCGTTCATTGACCCAGCCCGGATGACCGAAATCCCACGGTTCGAGCCTGGCGTTTTCAAAGCCCCATTTGGTCATCTCCGAGACCGCCCAATTCCCTGCCGCCTTCAGACTCGGCGAACCCGTCAGACGCGGACCGTAAACGTCCGTAAAAAAATGAAGCGTCCGCATAATCTGCGAATTTTCCATTCCTTCCTTGCGGATCTGCGCAAAAACGTCCGCCTGATTCGGCGCATTTTGGGCGCAAACAGCCGAAACGCTCTGAAATAAAAAACAAAATAGCAAAAATAAAACTGTCGTAGTTTTTTTCATAATTTCCCTTGTAAAATTTGATCAACGGTTGGAGATTGCCAGCCGCTTTTTATTGTTTGTCGAACTTATCTCTAAGACGGAAATATTCCGCAAAGAGTTTCAGAATATTTGAAAACAAAAGCCCGCGCCAAAGCAAGCGCGGAAATGTATTTCTACTCGATCCGCCCCTGCTCACGCGCGGGCTTCTGTCTTTATTTAACTATTTTTCTTCGCTCAAAAACCTGAAATTCTTCGGCACGAATTCAACTGATATTATTTCGCCCGCGATTTTTGATCTGGTATCCGCGACGGGAAGAAAGGTGATGACCGATAAATTTTCCTTTTTGATCAAGCCGCAGCCGAATTCTGCATCGACGAGTTTCGATTCGAACGAAACGAGCGTCAAGGTCTCGAAAGAATCGCTTCGCAGCTCGAAAACCTGGTTGTCCGCGTTCACCGAAAAAATTATCTGCTTCGGCTGGCAATCGATCTTCGTCACGTAGCCGAGTAAACGTTTTTCGTTCCGCTGCGGTTTTCGCAAGGTCGCGTTGAGGGATTCCAAAATCGCTTTTTCGCGGCGGCGGGCGATTTCTTCATCGCTGACGGGCTGGTCGCTGACCGCCTCGTTTTCTTTTTTTTCAACGTTTTTAATATCGTCAAGCTGTTTTTCGAGCGAATTGATGTTCCTGACCGTGTTTTCGGCGTAAATTTTCAGCTCGTCGGTCGAAGCGGTCTGCAAAATTTTCTGCGCCAGCGTGCGCGCCGCCGGAAAATCTTCCTGCCGAAAATACAGTTCGGCGAGCCGCAGTTGATACCATTGATTGCCCGGCGCAATCGCGAGAGCCTTTTTGATCATTTCGATCGCTTCGCCGAGCTCTTCATTGCGGACGAAATTGACGAACGCGAAAAGATTATAGCTTTCGGCAAAATTCGGGTTGAGATTGATCGCCTTGCGCAGATTTTCGCGCATTTTTTCGGCATCCGCGGCGCTGTAACCCGAAGAAAAACCGTAATCGGTCAGACCTTCGCGGCTGATCGCAAAAGCGTAACTGTAAAAAGCGAGATAATTCTGTGCATCCGCGCGGATCGCTTTTTCGAGATAATTTTTCGCTTCGACAAATTTCTTTTGGCGCAGTTTGACCAAACCGAGCGCGGCATTGGCAAGACTCGAATTGGCGTCGGTCGCCAAAGCTTCGCCGAGAACTTTTTCGGCTTCCTCCAAACGGCGCGTGTGGTAGAGCAAATCGCCCTGAAAGGCTTTCGCTTCGGCTTCCGTCACGGGAAAAACCTGCATTTGATTGTCGAAGATCAATTTTTCCTTGAAGGGCACGATCGTGCTCGTGAAATTTCTCTGCGCGGCATATCGTTTCAATTCGCTTTCGATCGCCGCGTAATCGCTCTGAAAGGCTTGCTGAAACGCATCTTTCGGTTTGTTTCCCTGCAATAATAAATCAACAAATTTGCCCAGCTGTGCTTTGCGCGCACCGCCGTTTCCGTGGACAAGATAGTGAAGCAAAAGCCACGATTGCGCGTAAAAAAGCTGTGCGCCGCGTTTTGTCTGGCGGTGCAGCGAATAATAATCAACGGCAAAAAACGTCTCGAACGGAATGAAGTTTTTTTGTTGTAAAAGCCGTAGATGACCTTCGTTCAAACCGCCGAGCGTTACTTTTTGGTCGTTCTCGATCAAAAACCGTTCGTAATATTCGGCGATTCCCTCGCCAAACCAGGGCGGAATATTTGCGCGTCCGAGTGAATTATCGATCAAAAAATGCGTATATTCGTGGAAAATCGTCGGAAAAGTTTCCGCCTCATTACCTTCGATCGTCAGAACGATGTAGTTAACATCCTCGCCGGGTTGAAAATAGCCTGCCGCCCAATCGATCGTCTTAAATTGGTCAAAAGTTTTTTTGTCCTTAAAGACGACAACCCGCGTCGGGATCGGCGAACTGAACTTCATATTTGGGAAAAGTTGGGTGAAAACCAGCCGGAATTGTTCGAGTTTCGTCGCGACGCGGCGCAAATCTTTATCAGCGGCATTGCCGACCAATTGAAAGTTTTTCGACTGAACCCTGAGCCAATCGTCCTTTGCCGCCGCGTCAAAATTCGCCGCCGCCAGAAAAGCGCAAACCAACAAGACCTTGATGATAAACTTACCGAGCTTCATTTTTTGCTTTTGAAAACGGGTGCCGCAAGACATTTTACGCTTTGTTGATATTTGATACAAACAAATCTTTCCGCGTTGCTTTTTGCTGAAAAATCGCCTTTTGCGCTACACTTTTGATATGCCGAATTCAGCGACAGCCGAAGTTTATTTTATCGCCGCGATGATGATCCTGATTCTGATCATTTGCGCGGCGGCGGTTTTCTTTTTCTTCAAAACCTATAAAAAGGAAATGCGCGAAAAAGAAGCGCGAAAACAAAAAATGAAAGAGCAAAAAGAATATGCCGAAAAATGAAGATTTGCACGGCAACGCGCCCGACAAGTCGAAAATCGCTCTATTGATAATTGATATGATTTCGGACTTCGAATTTGAAGACGGCGAAAAGCTTTATCCGCATACCGAGCTGATGGCGAAAAATCTTGCCGAATTTGCTGATATCGCGCGGAAAACGAAAATTCCGGTGGTTTATATCAACGACAATTTCGGCAAATGGCGCAGCGATTTCAAAAAGCAGTTAAAACACAGCCAATCGAAATCGGTTCGCGGACACAAGATCGCCCGCCTGCTGGCGCCGAAACGGAACGATTATTTTGTTTTAAAAGCAAAACATTCCGCGTTTTATTCGACGACGCTCGATATTCTGCTCGATTACCTGGGCGCGGAAACATTGATTTTAACCGGTGTGGCGACCGATATTTGTATTCTTTTCACGGCGAACGACGCTTATATGCGTGATTTCAAATTATTTATTCCGTGCGACTGCGTTGCCGCCAATGAAGAAAAAACGAACGAAGAAACGTTGAAATATCTCGAACGAATCTTAAAGGCGGACACGCGCCCGTCGGGTGAGATTGATTTGAAAAAATTATAATAAATTGGAGCGCGGACATCCCTATCCGCCAATGCCGCTGAAAGTCGGCGTTAAATGCGCTCCGGCAGCGAGGCTTTAATTTCAACAGGAATTTTGCGCTTTGCGCGCAAGCGGACAAAGATGTCCGCGCTCCAATTATAAAAATTATGTTACATCCGAAAATTTTAGACATAACCCGAACCGCGCTCGTCGTGATCGATCTTCAGGAAGCCTTTCGTTCGGCGATGCCCGA
>DATLOR010000371.1:0-3853 GCA_035536135.1 Pyrinomonadaceae bacterium | reverse complement strand
CGCGGACAAAGTTTGGCGACATTTCCGCTGCTGTTAAATGCGATCGGAAATTAGCCACGAATGGCACGAATGACACGAATTATTTTTATTGGAATTCTGCCTTTTTGTTTTTCTCCGTAAACAAAAACTAAAACTCAGTTTATGGAAGAAAAAATTATCTACAAAGGTCTTTCCTACAAAATTGTCGGTCTTGCGATGCAGGTGCATACGGAATTGGGTTATGGTTTTTTAGAGAAGGTTTACGAAAATTCCCTGATGATTCTGTTTCGAGAAAACGGCATTAAAGCCGAAGCACAGGTTCCGATTAAGGTTCTATTTCATAGTCAAATCGTCGGCGATTATATTGCCGATATTTTGGTCGAAGATTCGATAATTCTCGAACTGAAGGCGCAGGAAAAAATTTCGGAAGTACATAAAGCACAAACGTTGAATTATCTCAAAGCAACCGGTTTAAAACTTGCCATTCTGCTGAATTTCGGCAGAAGAAGACTGGAATCCGAAAGATTGGTTTTATAAAAACATTTGTGCTATTCGTGTCATTCGTGGCTAAATTATTAATGCGCGCCCGCCGGCGGTTTGGCGTTTCTCACCTTCTTGAATAAAAACGCCGCCGGAGCGCAGATCAGGCATAAAAAGGCGAGCAGGCGAAAATTGTCGATGTACGATAAAACCGCCGCTTGTTTGACCATCATTCCGTAAATCACGCCGTAGGCTTGTTCGACGCTGCCGCCGATGCTCGTTTGAATACGCTGAACCATATCCTGAAACGCCGGATTGTAAGGCGAAAGATTCGGCGCGAGCGCGGCTTGATGCGTTTGCGCGCCGCGTGCGAGAAACGTCGTCATCGCGGCGATCCCGATGCTGCCGCCCGTGTTGCGCATCAGATTGTAAATCCCCGAAGCGTTGCCGATCTGCTCGTTCGAAAGCGTGCCCATCGCCATCGTCGTCAGCGGAACAAACACGAAACCCATCGCAAAACCGCTGATGATCATCGGGTAAACGATGTTGCTCTGCGCGATCTCGAGCGTGATTCCCGTGAAAATATTCGTCGAAAAAGCGAGCACGAGAAAACCGAACGCGATCAGATAACGCCCATCGATCTTACCGATCAGCCGCCCGACAATGAGCATCGAAATCACCGAACCTAAGCCCCGCGGGCTGACCGCTAAACCGCTTTCGACCGCCGGGTAACCCAGCACGGTTTGCAGAAAAAGCGGCAGCAAAGCGGTCGAACCGTAAAGCACGACGCCGACCGACGCGATTAGAATCGTCCCGACCGCGAAATTTCGATTCAGGAAAACTCGCAAATTAACGATCGGTTCGGGCGTATAAAGCTCCCAAATGACAAAACTCACAAGCGAGCCGACGGCAACGACGGTCGTGAAAACGATCGTCGAAGAAGAAAACCAATCCCGCTGCTGCCCGAGATCGAGCGTCAGTTCGAGCGCCGCAAGCCCGAGCGCCATCAAACCAAAACCGATATAATCAATCCGTCCGGGCTTTTGATTTTTGAGGTAGGGCGGATCTTCGACAAACATATTCGCCATAAAAGCCGCGAGCACGCCGATCGGCAAGTTGATGTAAAAAATCCAGCGCCACGAATAATTATCCGTGATCCAGCCGCCGAGCGTCGGACCGATGATCGGCGCGACGACCACGCCCAAACCATACAGAGCCATCGCCGACCCGCGCTTTTCGGGCGGAAAACTTTCCAAGAGAACCGATTGCGCGATCGGCTGGAGCGCGCCGCCGCCCGCGCCCTGCAGAATGCGGGCGATGATCAGCAGGTTGATATTCGTCGCCGCGCCGCAGAGCGCCGAAGCGACCGTAAAAATAATTATGCAGACGATTAGAAATTTCTTGCGCCCGAACACCGTCGTGAGCCAGCCGGTCGCAGGCAGAACGATCGCGTTGGCGATCAGATAACTCGTCAAAACCCACGTCGCTTCTTCGGTCGAAGCTGACAGATTGCCCGAAATATGCGGCAGAGCGACGTTTGCGACAGAAGTGTCGAGAACTTCCATAAACGTCGCGAGCATCACCGCCGCCGCAATCAGCCACGGGTTAAAGCTCGGCTTCCACGCTTCTTGCTGCTGTTGTGCGTTACCGTTTGCCATTTATTGAATTACTACCAATAAAATCAGCCGCGAATACCACGCGAACGGCACGAATAATTTATTTCTTTTTATTCGTGCCGTTCGCGGTGTTCGCGGCTAAAAATCTCTATCTAACTTTCACGCTCGGCTCGACCGACATTCCCGGTGCGAGCAGATGAACCTGGTCGGGCTTTTCGTCAAACGTAATTTTGACGGGCACGCGCTGGACGACCTTGACATAATTTCCCGTCGCGTTTTCCGCCGGCAGAACCGAAAAGCGCGAGCCCGTGCCGACCTGAAAACTTTCGATCTTGCCGTGAAACGTCTCGCTCGGATACGCGTCGACTTCAATATCGACGGGCTGCCCGACACGCATCAGCTCAAGCTGTGTTTCCTTAAAATTCGCGACGACCCAAAATTCATCCGAGAGCGAAAGCGCCATCAGCGGCGCGCCCGGCTGGACGAGCTGACCTTCTTCGACCGTCTTGCGCGTGACAAAACCGTCTTCGGGCGCGTAAATTTTCGTGTATGAGAGATCAAGCTCGGCTTGATGCACCGCAACTTCGGCTTGTTCGATGCTTGCTTCCGAGGTTCCGACCTGCGTTTCGCTGACGGCAAGGCGTTCGGGCGCGGCTTGCGCGTCCTGCAGCCGTCCGGTCGATTCATTGACCTGCGACTGCGTCAGATCGACCTGCGCCAGCGATTGCCGGTAATTGTCCTGCGCCGTCACGACGTTTGCCTGCGCTTCGCCGACGCGCGACTGCGCCGCGTCAACCTGTTTGCGCGCCGCGTCGAGCTGTGCCTGCGCCGTTTGCAGGTTGGTCGTCGCCTGATCGAGCGACTGGCGCGAAATATCGCCGTTATTGAACAGCGCGAGACGGCGGTTGTATTCCTTCTGCGCTAATTCGAGATTCGATTGCGCCTGCGGAATCTGCGTCCGCGTCTGCGCGAGATTCGCCCGCGCGGTGGTGACCGCTGATTGCGCCTGCCGGATCTGCGATTGTTTCGCATCCGACGCAACCTTTGTCTGCGTCACGTTCGTCTGCGCCGTCTGCACGTTCGAACGCGCCTGAAACTGGCTCGCCTCGGTCGTTTTCCGCGTCAGATCGACGTTCGCCTTTGATTGATTTTTCTGCGCCTGCGCGTTGCGCAATTGCGCTTTCGCCTGTTCGAGCCGCACTTCAAAATCCTGCGCGTTTAATTCGACCAGCAAATCGCCTTTGTGAACGGGCTGATTTCCTTTAACGTAAACTTTCGCGACATACGCCGAAACTTTCGGGCTGATCTGCACGACATCGCCTTCGATAAAAGCGTCGTCGGTCGATTCATACTGCCGCGCATAAAGCCAGTAGATCAAACCGCCGATAATCGCGACAATTGCCGCCGCGCCGACGATCATCAGCGGAAAACTCCGCTTCTTTTTCGGCGCGATTTCGTCGCTTTCTTCGTTTTCTTCTACGTTTAATTCCGCTTCCGGGAGAGTTTCAGACTCGTGCAGAGCGGTTTCCGGCTCGTTTACTTCGGTTTGCGTTTCTTTGTGAATTGAGGCTTTTCCATTCCCGTTTCCGTTGTTGTTTCCGTTTGTTGAAACGTCCGCAGGGGACGTTTTTTCTTCTACCTGCTTGCTCATCTTTTACCCGTTTTCAATAAGTTAGTAAGCACTTACTTATACATATTTATCTCATTTTCACCGTAATTTGTCAAATTTTCGGGCGGCTTTTGAGATATTTTTCACAACGTGCGCTGCCTTGCTTTTT
>DATLOR010000370.1:0-2372 GCA_035536135.1 Pyrinomonadaceae bacterium | reverse complement strand
GTTTCAGGCGGTTCTGCCGATTTGGCGGGCGTTTCTTTTGACGGCTTGGGTTTGCGGTCGAATCTTCTGCCCATATTGCGCAGGGATTCGCTTAATGCTTCGCCCGTGCCGTTTCGCTGGGCGGCGGCGTAAACTTCGAGCGCGGCGGCGAAAGCATCGCTTCCGGCTAAGAGATATGTGTCGCTGAGCAATTCTTTTAACTGCGAAACTGCCGCGATGACCGGCGGCAGCATTTCGAGCAGGTCAACGTCCTTGCGCATTGCCGCGACGTCGAACGAGCGCGGCAGAAAACTGTCGTCGTTCTCGGCAGCCGTGATCGCGTCGCGTACAAACGGTTGTCCGCGGTCGCCCATTTTATTCAGCGAAGCGATTTCGGCGGCGGATAGATCGACCAAAAAAGGCATTTTGGCTTTAATATCCTGAATAAGTTGTAAAATTTGGTTTTTGTCGGCGGTTGAAACAGCCGCGTCAATACGATTTTGCATAAAAAGTCTCCTTTAGGGTCTAAGTTGACTTTCCACAGCGGGAAAGCGGTTTGTAAAACTGTCTGACGATTTTGGTATAAAACCAAATTTATGTCAAGAAAAAAGTTTTTCGGCAAAATCTCTGATTTTTATTTGCGTTGATTTCATACAGAATAAATCTTCCAAATTTAACATACAATAAAAAACGCCCTTTTTGCGGTCTTTTATCGAAAGGCACGCTCATTGCTTCTGTTCAAAGTAATTACAATTTGAGCGGGACATTTTGTTTTGATTTCGGACGGTTCGGAAAAGGGGCAAAAGAATCTACAAAACTAAAGCCGAATGTCCTGCTCGATACTTTTTCAGGAGGAAATTTATGGCAAATACATTTGGACAATCAAAAGCAAACGAAACGAGTTCGTGGCAGAACAACAAGGAAATGAATCCGCAGGAAAACTCTTCGGTGACGGATGATATTTTTGACGAAAACGATCATCAGGGCGAAGATTCGTGGCGACCGACCGATTCGCCGGTCGAAAGTCCGACCGACGAGGCGTTTGATGATTCGGAAGCCAAAAAACGCAATAAAAATATCAATTCGGAAACTCCGGGATTGAAACCCGATATTGCCGAATAATTAACAAAAATGTGTTATATTTCAGTCCAATAAATAAACCGCCCGTTTGCGGTTTATTTATTGGACAAGATATGAAAAAACTTTTTATTTTCGCGATTTTTTTAACCGCCGTCCTGGCTTTCAACACTTTCGGACAAAGCGGGAACAGCGGCAAACTAAATGTCTGGACAACAGCCAATATCTCGCGGCTGAACGAAAAAAGCGGTAAACCCGCTTCATTGAAAGAAGTCAGGGTCGGCAAAAACAAAGGCTTTGACCGCGTGGTCTTTGAATTTACCGGCGATCTGCCCAATTTTACGGTGGAATATGTCAAACCGCCGATCACGGCGACCGGCGAAGAACAGGTAAAGATCAGCGGCAAGTATTTTGTCGAGATAACGTTTCATTCGCTTCTTTTTCCCGAAGACGAAAATTACAAATACGAAAAGATCATCAAGGCGAATCTGAATTTGCCGGTCGTCAGTGCGCTTCGGGAAATCGAATGGTTCGAGGGCGTCCGTCCGTTTGCCGTCGGGCTCAAAGCGAAAAAAGGTTTCCGTGTTTCGCAGTTCACCAATCCGGCGCGGCTGATCGTCGATTTCAAACAATAATCAGCCGTCAATTTTCATAAACTGGCGGGAATTTAACGGCAGACTCACGATCATCGCATTCTCGTCAATCAACAACATCTGATACCAGATACGCATTTCCGGGCGGCTGATGCCGTTCGTAAATTGCAGGGTGCGCTCGAAATCCTTATCCTTCAAAATCTTCAGAGCGTTATCAAGATTATAAATTCCGAGATTGCTGCCGGCGGCGATCTGCATTTCCCCCTGGCGGAAACCGCCGTAGTTTCTGAACTTCATCAAAACAAAATTCGCCTGAATAAGCTCGTTGAGCGTCGGCAGTAAGGATTCGGTCAAACGAAACGATTCGTTTGCGTCGAACGCTGCGTAAGCAGTCGCGAGAATTGTTGCGCCCTGAAAATCCTGCTGCGTTTCGGGCGGGTCTGCGATCAAACCACGCGCCTGATCCAGGATGCTTTCCGCCCATTTCCGGTTTTCTTTATTGTCTTTCGCATAAACCGCGTTTGCCAGCCCGACCAAAGCATTGATGCGCTGAGCTTCGTCGGGTATTTGATTGATATAATTGTCGGCTTCGCTAAACTTGCCCTCATTCATCATTTTATACGACAAACTCAGATAAAACTGCGACAGGTAATATTCGTTCAGATCGTCGGAAATATTCGTTTGCAGGATTTTTTCGGCTTGCGCGATATTGCCGTTTTGGAG
>DATLOR010000369.1:0-24782 GCA_035536135.1 Pyrinomonadaceae bacterium | reverse complement strand
TGACGATGACGACACTTCCTTTGAGAAATCTTTTAATCATGCGGTAGACATAGTTAAAGGTCAAGGACGTGAAATTGTTGGGCTATTAGGTAATGTTAGTTCTACCTCAACATTAACTTATGGCAAATTTTGTAGTAGGAACTACAAGCCGATGGCTAATAATTTCAGCATTAATCAAAATGTTGATGGCAATGTCAATAACAACCAAATTGTTACTGGTAATGCCAACAACAACCAAAATGCCAACAGCAATACAGGTAAAAATACAGAAGCCGAAAATGACGGAATCCCGATGTTTCTACCGCTTGCAACAGCGACGAGCCTTATTAAAAACCTTGATTTGAAAAACGTACCCGCAGTACTTAGGCTACCACCTGCAAACGATAAACAAGCGGAAAATATTTCTTCCTTTTTGCTCAAAGGGGGGGTTTTTAAGACGGTCATTTTGAAAGACTTAACAAATGAAACATATAGCACCGACTTGATTGAAAATTTCCGAGAAAATTATGTTCAAAAACATTTAAGTGGCGGAACCCCAGATTTTGGTGAGATTGTCGGCACCATTCCAATCGGCGGAAAGGAAACATCTCCGTTCTTATATTCCGCTTTGAGTGGAGAAGGTACTGGTTTGGTTATCGCAGGTATGACAAACTCGGCGATCGAAACTTTGGCGCAGGCAAAGGCTTCTAATTCAAACTTTAATGCCATAATTTTAACGGATGGAGCAGTAGATGAATATTTAGGCAAGCGCATAAAGAAAATCCGAAATGAAGATGATCTAAAGAATTTATATTTAAGTTTTCCTTCTCCTTGTTCGTTAGATAAGGCTTTGGAAAAATATATTGGTGATGAACCAACACTGAAACCTGATGATTTTAAATTTACACATGCATTATTTGTAGCCGATGGAGTATATATTATTATCTCTGAGTTGAACGATAAGATAGTCCAGGATAGAAACAAAACAGGAAATAAAATACTTATTGACTTTATAAATGGACTAAAAGAAAAAGCGGAGAAATCAGAAAATGATTGGAAAGACAAAAATCCGGACAAACCTGAAAATCCGGCATCCAAGAGCGTTTCTATAGGGACAAAGTTACCCTTCACAGAAATCAGTAAAAGAGATTATTTAATAGACAAGTTTGGAAATAATACTAATGCAGGTTATTTTCTGTTTAAGTTAGACTCAAATTCTAATTGGAAGCCTGTAGATGATAATCAATCGGCAAAAAACTGTTCGGACAGTAAATAAAAAGGAAGATTTGTTTGAGAGTTTTATTGATAAATCCGCCAAATAGTTTATATGACAAAACTTACTTAGCACCTCCGCTAGGGCTCTTAACTCTCGCTGCGTTCGTTCGACAATTCGGATATGAGGCGGATATTCTTGATTTGAATCTTGAGGTCTTGGAGAATATTTCGATTGATGACGAGAATTTTTACGATGTTGCAATAAGGCAAATTTTAGAGAAATATCCTGATGTTATTGGTTTTACTTCGATGTGTCTTGAATCTCACGTTTCTTTAGAAATCGCCCGCCAAATCAAACTAAAAAATCCCGATATTAAAACGATTTTCGGCGGAACGCATTTTGGAGCAATTGCCGGAGAGGTTTTAAAGAACTTCGATTTCGCTGATTTTGTCATTACCGGCGAAGGAGAACACGCATTTTTATCAATTCTGAATAAACTCGATTCGGCTGGTCCGGCATTAACTTCGAATGTCACGTATCGTCACCAGGGTAAAATTGTGAAAGGGATTATTGAACCAAAGATATTTCCGCTGGAAGAAATACCGTTTCCGGCTTACGATTTGGTAAATCTGGAAAGATACTTTGAATTAAATCAAGCCCATCTCTTTAA
Source organism: Pyrinomonadaceae bacterium (assembly GCA_035536135.1). Lineage (GTDB taxonomy): Bacteria > Acidobacteriota > Blastocatellia > Pyrinomonadales > Pyrinomonadaceae > JAFDVJ01. The sequence continues at coordinate 22,917 of DATLOR010000369.1, read as the reverse complement.
TTATGAAGCCGGTCGCGGCTGTGTTTTCAAGTGCGCCTTTTGTTACAGCCCAACTCACTACGGCGATAATGTTCGGCATAAATCGCCGGAGCTGATTGTTGAAGAATTAAAGAAACTTGTTGATTTGGGAGCAAAACATTTATTTTTTGTCCAGGATAATTTTTTGAATTCACCGCGCTGGGCTTCTGATGTTTGCCGACAAATCGCCGCGGCAGATCTTCCGCTTACCTGGGAATGCTATTCAACTTATCCGCAGTTAAAAGAACAAATTGTTGAATTACTTGCCGATTCGGGCTGTATCGGGATTTTCACAGGAATCGATGCAGTTTCAATCAGTTCGCAAAAGCGGATGAATAAGCCTTTTCTAAAAAATTGGACAACCACAAGCGAAAAACTTTCTTCGTGTTTAGAAAACGGGATTCTTCCAATTTGTGCGTTTATTTTGGAAGAACCCAATCAGGAGGTGGAAAAAATTGAATCGGCAATTTACACCGCTCTTGAATGTGTCCGGTTAGGCACAGAAATCCATATTAATACGCTGACTTTGTATAACAGCACGGAACTGGCGAGAAATTCCAACAAATTGAATTATCGCTATTCTTCGATCAAACCGGAATTATTATTTGATACTCCTAAAATCGTTCAGGATAATGTTTTTGCGCAAGCGCTGCCGGAATTGTTTCCTATTCATTCGACTTACTGCGATGTCCGAGATTGGGAAATATTTACGGCTAAGGCGTATGTTGTTTTGCCTTTAATCAAAGGACTGACAAAAACTTTATACGAATTCGTCGTGACTGAAAAAAAATCCGTGTGGCAGGTTTTAGAATTCGTCGATGATTATTTTGTAGAATGGCTCAGAAAATTAGATCGGTCTGAAAGACACGAACAGGTCGTCTTTGAATTTGCCAAACACTTTGCTTTACAAAATTTGAGCTCTCAAACAAAAAAATTCTTTTATTCGGAATTAGCCAATATTTTTTTGGGAAATCGGAAAAAACCGCGCTTTGTTAATGTTCTATTTAAAGGAGACATTTTTCAGGCGGAATTAGCGTGGTTTCTTAATCTTCAGGTTTTTGAGGGTTTATCTGCCGACAAAATAAGCAGGCCTTTTGAAAACCGGGATGTTTTATCAGGCAATGTTTTCCAGATTGATCAAACTTCGCAAAAAGTCGCTTTTATCTCGAAAAGCAGAAGAATTAAAATCTACTCGGTTCCCTTTAAACTTTGGCAGATTCTGTCGAAATTTGAGATGGCTTCAAGATCCCAGGAAATTATAAAAATAAGCCAAAAGGAAATAGATTTGCTTGAAGAAAACAGTTGGATATCTATGCCCAAAACACAGCAAACACAAGTTTCTGTTAGGTAAAACTGTCGGTAATGTGATAGCATTTTTGATTTGTAATCATACTTTTTTGGAGATCATATAAACATGAAATGTAGCAGTAAACCTTTGTCAGCAAGTGCAACGGAGAAATCTAAAAAGTTAAAAGCCACATTATTGGAAGAATTTCCTGCGGTTTCAGAAAAGTTTTATACTTTCACGCATGAAGGGATTTCAATGATTTGGCTAAATGAAACCTCAGACAATCCAATTCGCGGAATTCGTTCGCGTAAGAAATAACATCTTTATTTTGAGAGCCTTTATTTGAAGGCTTTCATTTTTTTATATGAAAGTTTTTTTGCCTGAGGGTGCAAATCGCGTCCAAGAATTTTTACACTCAAAAAACTCCGACTCAAAGGTTGAAATGCTTCCCGAAAGCACCGCCACAGCGAAAGATGCCGCTCAAGCTCTCAATGTAGAACTTCATCAAATAGGAAAATCTATTGTTTTGGGAAACGAAACGAATACGATTGTCGCGATTGTCTGCGGCGACCAGAAGGTTAATGTCGCCATTTTATCAGAAGAGCTCAAAGTTGATAATTTAACGCCGTTAAAGGCTGATGAGATCAAACAAAGAATCGGCTTTGCGATCGGCGGCGTTTCCCCTTTTGCGCTTCCTTCCGGAACTGCAATTATTATCGATACTCGCCTTTATAATCTGTCCAAATGTTTTGTTGCCGCCGGACATCCTAAAGCGGTCGTGAGCACGACCGGGAAAGAAATCGCGGCTTTGACAAACGCCAAAGTTTCGTTAATCTGCGACTAATCCTTTCATCCCGTGAATTTCCTGCAAACTTCTGACGATTCCTCTATCGTGTGATTTTTTCGTCGCGATCGCTTCGATCAGGACTCCGGCGCCGGACATTGTCGGGACGATCATCGCGCAAGAAGGTTCAAAAAAATTGCTCATCATTTTTTTGTTTTAAATTTTCTATACATTGAGCGGAACTTGATGCCATATTCTATTTCGTCCCAAAATACGGGTTTATCATTGAAATAAAGTAAAATCAGCGCATCTGTTTTCTCTCTGCCGACACCTTCAATTTCAAATTCATAGGTTGCGCCTCGAGGAAAACTTTTCCACTCTTTATTACGATTCGGTTCAAGCCGCCTCTCTTGATTTTGCCGGTAGAATTCTTTGGCTTCAATTGATTTGGTCAGGACAGCCGGATAGTTTTGGTCGAAAGGATACAGATACAAATCTTTGTTTCCTTTATTTTTGAGGCGGATTTTGATAACCAGTCCGTTGAGCCTTCTATATTGAAGTTCTTTTAGTGTCGGGGGACAATAATTTGTCATACAAGGCGGCGCTTTTTCTAAAATTTCCGCCTCTTCGTCCGCCTTCGGATCTCGCCAATGCTGAGAGATCTTAGTTTCAATCTTCAGATTCAACCCTTGTTTTCTGCGCGGTTTGACTGCTTTTGGGATTTCAATTTCAGGATCACCGGAAAATGGTCCGAAGGCTTCAGAATAATTCCAACAGCAGCCGAAAAAATAAAACCGTTTTTTATCAGTCTCGTAATAAACATTCAAACCATAGCCGTAAAGCGAGAAAAATTCGCCGTTTAGTTTTTGATCGGGTGTCGGGAGATGATAGCCGATGTCTGCATAGGGAAGACAAAACTGGATTACATTTTGCCGCAAAACACTCCCGCCATTGCAGGAATTATTATACATTTCCCCATTTCGGTAAAAACTGTTTCGCGCAACGCTTTTCATATTCCAATCGAGAAGAATCGGCAGCTCTGAAGTACTTTGTGCGGTATTGCTTTTTAATTTTGAAACATCTATGTAAGCGATTTGACCTGCGCTACCAAAATTTTTCCATTCGATATGAGTAGAATCCGAAATTTGTGAAAATGAAAATAAAGTTTGAGAAAATACAATCAGGATTGAAGCCGCAAAAAATTTTATTTTCCCAAAAATGATTTTCATCATACCAAATCAAGTTTCATTAAAAATCATACTCCATTTTGAACCGAAGCAGATTTTCCGTGGATTTCCTGTAAACTTCTGACTTCGACCTTCGCCTGTGATTTTTTCGTTGCGATCGCTTCGATCAGGGCTTCCGCCCCCGTCATGGTGGTGACGGTCGGGACGTTGAACTGCAAGGCGGATTTTCTAATCGCCTGTTCGTCGTAGTGCGAGGTTCTTCCCAAAGGCGTGTTGATGATCAGGCTAATCTCGCCTTGTTTGATGTAGTCGGCGATGTTCGGACGACCTTCGTTGACCTTGAAAACGGTTTCGCACGTCAAGCCGACTTCCTGCAGACGCTTGGTCGTGCCGTAGGTTGCGACCAGATCAAAGCCGAGTTTGTTTAATCTTCGGGCAAGAATCACCGCTTGTCCTTTATCGGAATCGTTAACGGAAATAAAGGCTTTGCCCGCCATCGGCAAAACCAAAAACGCGCCTTCCATCGCTTTGCCGTAGGCTTCGCCGAAGGTGTCGCCGACGCCCATCACTTCGCCCGTCGAGTGCATTTCAGGTCCGAGCACCGGATCGACGCCGGCGAATTTTTTGAACGGGAAAACCGGGGATTTGACGAAGATCTTCGGAACGGACAAAACTTCGGGCAGATTGAAATCTGATAATTTTTTATCGCCAGCCATAATCAAAGACGCGATTTTTGCGAGCGGCACGCCCGTCGCTTTGGCGACGAACGGAACTGTCCGCGACGCTCTGGGGTTAACTTCGATCACGTAAACGCGGTCGTCTTTGATCGCCAGCTGCAAGTTCATCAAACCGACGACTTTTAAGGCTTTCGCGAGATTCACGGTGTAATGTTTGATGGTTTCCAGATGTTCGGCGGCAATTCTTTGCGCGGGCAGAACGCTCGATGAATCACCCGAATGAATTCCGGCTTCTTCGATATGTTCCTGAATCCCGCAGATAACGACCGCCGTTTCATCGGCGAGCGCGTCTACGTCGATCTCGACGGCGCGTTCGAGGAATTTATCGATCAAGATCGGCTTTTCGGGCGAAGCGTCCACGGCAGAACGCATATATTCGTCCAGAGTTTGCTCGTCGTAAACAATCGCCATTGCGCGACCGCCGAGCACGAAACTCGGACGGACAACGACCGGATAACCGATTTTATTCGCGATGATTTTCGCTTCCTCGCCCGAGACTGCCGTACCGTTTTCGGGCTGCGGAATTTTCAAATCCTGAAGAAGCGCGCTGAATCTTTTGCGGTCTTCCGCCAGATCGATCGAATCGGGCGAAGTTCCGATGATCGGCACTCCGGCATTGTGCAGACGATCGGCTAAATTAAGCGGCGTTTGCCCGCCGAATTGAACGATCACGCCTTCGGGTTTTTCGACTTCGACGATGTTCATCACGTCCTCGAACGTCAGCGGTTCAAAATAAAGCCGGTCGGAAGTATCGTAATCGGTCGAAACGGTTTCGGGATTACAGTTGACCATAATCGTTTCGAAATCGGCATCGTGAAGCGCGAAACTCGCGTGGCAGCAGCAATAATCGAACTCGATTCCCTGCCCGATGCGGTTCGGTCCCGAGCCGAGGATCATAATCTTGCGCCGCTCGGTCGGGTCGGCTTCGCATTCTTCCTCGTAAGTCGAATAAAGATACGGCGTGTGCGATTCAAATTCCGCGCCGCAGGTGTCAACGCGTTTGTAAACGGGAACGATGTTCAAATCTTTGCGGCGTTCGCGGACAGCTTCTTCGGTCGAATTTGTCAGGTAGGAAATGCGGCGGTCTGAAAGCGCGTACTCTTTTGCGGTCTGCAAAACTTCTGACGGAACGTCGTTTAAATTTCGTCCGTCGATTCTTGCCTGCAAAAGCATAACTTCCTGCAGTTGTTCCAAAAACCACGGGTCGATGCGCGTCAAACGGTGAATTTCAGCGATCGAATAGCCGTTTCTGAGCGCATAAGTCAGATAAGAAAACCGGTTTGAATTCGGACGCGCCAATTTGCGCTGCAGGACGTGATCGGGAATGCCTTCGAGCCGCAGGGGCTTGACGGCTTCGAGCGAACGTAAGCCTTTGAAAAGCGATTCTTTAAAGGTTCTGCCGATCGCCATCACCTCGCCGACCGATTTCATCTGCGTTCCGAGAACGTCTTCCGCGCCCGGAAATTTCTCGAACGCCCATTTCGGAATTTTTGTCACGACATAATCAATCGTCGGTTCAAAGCTCGCCGGAGTCATTTTCGTGATGTCGTTCGGAATTTCGTCCAATGTGTAGCCGACGGCGAGTTTCGCGGCGATTTTCGCGATCGGAAAGCCGGTCGCTTTTGACGCAAGCGCCGAACTTCTGGAAACACGCGGATTCATTTCGATGATCCGCACGTCGCCGTTTTCGGGATTGACCGCAAACTGGATATTCGAGCCGCCCGTTTCGACGCCGACCTTGCGGATGCAGGCGATCGACATATCTCTGAGGCGTTGATACTCGACATCGGTGAGGGTTTGCGCGGGCGCGACCGTGATCGAATCGCCGGTGTGCACGCCCATCGGGTCGAAGTTTTCAATCGAACAAATGATCACGACGTTATCGTTCAGATCGCGCATCACTTCGAGCTCGTATTCCTTCCAACCGAGGATCGATTCTTCGATTAAAACCTGCGAGATCGGCGATGCGGCGAGACCGCCTTTGACGATTCCTTCGAATTCTTCGGGATTGAAAGCGACGCCCCCGCCCGTTCCGCCGAGCGTAAACGCGGGGCGAATGATCGCCGGATAACCCGTTTCTTCGACGAGCGCCTGCGCTTCCGCCCAATTATGCGCAAAGCCGCCTTTGGCGGACGGAATCCCGATTTCGTCCATTGCCGCTTTGAAAAGCTCGCGGTCTTCGCCGACTTTGATCGAATTAATGTTCGCGCCGATCAGTTTGACACCAAATTTGTCTAAAATTCCCTGCTCGAAAAGCTCGACCGAAAGATTCAAGCCCGTCTGACCGCCGACGGTCGGCAGCAGCGCGTCGGGGCGTTCCTTTTCGATGATCGCGGAAATGGTTTCAACCGTTAATGGTTCGATGTAGGTTTTATCGGCAGTTTCCGGGTCGGTCATAATGGTCGCCGGATTTGAATTGACGAGCACGACCTCGAAACCTTCCTGACGAAGCGCGCGGCACGCCTGGGTTCCCGAATAATCGAATTCGCAAGCCTGCCCGATGACGATCGGACCCGAGCCGATGATTAAAATTTTCTGAATATCTGTGCGTTTTGGCATTTTTGATAAATAAATATTTTCAAAAATTATAACTGATTAGCCGTTGCGGTGCGAAACTGAAAAAAAGTAATTTTTTTGAAAATATTTTGTAAGTTTTCGCTTTAAATAAACCATATACAAATGAAAGAGTTTTGTAGTACAGTATTGCCACAACCTACAAAACAGCTTTACCTAATATCTTTTTTTCAAGGAGAAAAATAAAAATGAGTAATGAAATCACCCCAACTGAAAATTTAAATACCGATCCTGAATTGGATTGGACAATTATGGTTTATCTGGCTGGCGACAATAATCTCAGCGAAGCGATGATCGGCAGTATCAAACAAATGGTCAATAATCTGAATGATGTTTATCCGAATAAAATTGCCTTGTTAGCTTATTACGACTCGGCAACTCCGTCTTACCCGACGGTTTATATTGATTTTACAGGCAAAAAATCAGAGATGATCCAGCAGGGAGCACTCAAGGGTCCGCAAATCGCTTTTCCGACGGGCAAAGATAAAGAAAGCAGATCTTCGACCGGTTCGATCAAGAAATTCGTTCATTGGTGCGTTAAGAAAAAAGGTTATAAAGCTAAAAATTATGCGCTGATTCTTTCAGGTCACGGCGACGGATTTCAGCCCGATACCTTTTTACACGACCAGAATCCTTTCAGTCACGTGACGGTCGGACATCTGGGTCAAACTTTGACCTGGATCTGCCAGGAATATCTGGGCGAACAAAATTTCTCGATCTTAGGCTTGGATAGTTGTGTGATGAGCACCATTGAGTTTGCCTACGAAATGTCGCACGTTGCCGATACGCTGATTTCATCACAGGGTTTGGTTCCGAGCCTCGGTTGGGATTACCACGAAATAATCACCAGACTTCAAAACGAGCTGCTTAGTCAAAAACAACTTGAAGAAGCCAAAAACAACGGCGAAATTGTCGATGAGAAAAAGTTTCAGGAACTTGAACTCAGCCGCCAAAAACTTGCCCGCATTTTCGTTGAATCCTACGTTTCGACCAATTATGACTATGCCTTTTACGGAAACCGCTCGATCGATATCAACTGCTGTGACCTGACGATTATGGACGCGACCGTTGACGCGGTTAACGAATTAGCCGCGGTCTTGCTTGAGTCCCTGCAAACGGAAGGTGTCGATAAAAAGATCGAGCAAGTGCTTTTGACCAGCCATTGGAAATGCCAGACGCATATTGTCGACCAATGTGTCGACATCAAAGATTTTTGCATTAATCTAAAAATCGAATGTGATGCGGCGGCTAAAGAGCACGAAGTAATCCTTGATTTGATATCAACCGCAGATGCCGAAGACTCCGATACTTATACACAACTCTCTAGTACTAAAGATTATCTGGAAAGTATTTCCGCCTGCTGTACTGAAGTTATTAAAAGCGTCGAGACGACCGTCCGAAACTTTTATTCGCTCGGCGCGGAATATCAATATTCAAATGGCTTATCGATCTTTTTTCCCTGGTCGTTTTTCTCTTACGAAATGAGCCGAACAAGATATCTATGGCTCGATTTTGCAATCGGCACGAAGAAAAAATGGATTCCCGGAACACCGGTCAAAAGTAAAGCAAGCGGCAGTGTTGAACGAACTAACGAATTGAGTCCCTGGACAAAATTTATTGAATATTATTTGTTCAAGACCTTGCGTGATGTTCGGAGCGGCTCCGCCCGAAACTTTTACCTGTTCGATCCGGACGGTTCAAACATCGATGATGCCGACAAGGATTATTACAAATTGAACCCGTTTAATAAAAAATCCAATGAGTATGATAAATGGAAATCTTACGAAAGCTATATCAAAGCCGCGGAAAAAGATTCCAAAACCAAATGGAAAGAGTTCGATAAATGGAGCACTAACGATAAATGGAGCACCAACGACAAATTCAGAGAAGAAAAATGGAGCACCAACGATAAATGGAGTACAAACGACAAGTGGAGCACTAATGACAAGTGGAGTACTAATGACAAGTGGAGTACTAATGACAAGTGGAGCACCAATGATAAGTGGAGCACCAATGATAAGTGGAGCACTAACGATAAAGGTTCGCTTGCCAATCTTGAAAATTTCAGAAAAACTAAAAACTTTCCATGGTCGCCGCGTTTCTGGCAGCCGTCGGATGAATTGGTCAAATTGATGGATTCTTCCAAACCTTCAGAGCCCGCGGAGATCACAATTAAGAAAAAAGATAAAAAAAATGAAACTTCCGAAAAATAAGTTTCAGGATAAAAAATTGCCCACGGCATTTTTTGAGCGAAATACGGAGAATGGTCATCACGAATGAAAAAAGAACCCGGAAAATTATTGCAGTTTTTTATCATGGTGTTCGTTTTTAGTTTATGTTTGCCGTCATATTCTGTCGTCACCGCTCAGACCGTTGATCCCGAAACGGAACAAAGAGCCGTTAACCTTGAGTTAACGGCTCAAAAATCCGCTTTGCAATGGAATCGCGCCGCCATCCAGAACGCGGTCAGATCATTCAGCGAAGCGGCGGGAATATGGCTCAAACTGAATAAGCAAGAGAAAGCCGCAAACTGTTTCCGGGAAGCCGGTAAATTGAGCAGTATATTGGGTTTCAAGGAAAATGCCGCAAACTTTTTTAATAAGGGAATCGCCCTTTCGGACAATCCTGAATTTAAGGACGAACAGGCTAAAATTTACAGCGAACTGTCGGTTTTGGAATTATATTCGGGACAGATCGAAAAAAGCGAAAATTATTTCAAAAAAGCTCTGTTTTTGGCGGAACAGTCCAAAAGCCAATCAGCCAGGGCAAGCGCGCTTTTCAGTGCCGCCGAATATTATTACGCCCGCAACCAGCTCAATAATTCGCTCAATTCGTATAAAAACGCGATTGAATTGTGGAAAGAGGTAAAAGATGTCCGGCAGGAAGCGAACGCGCTTTTAAATCTTGCCTATTTATATCTCAAACAGAACGAATATTCCGCCGGTTTCGACGCGCTGAATTCGGCTTTGGCGAAATGGCAGGAAAACGGCGATGTTCGCGGGCAGGCGCTGACCTATAAAGCGATCGGCAGGTTTTATAACGAAATAAACGAAAAGCAAAAAGCTCTGGACTCGTTTCAAAAATCCGAAAAGTTATTTGCCGAAGACCTAGATTATGCCGAAAAAGCCAGTCTTTTTAACGGTATTGCGATAGTTTACGAAAATTTCGGCGAACTGAAACTTGCAATGAATTACCGGATCCGGGCATTTGAATTGTTTCAAAAAGAAGATCATTTCTACGGACAAATCGCGACGCTTCCCGATCTCGCCCGGTTGAGTTTCCTGATCGAAGACTACTCTTCGGCGGAAAATTATTTGCTCAAAGGCGAAAATCTCGCTTCGAAGATCAAGGACGATTTTTATCTCGGTCTGATCTATGAACAATATGGCAATTTATATCTGAAAAAACAGGAGTTTGAAAAATCTTTGGACTACTTTCAAAAATCCGTCAAAATTTTTCGGGCAAAATCACAAATGTGGCAAATGTCGCGGGTGCTCAACAAAATCGGGCAGATCTATGAATTTCGGAATGATTATCCGGCGGCACGCAAGTATTTTGCCGAATCGCTGGAATTCAACCGAAATGTCAAAGATAAATTAGGCGAAGCCGACACGATCTATCATCTCGCCAAACTCGATTCTTTAAGCGATCGGGAAACCGAGGCTTTAGTTTCGATAAAAAATTCGATTAACATCACCGAATCGTTTTACACGGATGTCGTCAACTCAAAACTAAAGAGCAAATATTTTTCAACCGTCTTTGAACGCTACGATTTCTACATCAATCTGTTAATGAAACTGCACAAAAAATCGCCGTCTGAAAACTTTGCGCTCGAGGCTTTGCAGACGGCTGAAAAATCACGGGCGCGGGCGATGCTTGAAAAGCTTTCGCTTTCGGAGGCGAATTTTACCAAAGACGCGGATGCCGAAGCCGTTAAGCGCGAAAAGGAAATCCGTGTTCTGCTCAATGCCAAAGCCGATAAATTGACCGACCTTTTAAGTCAAAACGCCGATAAAAGCGAAACCGACAAGATCAGCGGTGAAATTAACGAGCTCGAAAACGAACTTGAAAATCTCAAAGCGCAGCTCAAACAACAAAGTCCGGTTTATTCAGCGATCAAAAATCCCGCACCGTTTGATGTCGGCGAATTTCAGCGCGAAGTGTTGGACGAAAATTCTCTGCTTTTGGAGTTTTCTTTCGGAAAAGACGAAAGCTATCTGTGGCTGGTCGGGAAAAACGAACTCGGTTCCTACGTTTTGCCGCCGCGCGAAGCAATCGAATCGAAGATCGAAAGATTGCGCGGGTTATTGAAAGAGCGCGGCTTAAAAAGCGGCGAATCGGTCGAAGATTTTCAAAAAAGGATCCGCGAAGCCGAAACCGAATATCAATCGTCAGCCAGAGAATTGAGCAATCTGCTTTTCGGGCAAATCGCCGGTAAACTGGCGAAAAAACGTCTGATCATCGTGCCGGACGGCGAACTGCATTATTTCCCGGTGGCGGCTCTGCCGCAGCCTGATTCCGCGACGGACGAGCCGATCTTGCTGTCCAATGAAACGATCTATGAACCTTCGGCGCAAACATTGGCGGTTTTCGCCAGAAGCCAAAAGCAAATAACGCCCGCCGCCAAAAATCTGCTCGTTTTTTCAGACCCGATCTTTACGGGCGACGATGCGCGCTTATCGGCTGAAAACAAGCCTGCCGAAAATGCAGACACGGAAACGGCGCAGACCGAACGGTTTCGTTTTGTCGAATCGCTCGGCAATCTGCCGCGGCTTTCGGCTTCAAAGGACGAAAGCGAAACGATCATCAAGATTATCGGCGCGTCCGGTGCGGATAATTTTTCGGGTTTTGCGGCGACGCGCGAGCAATTGCTCAATCTGAAAACCGCCGATTACAAAATAATTCATTTTGCAACGCACGGTTTGACCGATGAAAAACGTCCCGAGCTTTCGGGCATCGTGCTTTCGCGGTTTGACGAAAAAGGTCAAAAACTCGATGAGTTTTTCAGGATTCAGGATATTTACGGGCTTGATCTGAACGCCGATCTGGTCGTTCTGAGCGCGTGCGAAACGGGGATCGGCAAAGAAGTCAAAGGCGAAGGATTGATGAGTCTGAACAACGCCTTTCTGCAGACCGGCGCAAAATCCGTGATGGCGAGTCTCTGGAAGGTCGAAGACGGCGCAACGCTCGAATTGATGAAGAATTTTTACGGCGCGATGAAGGACAAAAACCTCACGCCGAGCGAAGCTTTGCGTCAGGCGCAGATCAAATTGCGCGAAAATCCGCAGTATCGATCGCCGTTTTACTGGGCGGCTTTCACGATGCAGGGCGATTTCCGCAACGTCCCGAAAATCTCGAACGGCTTCGGCTCGTGGTTTTATCTTCTGCCGATCATTCCGCTCGCGCTGTTTGGATTTTATGTTTACCGCCGGAGAAAAATTTATTCAACCGCGAAACCGTAGCTGCCGCCGCTGCTTAATTTGATTTGGTAGGAACCTTTCGATAAAACCGTTTTCGGCAGGATAACTTTTAGTTCCTGCCCGTTTTGATTTTGATAAACGCGCAGACCGGTTTGTTTGAAAACGGTTTGTCCGCCTTTGACGAGTTCGAGATTGAAAAGCCTGTCTTTCGGCGTTTCCGGCGGCAAAGCCAGACGAAATAAGACATTTTCGGTCAAATTCGCGCCGTTCAGCTTCGCCGTTGAATCCGTATCGCGGAAAGTTCCCGCCGCGAGACTCTGATTCGTCAGATTCGCAATTTCCGGCGCATTGTTCAAGTCCCTGGCGTTCAGCGCGGCGTAGTCCTTTTCGATCTGCGACAGACCGCTTGCGTCATAAACGGCAACGCGCCAGACGACTGCGCCGATCACCAGAATTATCAAAACCGCCGCAATTGGGCGCAGCAGATTTGAAGACAAAAATAGCCTGAGGCTTTCAAAAAAGCTACCGGACTTTTTTTCTTCGGTTAAATTCTCCGATGTTTTTGTAAAATTTGTTTGAGCGTATTCTCTGAGCAAAGCGGTTTCTTCAAGCAGTTCGATTCTTTCGGGCGTGGTCAGGAAATTGGCGTAAAAAAGTTCTTTTTCTTCAGCCGTCAGCGCGTCATCGAGAAAATCTTCGATCAGTTCTTCTTCGGCAAACGACATTTTTTCGTCAAAATTGCGGTCGGTGATGATCCGGACGCCGATTTCTTCGGAATCCGGTTCCGACGAACTGCCCAGCAGAAACTGTTTTAATTTTGCATTTTCGCCCCGTTTATCCATCATTCAAAAATACTATTCCATTTAATAATGCGAAAAAATCGACCAGACCTAACAATTTTTTTCAAAAAAATGATTTTTCTACAATTTTATGTCATTCAGACATTTTCTCAGACAATCACCGACCGTCTTTCGCAGACGCGAAATTTTCGTATGCAGATATTCGATATTGATTCCCTGCTCCTCTGCCAGGTTCTTACGCATCGCGGTCTTTTCATTTTTTCCGAAGCTGTAATATTTCAGCAAGATCTGCCGTTCCTGCGGCGGATGTTTCGCCAGACATTTTTCCAAACAAACTGTTCCCGGACTGTTTGTTTTCTCCAGTTTATCTTTTTTTTCAAACTTCGAAACAATTTGTTTCGACTTGGCGGCGATTTTTTTCCGCTCCGTCAGGTCTTCGAGATAAATTCTTGAGGCAAACGAATAAAAATACGTGATCTGCTTGACGTTTCCGTCAAATTCGATTCCGGCGAGCTTAACGGAAACGCGGTTAATGGTTTCGTCAGCAAGAGTTTCGGAATCGGTACACCCGCGAAAGTAAAAAAATTTGATTAAACCTTTGCGGATTTCCTCATATTTATGCGCCGCCTCTTCCTCGTCAGGCGCAAGCCATCCGAGCAGACGTACTAAATCCTCTTGTGTAATCTCAGTTTTTGTTCGCATCCGGTTTATCTGGAGAAGTTTACGTTTTAATACTACAAGAATTATTCCGTTTTGCTCAATTTGCATTTACCGAAACATCTGTTTTTTTTCACAAAAACCACTTTAAAAAAAATGATTTCACTTTTTTGGAAATTTTTTGATAGGTTTTGCCCAAAAAATCTCATTATTAGCAGATGAAAAGTTTTTCGCGGTTAAATCTACCGTTCTGTTTGACAAAAAGGTTCAGAAAAAAAACGTTAAACCTTGCGAACAAAGGTTTTTAGAGCTCGCCACAACGGGTGTTTTTGAGTTTCGGCTTTGAATGGTTTTGGGGTAGATTCCAAACGGAATCGAAATTCAAAACACCCGATGCATAGTTTTCGGCGGACCCGATCCGAACGTAATGACAACGATCACAACGGCGTAAAAATCGGTTGACAGAATCATATCTAATGATTTAGTCTTTGGTTACCCAAATACAAAAATCTACCCGGATTTACACCTTAACAAAGACTTTCGCGCAAAGCCTAACAATAGCTGTGCGCTCAAAATTAAAAAAATGGAGAAGAATAAAAATGAAAAGAATAGTATTTCTTTACGCGATATTCGGGTTGATGCTCTTTCTCCTTCCACTCAACACAAAAGCCGCTGAACTGATAACCAACGGCGGATTTGAAACAGGAAATCATACGGGTTGGACAACCCAAATTACAGGCAGTAATTATTGGACTTGGGCGGTAACACCGGCAAACGGCGGTATTTCGGAAGTCGGGGTTACCACTTCGTCGCCGATTCAAGGGTCATTCAGTTCTCACGGAGGTTTTTGCTGTAACACCACCAGCAACCCTGAATATATTCAGCAGCAAATAACAATTCCCGCCGCGCAAACCGCCCAACTCAAATGGTCGGATAAGATTCAATCGAATCTCCAGACATACTGCACTCCTCCGGCTTGCGGTTCAAATGTCTGGCGCGTGCAGATTCTGAATACATCAAATGTTGTGCTTCAAACGCTTTATACCTTTACAGCCAGCGGCGGCGCAATGTATAACACGGGTTGGGTAAACCATTCCGTTTCGTTAAATGCCTACGCCGGTCAAACCATCAGGATCCGTTTTTCGGCGACCTATTCTTCCTCGATCAGTGGAAATTTGAACGGTCCGGGACGCAACGAAGTTGATGCGGTCAGTGTTCAATCGCCGTCCACGCCAACCGCCGCGAATGTTTCGGTGGGCGGTCGCGTTTCAACGGATGAAGGCGCGGGAATTTCGCGGGTCGTCGTCACGCTGACCGACGGAGCCGGTAATATCCGTTCGGCAACGACCAATTCTTTCGGTTATTACAACTTCGATCAGGTTGCGGCGGGCGGCACCTATATTATCGCCGTCAACAACAAAAAATATCTCTTTGCAGACAGTCCGCGGGTCGTCAATGTTCAGAATGATTTGGCTGACGTTGATTTCAGGGCAAGTCCGTGAAGATAAAAATTTCCTACCCCCTGAGAAGCAGTTCCCTCGCATTGCCTCTTTAACCGCGAAGGCTTGGAAGGTAGCCTTCGCGGATTTTTTTGTTCGAATTATTTTTAAACGGTAATCGTTGTGCCGTCGAATTTCGTGAGCGAAAAACCACTGAAAACCTCGTTATAAGATGCTTTTTGGTCTTTCAAAACGCTGATCGCGAGCGCTTCGCCGAGCAGCATTGATTCCGTGCCGTCCGAACGCCAGTGAACTCCGGCGGTATTTCTGCCGAGCGCAACGTTCGAGGCGAGCTTGTTTAATTCCCCGCCGACCGTCAGATTATCCGTTCCCGAATAAGGAACCAAAACCTGTCCCGTCGAATCAGGCTCAAGCGGATTTGGAATGACGAAACTTTCTTTAAACCACGCTTTGAGAACCGTCACGCACGCGCCCGCGACGGTTGCGTGCCCGGCACCGTAAGACGGATGCGTCGGCGAACCCTCGGGAAATGCCTGCGGCAAAAAGGCGTTTCCGGCAGGCAGATAGCCGCCGAGCCGCGAATTGGTCGTGACCGAATTGAGAATTTCCTGATGAACCGGATAATTCGCGCCGTGATACGCCGCGCGGTCAACCCGTTCGGCAAAGGCTTCGGGACGCAGACGACGATGGACGAACCATTTCTGATTCCAGACGGTTTTTAAGGCACGCGTCGAAACTTCGCAAAGAAGCGTCGCGATATGCGGTCCGCCGAATGTTCCGAAACCGATCTGCGTTGACGAATTGTTGTACGGATTGCCCGCGTCAGCCGGAACGCCCATTCCCGCGATGACCAAAAACGCCTGAAAATACGCCTGAAACAAAACGTCAATGTGAACCCATTGCCCGATGTCGCGCCCGTTTCGCATATAACGCGGGGTCGGATCGAAAATATCGCCAGACGCGGGCGAAACACCGTTTTGAACCGCTAACCAACTCGCAAAATCGGTCATATAATTGGCGCCGCCATCGGCAATGCCGCGCACCGTGCGGACTTTCTGGCTGACCTCGTTTGCGCCGAAAAAACACGGCTGATAAAAGAATTGCGAAATATACGGTCCGGCTTTATCGCCCGGAGTCAGACCGCGAAACAGAACACGCGGCGTCACCTGTCCGTTCGTGTCCTTCGCGCCCTTAAAATCCGCGCCGAACAATGTCAGATCGGCGGCGGCGGCGGCGGCGGTCGGATTTGATTGATAATCCGAATACGGCACGTCGCGCAAAATCGCCATCCAGTAATTTTCGGCGATCTCGGCAGCCATTTCTTTGCTCGAAATCGGCGGCGGCGGCGGCTGAACAAAGCTGAAACAATCTTTTCCTTCCAGATCAAATGCCAGACCGGATTGCGGATTCGTGAATTTGCGGTCGCCGCCGAGCGGGATCTGCTCAAAATCAGCCGGATTTCCGCTGTTCAAAGCCGAAACAAGCGCGTTATACGCCGAGAGTACAACCTCGCCGTTCGACTGGTGCGGCAGACCTTTTGAATAATTGCCGATTTTGTTCGGATAGAGATTTTCATCGCCATTATTCTGCCGGGTGAAAAGCGGCGGAATCGGCTGAAAATTATCTTTGGCACAGTTTGTGCGAAACTGGTAGCAAGCCTGTGCGCGCTGATGATAAAAAGAATTACCGTTTCCGCGTTCCAGTGCCGAAACTTCCGAGCTTTTATTGATAAACGGGACGATTGCCGAGGCGGCGGTCGCAACAATTGCCGATTTGCCTAATTTTCCTAAGAATTCACGGCGGTTTGTTGATGAACTTGTGTTTTTTTCTGAATCAAGACTCTCTTTCATTTTAATACCTCTTTTTGTTTTGTTCGATTGGAAAAGATGTTTTCGGAAGAATTTCCGTTAAATGATTTTACTGGGAAACATCTTTTTATTTTCATTCATACCGTGTCCACAGCTTTAAAGAAAAGACGGTTCTCGGCAAGTAAAAATGTAAATAATTTATCCGGGTCAGACATATTAAACCACAGATTTTATTTTTCTGGCAAGTTTTTTTTACCGTAAAAATTTAATTTATTTCGAATCTTAAAATCCAACAAATATCGGCTCGGGAACGAGGTCGACGCCGAATTTTTCGTTTACTTTTAATTGAATTTCGTTTTTTAATTCGAGGATTTCTTGGGCGGTTGCGCCGCCGCGATTGGTGAGTGCAAGAGTGTGTCTGGTCGAAAGTCCGGCATTGCCTTTGGTATAGCCCTTGTGAAACCCGCTCTGCTCGATCAGCCACGCGGCGGGAATTTTCACAGAACCTTCCTCAGCCTTAAAACCCGGAACATTTTCAATCCCGAAATTTTTGGCAATTGCCAGAATTTCATCAAACTTTTTGTTTGAAACGATCGGATTTTTAAAAAACGAACCCGCTGAATTTGCGTCCGCTGAATTTTGCCTGACGAGCATCGCTTTTTCGGCGCGGATCTTTCTGACGGCTTCGCGCGTTTCCGCCAGAGTCGGCTGGTGTTCGCCGAAAAATTCGCGCAGATCTTTGTAAACGATCTTCGGGGCGCCGTCCTGTTTCAAATCGTATGTGACACAGAGAACGATAAAACGATTTTTATCGGTCGAATTGAAAATGCTCGTGCGATAGGCAAATTTGCACTCAGCGTTTGAAAGTTCGAGAATTTGTTTTGATTTGCGGTCAAAAACGCGCACGGACGTGATCGTTTCCGAAACTTCCTGCCCGTAGGCGCCGACATTCTGGACGGGTGTGCCGCCGACAAAACCCGGAATTCCGCTCAAACATTCGATGCCCGCGAGATTTCGTTCGACGCAGAACTCGCAAAAAGCGTCCCAGTCCTCGCCTGCCTGCGCCGTGACGACATTTCCTTTTACCTCGATTCCCTTCAGGGCGATCTGCAGAACAAGTCCGTCGAAACCTTCGTCCGCGACCAGAATATTGCTTCCGCCGCCCAAAACAAATAGTTCAAAGCCGTTTTCTTCGGCAAATTTGAAAGCTTCCGCAACCTGATTTTCGGTTTCGGCAAACACAAAAAAACGTGCCGCTCCGCCGATCTTCAAAGTCGTCAGCGGTGCAAGCGGCACGTTTTCTTCAATTTTCAAACCTTTTTGAGGCTTTTCCATAAATTCTAAAACGGCAGCTTCGGTCTCGGAATTTTGTCCACCGTTTTTTCCTTTATCTTGCTCTTGATCTTGCCTTTCAGAACGCCTTCGAGATTACTCGCCAGCGCCGGGTCTATTTTTTTCAGCTTTTTGAACGTCGCATCGGCGGCTTTTTTGTCGCCGCTCGCGTATTGCGCCTCGCCGAGATTGAAGAGACCTTTTCCAAATTTATCGTTCAAATCGACGACGCGCTGAAATTGAGCGATCGCATCGGCAAGCTGTCCCAAACCTCTAAGGGCGGTTCCGAGCTCGTTATGCGCGAAATACCAATCGTCGTGAAGCTGGATGGCGCGTTCCAGGGACGTTTTCGCGGCTTCGTGCTCGCCCAAACCGTTTTCA
The DNA here is from genome assembly GCA_035536135.1 of Pyrinomonadaceae bacterium. GTDB lineage: Bacteria > Acidobacteriota > Blastocatellia > Pyrinomonadales > Pyrinomonadaceae > JAFDVJ01. The sequence continues at coordinate 4,471 of DATLOR010000369.1, read as the reverse complement.
GCCGTGCCGAGATTGACATACGCCGCCCCGAGATTCGGATTCATTTTCGTCGCTTTTTCTGAAGATTCTTTGCTGACGGTCAATTTCGCCGCCGCGTCGGCTTCGCGGTTTTCTTTCAGGTCAACTTCCGCGCCGCGATTGTACGCCCACGCAACGTTTGAATAATCGACCGCTTCGCCGCGCATTTGTTCCGCGGTTTTCAGACGTTCGCCAGCCTTTTCCCACTTATTTTCCTTACCGAGACAATAGCCCCAGCTCGAATAAAGATCGGGATCGTCTTTGACATAGACTGCCGCCACCGCATACTGCTCGTTGGCGCGGCTGTATTGTTCCTGCTGGCGATAGGTTTCCGCCAGATTCGCCTGCGCCTCGCCGTTTTGCGGGTCATTCAGCACGACCTTTTGATAGGTCGCGGCGGCTTCGCCGTACTTTTCGTCATTGTACTGGGTAACCGCCAGATCAAACAGCGCGTCGTTGTAATTCGGATTAACGGCGAGCGCTTTTTGATATTCGGCGGCGGCTTCGGCGTTTTTGTTTTCGCGGCTGTAAGCCGTGCCGAGATAATAATGCGCTTCGGCATTGTTTGAATCGATCGCGAGCGAACGGTTAAACGCGGTCATCGCATTATCGGTTTGATTTTGCTTCAAACTGATCAGTCCGAGATAAAGTTTTGTTTCGGCATTCTGCGGATTCGCGGCATCGGCTTTCTTCAAATATTCGCCGGCTTTGGCAATCTCGCCCTGACGATAATATGAAATGCCGAGCGGCAGATAAAGCTCGTTCAGATCGGGATTTAAGGTCAACGCGGTTTGATACGCGGCGGCGGATTCTTTATCCTTATCCAACGCGTCGTAGGCTTCGCCCAATCCGGCAAAAGCCGCCGCATTTTTCGGATCGTTTTTGATCGCCTCGTTGTAGGCGGCAACCGCCAGCGAAGCGTTTTCCGAATCGACCAGCGCGTCGCCCTTTTTCGTGTAAGCTTCGCTTAAACCGAGCTTGGCACCGGCGTTTTTCGGGTTATATTCGAGAGATTTTTTAAACGACTGAATCGCTTCGTCCGTTTCGTTGCGGTCAAGCTGTGTTTCGCCTGCGCCCGCGTAATCGCTCGATGCCTTGAGTTTGGCGGCGGCGGTTTTCGGCGCGGTTTTGGCAACGGCGGTCGGTTCAACGGATTTTGTCCGCGGGCGCGGTTTGTTTTTGGCAACGATCTGCGTTTTCACCTTACTGCGGGTTTTCTTGCGCTGCGAAACGCTGCGATTGGCAGCGAAACCGCTCTTGACCGCCGCTTTTTTCTGTTTGGCTTTTCTCGATTCACGAAACGTGAAAACGCTCGCACCGCCCGAAAAATCGTCGGAAGTCACCACATCCTGGGCAAATCCGGCAGGAACATATAATAAAAAAACCGCTGAAATCAAAAAACAGGAAACAAGTTTTCTAACACAAAACTTAATCATTACCACCTCGTAAAATCCCTGACCGCTTCAATAAACCGAACCGGTCAAAATGAAAAAAAATTACTCAACTATAGAAGAGTAAAAACCGAAATTTTTGCCGGCTTTTACTGAACCGGCTTCAAAATTCCGCCGTTGGTCGCGATTTCAAGCGATGCGACCAGATCCGGTCGGTTCATCATTTTCAGTTTTTCATACTCTTTTTTGGCTTCTTTCAGATTATTGCGCCGGTATTCCGATTCCGCCAGATTATAATGCGCGACGGCGAACGTATCATCGAGTTCGATCGCCTTTTTGAACTGTTTGACGGCATTTTCGAAATCGCCGTTTTTGCGGTAAGCGATGCCGAGTTCGTTAATTGCCGGAATCCAGTTTTTCTGCACATCGGTCGCGGTTTTCAAAGCCGCGATCGAACCTTGATAATCGCCCAGATCCGTCAGCGTCATACCGAGATTCAGATTGATCGCGGCGGCAACTTTGGGAATCGGTCTTAAAGTATTTGCCTTGACGAAAGCATCGCGCGCTTTCCCAAGATTCGCTTTATACTCGGCTTCCTGGCGCAATTTCAGATTCGTTTGTCCGGCGTTGTAATACGCCCAGCCGAGATTCAGGTAATCAATGTTATCGGGACTGATCGCCACGGCTTTTTCAAGATTCTCGATCGCTATTTTCCAATAACTGCTGTATGCCGGAGTCGCGGCGCGGCGCGCGGCAACATAACCGAATTTACTGAAAAGCTCGGCATCGTCCTTGATAAAAGTCGTCGCCAGACGATATTCGCTGATGGCTTCGTCCAATTTATTGCTCAAACGATAAATGTCGGCTAAATTGGCGTGGGCTTCACCGTTGGTCGGCTTCAGTTTGATGGCTTGCTTGTAAGCATCGATCGCTTCGGGAAGCTTGTCGCGGTTGAAATAGGCAACGCCGAGATCAAACCACGCTTCGGCAAATTTCGGATTGAGCGCAACGGCTTTTTGATACGCGTCGATCGCTTCTTTGTCGTTATTCTGACGGTCATAGGCTTCGCCCAGATAATACTGCACTTCGGCGTTGTTCGGATCGATCTGAATCGAGCGTTTGAAAGCCGTGATCGCTTCGTCGTTGCGGTTTTGTTTGTATCTCACGAGCCCGAGGAAAAATTGCGTTTCGGCGTTGTCGGGATTGGCGGTGACGGCTTTTTGCAAAAATGCTTCCGCTTTGGCAACTTCGCCTTTCTGGAAATACAGCACGCCGAGCGGCGCATTAAGCTCGGTTAGTTCGCCGTCCAAAGCCAGAGCTTTTTCATAACTGGCGATCGCATTGTCGGTATCGTCTTTCGCGCTGTAAATTTCGGCTAATCCGGCGTGCGCTCCGGCATTTTTCGGATTGTTGGTGAGTGCTTCTTCATAAAGTAATTTCGCTATATCATAGTTTTCTTTATTGAGAAGCTGGTCGCCTTTGCGCGTCAAAGCATCGCTCAGACCGTTTTTTGCATTAACGTTTTTTGCGTCAAGCTGGGCTGATTCACGAAACCATTCGACGGATTTATCGACCTGGTCCTGGTTGAGATAATATTCGCCGACACCGGCAAAAATGACCGATGTTTCCTGCGGAGTTTTACGGTTAAACTCGGGCGTGCCGAGCTTGACCGTTTCCGGCAGAACTTCTTTCGATCGCGTGCGTTTCGGATTTACCTTGGCAACCGTCACGGTTTGTTTGGTGATTCTTTTGACGGTTTCGAGTTTTGCCGTTTTTGTCCGGCTGATCGTTGTCGTTGAACGAAAAACGGATTTTCTCTGGACGGGCTTTTTCGACGTTTTAAAGACAAACGCACTTGAACCGCCCGTGAAATCTTCGGAAGTCACGACATCCTGCGCCCGCAGGGGCAAGCCGTTAATTAAAAAAGTAAAAATCAAACCTAATGTAAAAATCCATTTCCGCCGCTGATCTTTTCCTGTCATTTTTTTCTCTCAATTAAATGTTCTGACTTTTGTTTAATTCGGGTGAATCATTTTCTACGATGCAGCCCAACCACTTAGACGTTTTCCGATGATTTTTTTTGCTTTTGTTTTTTAATCGAACTTATTCAATCCTTTTAATTTGACCATCAATTTTCGATACAGACGAAATGGTTTTTTGTTGACGAACCGGCGATATAAATCATTTGACTGCAAGGAATAAAGATAGCCCTGATAATTATTCAGCAGTCTTTCCAAAATCGCTTTGTTTTGATGCAGCGGAAAATCGCCGATTTCGATCGCAAAAACCTTGTCCGGCAGATTAAAGGCGCGAAATTTTATCGATTGCTGTTTCAAATATTCGAGACAATCGGCAATTCCGTTATAAATAATATTGGCGTCGTCAAACAAAATCGCGCCGTTATCCGCCAGAACGCTCAGGCAAAACTTAAAATCCGCTAAAACGGCTTCGTCCGTATGCTCGCCGTCAATATAACAAAGCGTGATCTGATCCTTGATTTCCGAAGTTTTGATCTGACGCGTATCGCCGTCGATCGCCGTCACCTTTGCGACCTGTCCGGGTGCCGCCGATTTCAGATTTTCGAGCATCCGGGCGGTCGAATTATTCAAATATGTATAATCAACTCCGCGCTCGTCTGGCTGTACAAGCGGGCGTTTATCGATCGAATAAATCCGGGCGCATCTTTCGTCCAGCAGATGCGGCTGAATACTGCCGCCCAAATATGAGCCGATTTCGAGATAATTATAGCGCGGTGTTAAATCGCGGGTCGCCAGCTGACAGGCAAGCAGCGATTGCTTGTCGTTTTCGCTTGACTGACTGCTGATTTTTTCGAAAAGTTTCAGGTCTAAATTGTTGATTAATTGTTCAAAGCCGGTCATAAATTTTGAGCAAAGCAGATAATATCACAAGACGGCTGGGATTTTTAACAAGCGGCAAAAAAGAAACAACGATGGACACGGATTTATTCGGATTTCATAAAAGAATCCGTGCCAATCCGCGCCAATCGTTGTTTCAAATCAAGTTCCGCGTCCTACGGAAGGAACACGTTTTCGGTCGGCACG
>DATLOR010000368.1:0-2762 GCA_035536135.1 Pyrinomonadaceae bacterium | reverse complement strand
CGGCGATGTCGCGGATTTCTTCCATGATGATTTCACGGATTTGCGACAGATCCTTGTCTGGTTTCGGGATCGCGCCGACGAAAATGCTTGACGGTCCGCGCCGCTCGTCGGTAAAACCGAAAAGCTGAATGACGGATTCGTCCCCTTTGACCAATTTTTGATAAAGGCGCGAGCTGTCGCCGTCGTAAAGAAGTTTTCCGGCGAGATAAAGCGCGTAAAATTCGGGCGTTCTTCGCTGAGGAATCTTCCAGCCGATCAAAAACGCCGGGAACGGTGCGAGCTTGTCTTCGTATTCCTTGTAGGTCACCGCAACTTCCGCAGGTTCCGTCACGTCGAGCGCGGCAGGTTTCGGCTGCGCAGGGATAGTTCCGAAATATTTATCGATCAATTGTTTTGCTTCTTCGATTTCGAACGCGCCCGAAAGAACCATCACGGCATTGTTTGGCGCGTAATAGACGCGGAAAAATTCCTGCACGTCTTCGACCGTCGCATCATCGAGATCGTCCATCGAACCGATCGTCGAATGCGCGTTGGCAAAGTTTTTGAAGATCATCTCATTGATCAGATCGAAAACCTCGCCGTACGGCTGATTGTCGTAGCGTAGACGTTTTTCTTCCTTGACGGCTTCGCGCTGGTTGTCGAGATTTTCCTGCGTGACGGCAAGCGAGCGCATCCGGTCGGATTCAAGCCAGAGCGCGAGCGGCAACTGGTTGGCAGGCAAAGTTTGATAATAATTGGTGCGTTCCGAAGAAGTCGTCCCGTTCATCGTCCCGCCGGCTTTCATAATATATTGAAAATGCGCGGCTTTCGGGACGTTTTCCGAGCCCTGAAACATCATATGTTCAAACAGGTGCGCAAACCCCGTTCGACCTTCACGTTCATTGCGCGAACCGACATCATAATAAACCGCGACCGACACGACCGGAATCGTATTGTCCTGATTAAACACCACACGCAAACCGTTCGAAAGCGTGTATTCCTCAAGTTTCAAAGGTGCAAGATTAAACATAATATTCAATTACGAATTACGAATTACGAATTTCGTCTAAAGAAAATCTTAATTTACCGCTAAATGATAATCAAATAAGCTACACCAAAAAGAATAACGAATCCTAAATAAAGAACTTACGGCTTTGAATTTTTACAAATTATTTCGTATCAAAACGGGGCGTTTTTTTAGACAGGTTCTCACAAATATCTTTTTATCCAGTTGATTATTGTATATGAACTAGATTGGATCGGGTTGGAACTGCATTTCTTGGAAAACTCATTAAATGCCCATTCAGCCAGTTTATCCGCAACACAAAATTTATAGTCAGGGTTAATTACAATATTTGTTGTTCAACAATTCCGTAATCGATATACTCTCCGCATTCCGGACACCAGAAATTTTCTCCATCCTGCATAAGCATCGCGAGGTTAGTATGCCCGTGTAGAGCTGCAAGTGTCGAGATAAGAATAAATGACGTACTTTTATCAAGCCCCCTTTGTTGGAGCATCAGCGCCGCCAGCCGACATGCTTCCTCGCAGGCGTTCACGAATTCCATTTTCCACTCGTCGCGCATATTCGGAGCTCGATAAACATACATTGATGCTACGATTGTTCCCACTGTACTGAGCATCAAAGCGCGAAAATTTTGATCTTCTTTTATGCGCGCGATTTCCACCAAATGTGGAACCGCGACGTATGCTGTTTCGCCCACTGTATATTGATGGCAAACTTGTTGATAAAATTCGGACCATGCAGATTCATCACTGTCGTAAAGTTGCTGAAGAAGTTCTGCTGTCAGAAGCCCATTTCCACCAGCACTTGCACGGATTTTTGACCACTCCGACGATTTAAGTTCCAACATAATAAAAGTTCTGAAAAGTATGTCTCAAAAAGGGTCGTTTTTGAAACAAATAAATTAACTAAATCGCCCACATCATAGCACGGGGCACCGTGGGGGAAAAAAGTCTTTTTATACGAAGTAAGTATTTATATTTTATCGAACAAGGTCGGTGAGCCTTTGATCACAAATTGCCAGAGAATATAAAGCAGAATCAGAACCACAAGGACGAAAACGCCGAAGACTGTGAATACCCAGAGCGTGCTTTTCGGACGGCGATTGTTCGGCAGTTTATTTTTCATAAATTTACCTGTTGATCGAAATATGATTTGTTTTGGGAAGATTTTTCCGGGCTTTAAAAGATTAACGCCCTGATTCAGCGTTAGTGCTGAATCAGGGCTGTTTCGTGGCTGCCTTCTAACTAACTAACTAACTAACTAATCTAACTAACTAACTAATCTAACTAACTAACTATCTAACTAACTAACCTGCAACCACTAAACTAGAATTATCTTAACAAAGCATTTGCGTGACTGCAATCGCGGAAACCGTTATTTTTTTATTTTTGGCGGATCAATCATTTTTCAGATAGCGTTCGATCAATTCGCTTAAACTCTCCAGATCGAGAGGTTTCCCGACGACCTCGCTGCAGCCTGCTTCGATTGCCTTATCACTGTAGAATTGGTCGTGCGCGGTAATGCAAATGACCGGAATGTGGTCGGTATCGGCAAGTTTTTTGATATGCCGCGTCGCCGCCAGCCCGTCTATTTCGGGCATCGACATATCCATCAGGATCAGGTCGGGCATTGTTTTTTTGACGTACTCGATCGCTTCGTAACCGTTGACGGCTTCGGCAACACGGTAACCGCTGTCTTCCAGGAAGAATTTCAGCATTTGGCGGGAATCTTCATAATCTTCTACAACAAGTATTGT
>DATLOR010000367.1:0-7323 GCA_035536135.1 Pyrinomonadaceae bacterium | reverse complement strand
CCTGTCGATCGTAAATTAATTTTAACGCGCCTTGCGATTCGGTTTCGGGCGCGAGCGGGTGAAGCGTTGCCAAACCCGCGATTCGGGCAACTTTTTCGTTGAGCCGCGAATTATATTTCATCGTACACGAACCGAGCGGGTACATTCCGAGATCGATCGAATAATTCCACGTTGAAATGCGCGTAAAATGGCGGATCACGTCAACTTCGGAAACTTCCGGCACGCCGTCGAGATCGTCGGTGCGGCGCAGTTCGGCGGGCAAAATGTCGTCGAGATTGGTTTCCTCAACGTCGAGCTTCGGCAAACGATAGCCGACTCTGCCCGTTTGCGAACGGTCGAAAATTAATCCTTCGTTTTGTGTCGGATGCTGTGTAACTTTTTTAATGCTCATTTTAAGTTTAGTAATTTATTTAACAATTTTATCTTCAAAAACAATTTTTCAATTTTTAATAATTTCCGAAAATCCTGAAAGTAGAAAAACCGGAAGTTAGGCAATCAAAAGTAATGTTAGTAAAAAGAATAGGATAAATAGAAAAATTTCCCAATCGAAAGACTTATTACTTTTAATAATTCTAAATCAATTCAAAATTTATCCACGTAAATCTTGAACCGTGTTTATTTTGGACAAATCTTTGAAAGGTCCGTAAGTCTTCACATTACAGTAAATCCAAATTCCTGCACAAAATAATAATAATACATAAACGGCTTTGACTGTTAAAGCCTTGCCTTGCGAAAGCCAAACATTCAATTCCGGCACGATCAAACAGAGCACGACCGGAACAAGCGTGAACGCCAATCTTTCGCCGTAATAACCCATCAGCCAGAAGAAACCGGCGTAAAGCATCAGAATTATCGAAATAATGCCCGCCATCGAATTACGGCTCGCCGAAATTTCGGATTGTGAATTTTTCGGCTGGAAAAAGAAATTATATGTTTTCAGTAAAACAAGGGCGATCAGAAAAACAAAAACGGTTCGGTACAGGGAAGTCCAATAAAGTACGGAAAAAGAGATCAGCTGATCGTAAAAATCCTTGAATGAAACGCTCAGTTTGTCGAAAATCCAGATAAACTGGCGGTAGACGGTCGCTTCGTGACTGTAAACTTTGCCGTTGACGGCAATCAAAATCGCCGACCATAAAGCCATCGGCGCGCCGAAAACGAGCGTGGCAGGAATACATAATTTCGTTGCGGTTTTGAAGGAAAATTTTCCCGAACGATAAAGCTGAATCAGGATCGCCGAAACTATCGCCGGAATCATCACCAGAAAATTCCCGTAAGTCATCAGCAGCAAACCGGCGAGCAGGGAAACCGGCAGGATATTTTTCAGTTTCAGCTCATCCGCCAAAACGATCCTCAAACACCAATAAACACAGAGAAGCGGCGAAAAGATCGTCAGCATCTGCTGGTGCGCCGACCAGACGGAAGTTTTAATAACGACGTTTGAAACGAGAAAAACCGCTAAGATATATTTGGCTAACTGCGGAAACTTTCCGTCGGTCAGAATGTCAGTGATCCGGTCAAAGATCAGCAGACTCAAAACCAGGATCGAAAAATTCAGAAGCATAAAGCCCCAGTAAAACGAATCTGCGAGAAGCTCATCCTGCGCGGCGATATTTTTAAATGGCAGCACCCTGAAAAGGGGCGAAAGCGTATAGCCGACCGCCGAAGCGAGCACGACGTAAAGCGGTCTGGTCTGGCGAATCGAGTTTTCGCCAAATAATTTTACGGGACTTTTGGCGGTGTCGATGTAATCGTAGGAATCGCAGTTGAGCGGAAAAAATCCGAAGCTGCCGACCTCGATAAATTTCCCGCAGTAATCTTCGTGCGGTCGCGGGGCGAACAAAAAAAGGAAACAAAGAAACGCCGTCAAAGCCGCATAGATCAGCACTTTTCGGTATTTCAAAATTCCTTTCAAAACTCTTTGCATCGATAGAAAATCGGGTTTTGTGAGAACCTGTCTATTTTTTTACGCTTGATTGTAACACTTCAAAATCATCGGTTTGCGCCAAATTGCGCATCGCGTTGACCAGTTTTTTCGGCGGAACGATCAGTTTTCGCGTTTCAAAACTAAGCCAGCCGCCATCGGTCGTCAAAGTTGCCGCCAGTTTGCCGTCCTCGCGGAAAAATTCGTTGCGGAGCCTGAAACGCGTCGCGTCTTCGCTGATTCCCGCGCCCTGAAATGTGATGCGGATCTTGTCGAGCATATACATTTCTTTGTAGTAGGTGATTTCGTCCTTCATAATCACCGGACCGAACCTGAGACGCTGAAATTCGTGGACGGGAAAACCGTTTTCCGCAAAGAAAAACATCCGCACATCGACCGCCAGATCGAGAAAGGACGTGTTGCCGAGATGACCGTTAAAATCAACGTTTGCCCAACCGACGTGAAAGGTTTTTTCGTAAACTTGGCTCATTATTTATATTTTCGGCAAACCGTTTTTCGCAATCCCGGCGACGATCTCGCAAAACCGGTCGAGCTCCCAGAGCGTCGTGTAAACATTCGGCGTGATGCGGATTCCGGTAAATTCTTCGTGAACGATCGGCGTTGTAAAAATCTTGTGTTTCGCCATCAGATACGAACCGATCTGCACGGGATCGATGCCTTCGATCTTAAAATTGGCGATCGCGCACGACTGCAGATCGTCGAACGATGTGTTGAAACCGACCTTCGGAATGTCCTTTAATTTGTTCATCCAGTAGCGCGAAAGATAACGAAGCCTCGCTTCTTTGCGTTTTCCGCCGATCGCATTGTGAAACAGGACGGCTTCGCCGATCGCGAGCCGCATCGCGGCGGAATGCGTGCCGATTTCTTCGAATTTACGGATGTCGTTTTTGTTCTTGTCCTCGGAAGCCATCAACGCCCAAATGCGCGGTATCTTTTCCTTGCGCACATAGAGCATTCCCGTGCCTTTTGGCGCGTAAAGCCATTTATGGAGCGATGTTCCGAAATAATCGCACTGGAGATCGTCGCGTTTAAAATCGAACTGCGCAAACGAATGCGCGCCGTCAACGATCGTTTCGATGCCGCGTCCGCGCGCCATTTCGCAAACTTTTCTCACGGGATTGATCTGTCCCGTCAGATTGATCTGGTGCGAAACCAAAATGAGTTTCGTTTTCGGCGTCACCGCGCGTTCAAACGCGGCGGCAATATCATTGACATTTTTCGGCGCGATCGGAATTTTGATCAGATTGAGCTTCAAACCCTCGCGCAATTCGCGCTGCCTGAGCGTAGTCAGCATTCGCGGATAATCCTGCGTGGTCGTCAAAATCTCGTCGCCGGATTTGAAATCCATTCCCATTAAAAGAATTTCGAGCGATTCCGAAGCGTTGCGCGTAATCGCGATTTCTTCCTCTGAACAGCCGAAAATCTCCGCGAGCCCTGTGCGAATCGTTTCCGATTGCGGCTCTAAAAGCTGCCACATCGTATAAGCCGTTGCGTCTTCCTGCTGCCACGTGTAGCGGACAAAGGCTTCTGTGACCATCCGCGGCGAAGGCGAAACGCCGCCGTTATTCAGGTTGACGATCCCGCGCGTCACGGAAAACGATTGCTGAACGGTCGCCCAGAAATCTTCGTCCGCCGCGACCTGTTCGGGCAAAAGATGTTCTACTGCGCGGGTTTTCGCCTGTAGATTTTCAAACAGCGAAGCGACGACGGTCGATGACAAAGCCATCATACCGAAGCCTTTGCCGACTGCGTTCAGGAATTTTCGTCGATTAAAATCACGAGCGAATGAATTTTCGATGGTCATTTCCCCTCCTTTTGATGAAAAATCAGGGTAAATCTCTGCCGCAATAACGGCAAATATTCGAATCGGGTTGAATCAATTCGGCGCAAAACGGACATTTTTTCAAATTACTTCGCCGTTTTGTCAGCATAGCGATCAATAAATAGAAAACAACCACTAACGGCAAAAACAAAATTATTAAAGCGAAGCAAATAATAACAATTTCTACGATGCCGATGTTCATGATGAATTCCTATAAATTCCTCAAACCTTCAACCAGACTGTCGATCTGCGCCTTTGTATTCGTTTCCGTCACGCAGACAAGAAAATCGTTCGGATTGTCCGAATAATATCTCGACAAAGCGACGCCGCCGATAATGTCTTTTTCGGTGCGCAGAGTTTCTAAAATCTCTTCCGCCGATTTCGGCGCGCGAACGATGAATTCGTTAAAGGTCGGCGCTTGAAACGGAATCGAAAAGCCTTCGATTGCGGCGATCTGCTTTTTCGCATAAGCGGCTTTCTGCGCGTTTTGCACGGCGACTTCCTGCAAGCCTTTTTTGCCCATCGCTTCCATATAGATCGTTGCGGCAAGCGCGATCAAACCTTGATTCGTGCAGATGTTCGAAGTCGCTTTTTCGCGGCGGATATGCTGTTCGCGTGTCGCCAGCGTCAGCACAAAACCGCGATTGCCGTTTTTGTCGTAAGCGATCCCGGCGAGTCTGCCCGGCATATTGCGGACGTATTTTTCCTTGCACGCAAAAAGCCCGAGATGCGGTCCGCCGAAAGAAGCGGGAATCCCGAAACTCTGACCTTCGGCGACGACGATATCCGCGCCGCATTCGCCCGGCGATTTCAAAAGTCCGAACGAGATCGCTTCCGTCACGACGACGATCAAAAGCGCGCCGACCGCGTGGGCTTTTTCCGCCAGATCGGTCAAATCTTCGACGCAGCCGAAAAAGTTCGGCGATTGAATCACGAGCGCGGCGGTTTTGTCGTCCAGTTTGTCCAGATCGTGAATGCGTCCGGTTTCCGCGTCGAAAGCGACGGTTTCAATCTGGAGATCGCCGTGCTGCGTGTAGGTTCGCGCGACTTCTAAATATTCGGGATGCACGGTTTCGGCGATCACGACCTTATCGCGGCGCGTCACGCGCTGCGCCATTAAAAAGGCTTCCGCCATCGAGGTTGAGCCGTCATACATCGAAGCATTCGCGACGTCCATTCCGGTCAGCTGCGCGATCAGCGTTTGAAACTCGAAAATATACTGCAAGGTGCCTTGCGAAATTTCGGGTTGATACGGCGTGTAAGAAGTGAAAAATTCCGACCGCTGGATCAGATGATCGACGATCGTCGGCGAAAAATGCGAATAAACGCCCGCGCCTAAAAAGGAAGTTTTCCTGGCGGCTGAATTTTGCGCCGCTAAATCTTCCATCGCCGCGATCACTTCCGATTCCGCGAGCGGTTCGGTAATTTTCAGCGCACGATTAAGCTGAACGTCCGACGGGATCGAACGAAAAAGTTCGTCAGCCGATTTCAGACCGACGATTTCGAGCATTTCTTCACGCTCTTCGGGTGAATTTGGTATGTATCTCATTTTCGATTGTGGATTGCGGATTGCGGATTGCGGATTTAGAAAAATTAAATCCCAAATCCGAAATCCCAAATCCGAAATTAGGCGTTAGCCGAAAGGTATTCTTCGTATTCTTCCGCCGAAAGAAGACTGTCGGCTTCGTTCGGGTTGTCCATTTTGATCTTCAGCATCCAAGCCGCACCGTACGGGTCGTTGTTGGCGTCTTCGGGCGTGTCGTTGAGCGCGTCGTTGACTTCCGTCACTTCGCCCGCGACGGGCGTAAAGATCTCGGAAACCGCTTTGACGGATTCGACCGAACCAAACGCTTCGTGCGAACCGAACGTGTCGCCGACCCGCGGCAGATCGACATAGACAACATCGCCTAAGCTGTGCTGTGCAAAATCCGTAATGCCGATTGTCGCGACTTCGCCATCGACCTTAACCCATTCGTGGTCTTTACTGTATCGTAAATTTTCAGGAATATTTGACATAGTTTGTTTTGGTAATTGGTAATAAGTAATAAGTAATAGGTCAAAAACTGATTACCTATTACCCGTTACCTATTACAAAATTCTACTTCTCCCTTTTATAAAACGGCGTCGGAACTACGACTGCCGCTAATTTTTTACCTCTGACATCAATTGTAATTTCTTGCCCCGTTTTTGCAAATTCAACTGGTACGAAAGCTAGACCGATATTCTTTTTCAAGTACGGAGCGGGACTGCCCGACGAAACATAGCCGACCTTTTCGTCGCCGACGTAAACATCCATTTCGTCGCGCGCAATGCCTTTGTCAACCATTTCAAAGCCGATAAGCTTTTTCTTTAAACCTTTTTCTTTTAATTCGGCGAGATGCTCGCGCCCGGTAAATTCGCCTTTGCCTAATTTGCAGATCCAACCGAGTCCCGCTTCGAGCGGCGAGATATCGTCACTCAATTCGTGTCCGTAGAGCGACATCGCCGATTCGAGCCGCAGAGTGTTGCGCGCCGCGAGTCCGGCAGGCAAAATTCCGTATTCCGCGCCCGCTTCGAGCAGATCGTTCCACAAACGAACTGCTTCATCCTTGTCGGCGTAAATCTCAAAACCGTCCTCGCCCGTGTAACCCGTGCGCGAGATGATCGCGTCTACGCCGTCAAACGTGCCGACCGTGAAATGATAATATTTGATCTCCGACAAATTTTCGTCCGTAAATTTCTGCGCGATTTCGAGCGCCCGCGGACCTTGGACGGCAATCTGGCAATAATCTGCCGAAGCATTAGTCAGCGTGATCGCTTCGTCCTTGACGTGCGAAGTGATCCAGTCCCAATCCTTATCGGTCGTCGAAGCATTGACGACGAGCAGCAGCTTGCCTTCGTCGAAACGGTAAACGAGCAGATCGTCAACGACGCCCCCCGATTCGTTCGTTAAAGCCGAATAATGCGCCTGACCGTCAACGAGCTTCGTGACATCGTTCGTCGTGATGCGGTTGACGAACTTGATCGCGTCTTCACCTTCGACCCAGATTTCGCCCATATGCGAAACGTCGAAAAGACCGGCTTTTTCCCGCGTTGCCATATGTTCGGCGATGACGCCCGCCGTGTATTGCACGGGCATATCCCAGCCGCCGAAATCAACCATCTTTCCGCCAAGGTTTCGGTGAACTTCATTGAGCGGCGTTTTCTTTAAATTTTCTGTGGACATATTTTTATTAGAAGTGTAAAAGAAAAAAGCTATCATTCACAAACGCGAGTGTCAAAAACCGTCTGATGAGAAAAATTTCTTTAAGGTATTTGTTTTGCTTATCAGGAATAAAATCTCGAAAGATTGATATAATTTTCGTGAATTACAAATGGGGCGGATTTGTTTTTGTAATTTGCGCGCGTCTCATAAACTTTTAGAAATATTGCAAGAGGGAATCAGAAAATGAAAAAAGGAATTTTGTTTGGTTTGATCACGCTGTTTGCGTTAATTATTTTAAGCTCGGCGTGCAGCCCGACCGCCAACCACAATACGGCGATGGATTACAATTCGATGGATCATAATTCAATGAAT
>DATLOR010000366.1:0-3689 GCA_035536135.1 Pyrinomonadaceae bacterium | reverse complement strand
GAAAGAGCGGCGATTTTTTATCGACGGAAAACCGTTTTTTTAATTTTTGGCACCTTTATTGGCACCTTTAAAGGTAAAGGCTCCTAATTGATCGGTGAAGTTACCGGAATATCGGTGCTTAACCCAAAATTTACGACCCTCACGGTGTTTAAAGAACCGCTTTGACGAATCCACCAAACGCCGTTGCGGAAGACCGCCAAATCGTCTATGCCGTCACCGTCATAATCGGCTGGCTGGGGTTTGTCACCGGCGGTTCCGAAGCGAAGGACAGTTTGGTCACCGGTCTGCCGGTTTCTAAACCACCAGTCGCCGGTTGTCGGTCGAAAAATTGCAATGTCTATCAGACCGTCGCCGTCGTAGTCTGCCGGCACGGGAATATCTCCCGTCTGCCCGAATACGTAGGAATTAAGATATTGACCGCTGATCGGATTCATTAGAAACCACGTGCCGCTTGAAGGACGAAAAACGGCAATTTCGTCTGTTCCGTCGCCGTCATAATCGAAGGTCAACGGAATGTCGCCGTTCATACCGAATTGAAGCGTGATCGTTGAACCGAATTGTGGAATCCACCAGGTCCCGTTTGCCGGGCGAAAGACGGCAACAGTATTAAAATAACTGCCGGAAGTTTGGCTGTATTGGACGATCTGTAGCGGAATATCGGTCGCGAGCCCCCATTTAATTACGGAGTAACTGTTATCATCGCTTTTATTGAAATACCAGACCTGGTTGCTCGGACGAAAGACGCTATAATCGGTTTTGCCGTCGTTATTTATATCATTGAACATCGGCTTGTCGCCGGTTAATCCCCATTTAAAGGCGCGAAAATCCTCGGTGACGCTGTCTAGAGAATAAAAAGTTCCGTTCGACGGACGATAAACGCCAATGTCGGCGCTGCCGTCGCCGTCAAAATCAGCAACTTTTTTACTTTTTGTAATTCCGACGCTCAAAATAAAATTACCGAGTTGTGCCCCGGCACCGGAATCCATACCGTCAACCGCAATAAAATAAGTCGTATTCGGTTGGGCTTGAATGATCAATTTGCGTAACGTGGAGGTGTCGGTGTGCGCGACCTCCGTCAATGCATCAACACTTGATCCCGTATAGATTGCGAAGAGGGGAAACGAGCCGTTGCTCGGGTTAGTCAGACTATGGTGTTCAAGTGTGAAACTGTAGCTTTTCACGGTCGAATGGGGATTCTGCCATTTGAACCAGACCGATTTGCCGCCCGGATTGTTGGCGTGATTCGGTTCGCCGTTTTCCTTGCTCGCGCCGACATTCGTCAGCGATGCCGAGTTAATCGGAAGATTGTTCGAAAGCGTTGCGGCATTGACAAAATGATCATTCGGCATCGCATCGTCGAAAAGATAATTTATCGACAGCGTATTTCCCGACACCGTGCCGTATCCTTCAAAATATTTTCCGTCAACCGCAATGTAGTAGGTCAATCCGGTTTTGACGCCGAAATAAACCGTGCTTCCGATTTGGCTGGCGTCATTATCATTAGCGGTAATCAGCTTCAGAGTGCTTAAACTGCTTCCGCTGTAAACGGCTAATAAAGTATTAAATTGCGCCGACGCCGTGACTCGCAAAACGCCGTCAGCGGGCGCCACATATTTATACCAGACGGACTTGCCCCCGCGATTTAAAGCATGAGCTTGCTCGTCCGGCTCTTTCGTCGCCCCGACATTGGTTGCCGGAACCGTGCCGCTATTGCCGTTTAAGAGCTGTGCGTTCGCAAAATTATCATTCACCGGCGCAGCATTTGCAGATAACGACAAAACCGACAAACCGAACGCTATTGATAAAACAAAACGAATAAAATATTTTTTATAAATTGTTGGACAAAATTCTTTCATAGTTACTCCTCAAATATTTAATGCTTCAAGGAAAATTCCTTGTTGCGGATTAAATAGTAAGCAACCTGAAATAAATAGACGCCACCCGCTTGGATGGTGATGATTTGCCGTTGGAAAATCTAAAGTCGGATTCCCTTCGGGCAGATGTCGGGTTTGCGGTAAGTCCACAAAAGACAGCCGTCGTCTTCGAATCCGGGCGGCGTTAATTCGCCTGAAAGCGGCGCGAGATGAATGACAAAGTCGAGAAAATTGTCATTTTCCCAACCGTTCCTGATCCAATCGGGCGGCGTTTCGCCCGTCCGCGTGCGGGCGAAATAATCGAGCGGTTTTTCGTATTTCAAACCCGCTTCAGCGCCGAAACATAATTTGAACGAACCCGGCTCGGCGATCCGCATCCAGCCGCCCGACAGATCATTCGGCGGATAAGAATAGATCGCCGCGGCGTATTCGCCTTTCGGAACTTCGACAAAACAGCCGAGCTGATAATCGCCGCCCGATTGGGCGGTCGGAAAATCTTCCATATAATCTTCCAGATCTTCGTCGCACACGCCCGAAACGACCATTCTGCCCGATTCGAGATTGAGTTTCCACGCGACGCTTCCCGTCCATTCGCTCTTTTCTTCTTCGGTCAGATCGCCGAACACCACGCGCACATTGTAGCCGTCGTCCTGGTAAAGCGCAGTTCCCATCAACGCGCCTTTCAGAGTTAGATCCTGCCAGCCGAAATGATGGAGTTCTCTAAATGGTTTGCCGCCGAGTTGGGCGTCCGCCGCGTAGAGCAGACAGCCCGCTTCCTGAATCAAAAAATCGATCTGCCGTCTTTCCATAGTTTACGCAAAAACCAAACCGTTGATCGAAAGCGAAAAATCTTCCAGATCCGGCTCGACATAATTCATCCGTGCTTCGACCGAAAAAAGCCGTTCGCGGCTGTAAAATCTGAGCGGCAGGCGCGTGTCGTTGACCGTTGCGACCAATTCGTTCGCCAATTCCGCCAAACCTTTTTCGCGTCCCGCTTTTTCGAGAAAATTGGCGACCGTTCTGAGCCAGAAAACGGTTAAAGTTTCGTGATAACCGCTCGTTTCCGTGTTCGGCGTGCCGTGTGCGTCGTTAAGCCAGTAAATTCCGTCGCTCATCAGATTTTTTGCGACGCCGAGCGGATTGTGATAACAATAATACAGCCCGACGACCAGATGCGCCGCGTGCGTCCATTCCGCTTTCGGCAAAGTCCGTTCCTCAAACGCTTTTGCCAGTAAATTTACTTCCTCATCCCGTTCATAAATCATCTTAAAATAGCTCCCAAATTCGTATAAATTTCAATAAATCGCCCGTCAATTCGGACGGTAATATTAAAATAACGGATTAAATGAGGCAAAATCACCATCCGTAAGGGTAGAAAATTCTTAAAGTCCCAGGTCCCAGGTCTCAAGTACGAAGTCTCAAGTTCCAAATTCCAAGTCTCAAGTTATTTCGACCTGGGACCTGGGACTTGGGACTTGAGACTTTTAAACAATCCGGTTTTGCAGGGCTTTGGCAACCGCTTCCGATTTTGAATGAACCTGCAATTTCTCGTAAATATGCCGCATATGAAATTTTATCGTGTTGTAGCTGACGCGCAATTCTTCCGAGGCGGTCGTGTAGTTATGTCCTTCGACCAGAAGTTTTAAAAGACGCGTTTCGTGCGGCGTCAGGTCGTAATCGACGCGCTCGGGCGGACGCACCTCGCGAAAGAGTTTGATGACGCGCATCGCGACTTCGGGCGACATCGGCGCGCCGCCCGAAACGGCTTCGCGGATATTTTCCAGTAATTTCGCGGGCGGCGTCCGTTTTAAAAGA
>DATLOR010000365.1:0-19852 GCA_035536135.1 Pyrinomonadaceae bacterium | reverse complement strand
AGGCGGAAACTTGAACGTCAAAATTTCGCCCGACGAGGAATTCGTCAAAATCGAGATCAGCGATACGGGACGCGGCATCGCCGAAGAAAATCTCGCGAAAATCTTCGAGCCGTATTTCTCGACGAAAGAAACGGGCACAGGATTAGGTTTGGCGATCGTCCAAAAGGTCGTTGACGTTCACAACGGAATCATCGAAGTTACGTCCACGCCGAATGAAGGCACGCATTTTGTCGTGAAACTGCCTAAAGTAAAAGAATGAGTCAAAAATATCACTCACCGAAGGAATATCAGGATGCGGCGAAATCCGCATCGACGCCGGTTTCAGAATTAGCTTATCTGGCAAAATCCGAATATAACTTTGTCAGACTTGCCGTGGCAAATAATCCAAACGTTACCGAAGAAATTCTCGATTCGCTCATCCCATCAAATTTTGATTCATGGAATGAGCAGGAAATTTCCGCTGCATTGACAGGGAATTTAACGGCATCTTCGCAAACTCTCAAAAAATTGGCGCAAGGCTTAGAACCGTTTTTGAACAGTGGTCGAAATAACGATATGGCTTTTATCGCTGGAGTAAATCTTTTCAATCATCCGAACGCGTCGATCGAATCGCTAAAGGACGTTTTAATGTTCGATAAAGTCTCGGTTTTATTTAGAAGAAAGATCGCTCGCGAAACGAAACGGAAAGACGTTTTAGATTTATTATTAAAAGACCCAAGCGAGGCGGTGCGAAAACGTGCATCAAAAAATATCGAGTTGAATTTTGAAAATTGAAGATAAACTTTGATAATTGAAGAAATTATGGCTAGAAAATCAATTTTAGTAGTAGATGACGAAAAATCTCAGCGCGAGATTTTGGAGATGATCTTGTCGGGCGAAGGCTACGACGTGACGACCGCATCATCGGGCGAAGCGGCGATGAAGTTTGTCGCCGACCGGCATTTCGACCTTGTGCTGACGGATTTGAAAATGACCGGAATGAGCGGGCTCGATTTATTAAAGCAATTGACGGATTTTGACAAATCGATCATCGTTCTGCTTTTGACGGCGCACGGCACGGTCGATTCCGCCGTGGACGCGCTGCGCCTTGGTGCTTTCGATTATCTGCAAAAGCCTTACGACCGCGAAAAACTGCTCGAAACAATTTCGCGTGCTTTGAATAAATTAACGAATCTCGACGCGGAGATCGTTTCGGCGTCGCCCGAGATGGACAAGGTCAAAAAGATGATCCTGAAGGTTGCGAAATCGAATTCGACTGTTTTGATTCGCGGCGAATCGGGAACTGGAAAAGAACTGATCGCGCGTTCGATTCACAACAACAGTTTGCGCACCGACCAGATCTTTCAAGCCGTCAACTGCGCGGCGATCAACGAAAATCTTTTGGAAAGCGAACTTTTCGGACACGAAAAGGGAAGTTTCACGGGCGCGGTCAACGAGAAAAAAGGTCTTTTTGAGATTGCCGACGGCGGCACGCTTTTTCTCGATGAAATCGGCGAATTAGATATTTCCCTGCAAGCAAAAATCCTGCGCGCTTTGCAGGAAAGACAGATCCGCCGCGTCGGCGCGGTTCGCGACATCAATGTCGATGTCCGCGTCGTTGCCGCAACCAATCGCGACCTTTTGAAAATGACGCAGGAAGGCTCGTTCCGCGAGGATCTGTATTATCGCCTGAATGTTTTGAGCATCGAAATTCCGCCCTTGCGCGAACGCCGTTCGGACGTGGCGCTGTTGATGGATTATTTCATCAAAAAACACACGCGCAATACGAACCGCAAAATCACGCTGAGCGGTGAAGCCAAGCGTTTGATGGAAGATTACAGCTATCCGGGCAACGTCCGCCAGCTTGAATCGGCGATCGAACGCGCCATTTTGTTGTGCGAAAACGACACGATCACGCTCGACGACCTGCCGCCCGAAATGACGCAGGGATCGCGCTCGACCACCGCGTCAAGCGATCTCTTCAAACTGCCGCCCGAAGGCGTGAATTTCGAAGATGTCGAACGCAGTCTGATCATGCAGGCGATGGATCGAACCGACAATAACATTACGAAATCGGCGAAACTGCTCGGTTTGACCTTTCGAACTCTGCAATACCGGCTCGAAAAATTCGGCTTCAAAAAAGACGGCGCGGAAGAGGAAGAAGAATCGTAAAACCAGCATTTTAGCCGGGACATAATATGAAAACAATGCCAAAAATTCTGATTATTATGGGAATAATCTCAATTGTGTTTTGTTTTGTAATTCCTGGCAGTTATGACGCCTGTCACAGTGATTTAATCATTGCGGGCTATAATGATTCGCAAAATTGTTTTCCGGATTTGGTTTATCAGCTAAGGGACGCATCGGGTTTTATAGGGCTTGGCTGTCTATCAATTGCCGCCATTGACGCCATTGTAAAAGCAGATCGAAAGGAATCTTAAATTTGTGCTTTTCTTTGCTGCTTTGCAGTAGAAAAAATAAGTTTCTCGCAAAGGCGCAAAGATTTGTTTAATCCTCAATTTGCATTAATATAAAGGCGATAAATTTATGAACAGCAAATTCGGAAACAAAACGGCGTGGCTTATCCTGCTTTTGCTCGCGGCGGCAACCGTCGCGATCGTTTTTACGCCCGTCTGGCTGATCAAACCTTTTTCGGCGCAGACCGCACGGCAGATCGAAATTTCTTATCTTTTAAAGAGCTGGTCGCCGGTTTTGACGATTGTTTTCGCCCTTTGCGCAATCGGTTTAGCCGTTTTTATCTGGCGAAACGCGACGCGCTGGTACAAAGCAATTCCGCTCGTTCTTCCGCTAATAATAATTTTCGTTTTTACGTGGTTTGCGCGGCAGAATCATTTTGAATGGATGTTTAATCCGATCGCAAGCGCGAAGTTTGCACGCGTTTCGGAAACCGATTTTGTCGCGGACGATGAAATGGTTCTGGCGGTTAAAATTAACGATGATGCGGTTGCTTTTCCCGTTCGTCAGATGGCGTACCATCACGTCGCGCAGGACGTGGTCGGCGGGACGCCGATCACCGCAACTTACTGAACGCTCTGCCACACGGGCATTGTGTGGCAGTCCGTCGTGAACGGGCAGACGTTAAAATTTCATCTGGCGGGAATCAATAACCAGAATTTCATTATGCGCGACGAGGAAACGGGTTCGTGGTGGCAGCAGATTTCGGGCGAGGCGATCCAGGGAAAATTCAAGGGACAAAAGCTGACGGCGGTTGATTTCGACGAAATTTCTTACGGCATCTGGAAACGCGAAAACCCGCAGGGACGCGTTCTTCGTCCCGACGGCGACAAAGTCGAGTCGGCGGATTGGGAAGCACAGGTCGGTAAAATGCCCGTCAGAATTGCCGCGGAACTCGACAAAACGCTCGAACCGCGAACCTTGGTCGTCGGCGTGGAAGTAAATGGTAAATCAAAGGCTTACCCGTTTTCGGCGATCGAAAAACAAAGCCCGATTCTCGATACCGTCGGCGGTCGTGACATCGTGATTTTGCTCGGCGAAGACAAAAAATCGGTGCGCGTTTTTGAACGGGAACTCGACGGCAAAGTTTTGGAATTTCTCCAAAAGCCCGATTCAAAGGAAATCGTTGACGCAAATACCGCGAGCGTCTGGGATTTTTCGGGCATCGCGTTAAGCGGCGAATTAGCGGGCAAACAATTAAAGAAGATCGCGGCTTTGAAAGATTACTGGTTCGACTGGAAAACTTATCACGCGGACACGCAACTTTATACGCTCGGCGCTCGTTAATTGGTCGGTTAATTTGAAAAGGAGAAAAATCGATGGAATGGTTTTCGACATTGACGCTGGCACTCGGTTCGGCGTGGACTTCGGGCATCAATCTTTATGCGACCGTGACGGTTCTCGGGCTGCTCCAAAAATTCGGCGCGGCGAAACTGCCCGGCGGTTTGGATGTGCTCGATAACTGGTGGATCATCGGCATTGCGGGCGGACTTTATCTGATCGAATTCGTCGCCGACAAGGTTCCGTATGTCGACAGCGTCTGGGACGTTGTTCACACATTCATCCGCGTTCCGGCAGGCGCGGCGGTCGCTTATGCGGCGACCACGCAGGACGCAACCGCCGTCAATGTGATCGCCACACTGCTCGGCGGCGGACTCGCGCTTTCGTCGCACGGGACGAAAGCCGCACTGCGCGCCGGAGCAAATCTTTCGCCCGAACCCGTTTCAAACTGGATTCTTTCTGTTCTCGAAGACATCATCGCGTTCGCCGGTTCGCTTCTCGCGGTTTTCGCGCCCGTCGTTATTGCGATTGTCCTGATAATTTTCGCGCTCTTTTTCGCGTGGTTTGCGCCGAAGGTTTTTCGCGCTCTGCGGCGCATCTTGAAGGCGATCAAAGGAATTTTCGCGGGTGAAAGTTTTAAAGAAGTTGCCCGCAAGGCAGGCTAACAAATTTCGTTCTCTAGTCATCAAACTTTTTGACAACGGAGAAAATATGAAAAAAGCGAAAATTTTATTTGTGATGTTGATTGCGGTTTTGAGTGCATGTACCGACGCTCAAAACACGACTGCCGATAGATCAGCCAATATAAGCAAAACTTCAAATACAACCACCTATCAAACCGCGCCTGAAGCCCAAAACGATTCGGTCAAGAGGAGTGAACAGTCAAGAATTATCAACGGCGGCGGCGGTGGCGGCGGTGGCGGCAGCTTTCAGCAAGTTTCACAGCAAGTAACGCTCAATCAGGTTGAAAACAGTCAAACGCCGCCCGCCGCGATCGAACGCAAAATCGTCCGCAATGGCGATTTGCAGCTCGAAGCCGAATCGCCCGAGCAATCACAGCAAAAAATTACCGCGATTACCGAAAGCAAAGGCGGCTTTGTCGTCGAATCACAGCAGAGCAGCAGCGATGCGCGCTCCGCCGTGCGCGATGTCGTGACGATGACCGTGCGTATTCCGTCGGCGAAATTTACCGAAGCCCTGGACGAAATTCGCAAAACGGCGAGCCGCGTTGTCGTGGAAACCGTCAAATCGGACGACGTGACGGAAGAATTCATCGACATCGAAGCGCAGTTGAAGGCGAAAAAGGCGCTCGAAGCGCAATTCTTAGAAATAATGAAACGCGCCAACACGGTCGAAGACGCGCTCAATGTCCAGAGCGAACTGGCGGAAGTCCGCGGCGAGATCGAAAAGATCGAAGGCAGAAAGCGTTTTCTGGAAAATCAGACGAGCTTTTCGACCATCAAGATCCGTCTGCAAACGCCGGCGACTTTCACGGAAACTTCGAACGGATTTTTCGACCGTTTCAAACAGGCTTTCAGCAGCGGATTTGACGCGGCTTTGAACTTTGTTCTCGCACTTATTTCGTTTTTGATCGCGATTGTGCCGTTTTTGATCTTTATCGTTTTGCCGCTTTATTTTGTTGTCAGATATTTCTTAAAGAAACGGAACAGTCGATTAACGGCGCTCGAAATTGCTAAAGAAGAACTCAGAGAAGAATAAAAAATGAAAAGATCTTTTCAAAAGTCAGCGGCGATTCTCACGGGAATCGCCGCTGACTTTTTACGGTGAAATCACCGCTCTGGCTCAATGCTTTCAGATACGGTCCGGCGACAAAACCGGGCTTGAAAAAAAACTGGTTTTTTAACTTAAAAAGAAGTAAAATTGCAAAAATCTTGAGTTAATCGCAAAAATCTTTAAGCGGGGAGTACAAAAAATGGGTAAGAACTTTACTTTGTTTTTCGGAATTTTGGTTTTCTTGTTGTTTGGAATCGCAGTCCCGAAAATTTTCGCGCAATGCGGCACGAATTTCAAAACTAATTATCGTGCCGTCAATAAAGTCGGATATTTAGACAACGGAATTTTCCTGCTTGACGATTGGACAGGCGACGGCAGGTCGGATTTTTGGAATTTACAGCTCAATCCTTCGAACGGGACTAAAAACATCTTGATTTATCCGGGCAAGGCGACCGGCTATTGGGATTGGGATAATCCGATCATTTATACGACAAATATTCCGAGCAGTGTGACGACATCCGCGACCGTCGGGGTCAGAGATTTTAACGGCGATGGAAACATCGATCTTTATTCGGGCGACAATATTTACCGCAATAACGGCAACGGGACATTTACCGCGCTGGCGCAGATCACGACAGTTACACCGTATATCGCGAGAGTCGGTTTTTATGATATCAATGGCGACAATCAATTAGACCGGGTGGACAAGGTGAGCAGCGGCATTCCCGGTCAGGGACCTTCACTCGTCTATTATTTGGGCAACTCCGACGGTACTTTCGGTCCGCGTTTGACCATTTTTACGGGCGCTTCGTTTGATAATTTAAATATATTAGCCGGCGATTTTAATGGCGACGGAAAAATTGATTTTATCAATCAATCATCGGGTACTTACCGGTTTTTGCAAAATATGGGCAGCGGAAGTTTTTCCGTCGGAAATCAGGTGCAGCCGGCTAATCCGGTTAATTTTGTCGGCGCAAAAGATTTTAATAACGACGGGAAAACGGATATTTTAGGTCTCGGCGGTTCTCCGCAAAAGATAGTGATCTTTTACGGTCAGTCGAACGGAACTTTTACCGAAGCCGCCCAATCGGTGAATGTTCAAGGCATCGGCGGCAGAGTCAGAGTCCTCGAACTGAGCGGCGACAATCATCCTGACGTTATTGAATACGATGAAACTCATTACAATATCTACATCAATGACGGCGCAAATATGTTTTCGGCAACAAGGTATGAAAAGCCGTTAGGTCGGGCAGGCGGTTTTGTCGGCAACCTGATCTTTGAGGATTTCAGCGGCGACAACAAAGCCGATATTCATGATTTTTCAAATAATTCGTACAATATGTTCGGCGAATTTGTCCTTTTGATCAAAGAAAACGTGTGTCAGCCGTTCGGCGAAACAACGCGGGCAAATTTTAACGGTGATACATTGGCGGACTTAGTCACGTGGAATTCCAATACGGGAAACTGGCGAATCGGGATTCTGGGCACAAGTCCCGATAATATTCCCGTTTCGACTCTTTCATTCAATTGGGGCTCCGGTTCTTTGGGCGATATCCCCGCACTCGGCGATTATGACGGCGACGGCAAGACCGATTACGGCGTGTATCGAAACGGTGAAGGAAATTGGTATGTTCTGTTAAGTTCGAATTCCTCCTGGTTTGTTTTCAGGTTCGGGTTACCGGGCGACATTCCGATTCCTTCTGACTACGACGGCGGCGGCAAGACCGACATCGCCGTTTTTCGCCCCGCAGACGGCAACTGGTATCTCTGGCTGACCGAAACGCAGCAGTTCAGCGCGGTTCATTTCGGCGCAAACGGCGATAAACCCGTCGCGGCGGATTATGACGGCGACGGCAAAACCGATATTGCCGTCTATCGTCCGGGCGAGGGAAATTGGTATTATTTGAAGAGTTCGGACTCAAATTACAGCGTCATTCACTGGGGCATCAGCACCGATAAACCGGTTCCGGCAGATTACGACGGCGATGGCAAAACCGATCTGGCGGTCTATCGCGACGGCGGTTGGTATATCCTCCGCAGCACAAATAATTCCTTTAATTTTATTCCTTTCGGCACGGCGACGGATTTTCCAACGCCGTCTTATCGAAACAGCGAGTTTGCCGAGTTGATGGTTTACCGCGCAAGCAATAATTTCTGGTATCGATACTATTACAATGTTCCTCCTAATACGGGCATCACTTTTGGTCTCGCGCAGTATGCTCCGATTTACTTTGGACTGCCAAATAATTAAACTCTGAGGTTATGGATATAACCTTCAAAATCTCAGCGGTGATTCTGGCGGGAATCGCCGCTTATTTTTTGTGGCAGGGCAATGCCGACCGGGCTTTTGCCGCGGCGGTTTTCGGGGCGGTCTCGTTTTTTCTGAGCGTCCGTTTTCAGGTCAAAGACCGGCTCGAACAGCGTGCCGCGGAGCGCGAAGAGGAAGAGCGCAGGCGAGAGGAAGAAGCGGAATTTGAAGAAGAAATTGAGGAAGACGAAACTCCGCAATTGAACGAAATGACCGCCAGCGAACAAATTGACAACCAACAAAGAACGGCGGACAAAGAACAAATATGAAAATAGTTTTTGCCGTTTTCGGCTCGCTCGGCGATATGCATCCGATGAACGCGCTCGGGATCGAACTCAAAAAACGCGGGCATACCGTGATCTTTGCGACAATGGAGTTTTACCGCGAGAAGATCGAAACGCTCGGTTTCGAATTTCGCCCGATGCGTCCGCATCTCGTTCCCGACGATAAAGAGCTCGCCAAAAAATTGATGGATGCCGGAAAAGGGTCGGAACTGCTCCTCCGAGAGCTTATTCTGCCGAACTTGCAGCCGATGTATGAAGATTTGATGGAAGCCGTCCGCGACGCTGATCTTTTGATCTCGACCGAAGTGGTTTTTGCCGCGCAGTCAGTGGTCGAAAAAACGGGCATCAGATGGATCACGACGACGCTCGCGCCCGGCACGTTTCTTTCGGCGCATGATCCGTTTGTTCCGCCGACCGCACTCTGGCTGAAGAACTTTCGCTTTCTCGGGAGCACTTTTCACGGCGCGATGTTCGGTCTGGTCAGAAAAATGATCAATTCGTGGTTCGAGCCCTACCGCGAATTCCGGCGCGGGATCGGTTTGGGCGAAGGTCGCAATCCGCTTTTTGAGGGAAAATCCGATTTGCTCAATCTCGCGATGTTTTCCAAAGTTTTGGGCAAACCCCAGCCCGATTGGGCAAAATCAACCTTGCAGACCGGATTTTGTTTTTACGACGGCAAGGACGATTACGGCTCGATCAGCGAAGATTTGCAAAAGTTTTTGGAGGCGGGCGAACCGCCGATAGTTTATACTCTGGGAAGTGCGGCGGTGATGGATGCGCGGGATTTTTTCGAGGAAAGCGCGCGTGCCGCAAAAATATTAAAAAAACGCGCCGTTTTGCTTTACGGAATTTTTAACGAGCCGCCGAAGGGAACCGACGAAAACATCGTTGCGGTCGATTACGCGCCGTATTCGCAGGTTTTTCCGCGGGCGGCGTGCGTCGTTCATCAGGGCGGAGTCGGGACGACCGCGCAGGTTCTGCGTGCCGGAGTTCCGCATCTTTTTATGCCTTACTCGCACGACCAGCCCGACAATGCGGCGCGCTGTGAGAGAATCGGTGTAGCGAAAATTATTTCGCGCGACCGTTACACGGCAGAAACCGCCGCGAAAAAGCTTCGCGGATTGCTTGCCGATGAAAGTTATAAAACAAAAGCCGCAGAAGCCGCGAAAATTGTTAATGCCGAACACGGCACAAAGGTCGCGTGCGATGCGATTGAGGAAATTTTGAAGAAACCGCGCTAAGCGGCTAAAATGATAAATTAAATTGTGAAAACTCTTAAACATTTATTCGATAACAATAGAAATTGGTCAAAAAAGGTCAGCGAAGAAATGCCGAATTTTTTTGCCTCGCTTGCCGAACAGCAAAATCCCGAATATGTCTGGATCGGTTGTTCGGACAGCCGCGTTTCGGCGAACAATATTGTCGGGCTGATGCCGGGCGAGATCTTTGTTCACCGCAACATCGCGAATCTGGTCGTTCATACCGATATGAACTGTCTTTCGGTTTTGCAGTTTGCGGTTGAAGTCCTTCAGGTAAAGCATATAATCGTTTGCGGGCATTACGGCTGCGGCGGCGTGCAGGCGGCTCTCGAAAACAAACGGCACGGTTTGATCGACAACTGGCTGCGGCATATACAGGACACGGCAAATCTTTACGAATCGATTTTGTCGGAGATCGAAGACGAATCCGCAAAGCTCGACAAGCTTTGCGAACTGAACGTCATCGAACAGGTTCTCAATGTCGCCGAAACGACGATCGTGCAGGACGCCTGGGAACGTAAACAGAAATTGCGCGTTCACGGCTGGATCTATGATCTCAAGGACGGAATAATTACCGATCTGGACGTTCATCTGGAAAACAGGGTCGGGACAAATACTCTGAGGAAACGATTCTTGTATAAAGCGAATCAGACGGAAGCGGGCTAAGCGAAGCTAATATGTTACGAAAAACTCTTTTGAAAAACTTTTGTTTAATAGTTTTGGCGATCACTCTCGGCAATTCACTGATTTTCGCGCAGATGTCGCGCAAGCCGACGGCGACGCGCGAGCCGAAAGGCGCGATGGACAAAGCGCCCGATTCAAAGAAAAATTCCTTGCTCGAAATAAGAACGCAGGCGGATTTTGATTCGATCGGACGGACTTATCATGAGGGCACGCCCTACGCTCTGCCGCACACGATGTTTGTCATCGACCGCAAAGATAAGAACAAAATCTATTACGTCAATTCGCAGAAATTCCGTTTTCACAAAGATTTTTTATTTGCGACCGGTCTGGCGCCGCTTGGCACGGACATCTACAAAGCCGCGTATTTTGCCGAAGACCGGCGCTTTATCGTCGGCACGATCGCCTGGCAAAAAACGGTCGATAAATGGACCTGGGAGCTCTGGGAAGGCGATCTGGCAAACGCCGAGCATCTGAAAACCGCCAACGAAGTTATCAACAAAACGTTTTTCGAGAAGGTTTTTTACAAACCGAATTCGATCCGGCAGGAAGACGTTTCGGCAAATATCGGGCTTGACATCGTTACGCAGAGCGAGCTCAACAAAAATCAGGAATATCTCGCGCTCAATACGGGAACGGCAATCGGGCGCATTCACATCATCGAAAAGCTCGACGACACGGTCGAGATCGGCGACAACGAGATCCTTATTCTGAAGGAACTTCCGCCCGGTTTGCCGCCGGTTCGCGGAATTATCGTCGCCAAACCTTCAACGCCTTTGTCGCACATCAATATTCTGGCGAAAGGCTGGGACATTCCGAATGTTTATATCAAAGACGCCGACAAACTTTTTAAGGAACTGGACGGGAAATGGATAAAGTTTGAAGCGACTTTAACAAAATACAATTATAAGCCTGCCGGTATCCCGGAACTGAATGAAGCTCCGACGGTTCTGGCGCGTGAAGCCCCGGCGAATTTAAACATTAAAAAACTCACCGGACTGCGCGAAATGCGTAAAAAAGACAGCCTCGCTTTCGGTTCGAAATCGGCGAATTTGGGCGAAATGCTTTTTGCGCGCCTTCCCGGCTTTACCGTTCCCGACGGCTTTACCGTGCCTTTTTACTGGTACGATAAATTTATCAGGGACAACGGTTTGGATAAGGAAATCGACGAGCTTCTCGACACTTATAACTTTATTCATAACCCGCGCTTTCGACGTGAAAAACTTGAAGAACTCCGCAGCAAAATTCAAAACGGCAAGTTTGATGAGGGCTTGAAAAAACAACTCATCCAGAAATGGAAAGTTCAATTAGGCGGGCGTTCCGTTTTTGTCCGCAGTTCGTCAAACTCGGAAGATCTGCCGAATTTTTCGGGCGCGGGACTTTATTCGTCAGTTCCGAACGTCAAGGAAGAAGAAAAGCTGATCGAAGCCGTCAAAAAGGTTTGGGCGTCGCTCTGGAAATTCGAAGCTTACGAAGCGCGTGTGCGCAATTATGTCGATCAGCAGAGCGTTTATATGTCGGCGCTCGTTCAGCTCAGCGTCGATATGCAGAAAGGCGGCGTGATGATCTCGAAAGATCCGTTCGACGATGAAAACAAAAATTCGGTCTACATCAGCGCGGTTTGCGGTCACAATTCGAAAATCCCAGATAATAACGGCATTCCCGAGCAGGTTTTGTTTAATCCGAAATCGAATTCCGTGATCGTGATGACGCTTTCGCAGCAGGAAAATTCATTAAAATTTGATCAAGGCGGCGGTTTGGTCGAAACGCCCGACACCTGTGTCAACAAGCAGACAAAGCGCGTTTTAACGGATTTGCAGACGCGCCAATTAGCAAAAATCGCTTTGGAGATCCGGCGTATTTTCGGCAACAAGGCTGAACAGGACATCGAATGGGGAATTATGAACGGACGAATTTATATCGTTCAGG
The DNA here is from genome assembly GCA_035536135.1 of Pyrinomonadaceae bacterium. Taxonomy (GTDB): domain Bacteria; phylum Acidobacteriota; class Blastocatellia; order Pyrinomonadales; family Pyrinomonadaceae; genus JAFDVJ01. The sequence continues at coordinate 7,922 of DATLOR010000365.1, read as the reverse complement.
CGCGTCCGTACATCGAGAAAAAATAACATGAAAAAAATTGTAATTTTAAGTTTAGCGGCTCTGACTTTTACGGCTTGCGGCGGTGCAAACCAGCAAAGCGTGAATTCCAATGCGGTTCCGCCGCCGGTAACCACAACGCAGAACAATAACAACAGTTTGGTTGTTTCGAGTCATTCGATCGACAAAACTGCGCCGTCGAACTCGGCGAATTCGACGAACTCTTCATCATCGACTTCGCCGATGTCGAAACCCGTCGATGTCACCGAAATGACGGCGAAAATCGAAAAAGCCGACAAGGAACTGAAAGCCAAACCGACCGACGCAAAGGCGAAGGAAAATCTCGCGGCGGCTTATTTTGAACGCGCTTTTGCTTTGACCGAAGCTGCGCAGTATCGCGCCGCGCTCGGCGATTTTCGGAAGGGTTTAAAGCTTAATCCGAACAACAAGGAAGCCAAAGATATGCACGACCAGATCATTGATATTTTCAAGAGCATCGGGCGCGAACCGCCGAAAGAAGGCGAAGAACCGCCGCCGCTGCCGATCAAGTAATGACGAAAAAACAACTCATCGCAAACGAAACGGATTTTTCCCGGAGATCCGAAAAAGGCGATTTGCCGGAGCGTCGAAAGACCGAAAATTTGCCGGACGGTTTGTATTATTTCGAAGATGAGTTGGAAATCGAAAGCGTTCTCAAGGCAAATGTCATCACGTGCGCGGGCTGGCTTTTGGAACTTTTAAAACTGGATGCGGGCGAGGTTTCTTTTTTCAGCGAGACGGAAGAAATCCGCCCGCATTTTACGCAGCTGGCGATCTTTTATCCGCCTTTTACGATCACGCGACCGTGCTTTAAGCGCGTTAAAGCGCGTCTCAAAGGCATCGCGGGAATCAGCGGTTTGCCCGCCGAATTTTCCAAAAAACCGTTTGTCTTCGAAACGGATTTTGCCAAAACGCCGAAAAACGCGGCGCAAATCGTCGAGATATTAAATTCAAGCCGCAATGCGCGATTTGTTGACGCAAACCCGAAAGCCTCGCTGCTCTCGCTCAAGGCAAAAAAACTGATCGACGAAAATTACCAAATATTCCCGTCAATTGCGCGAATCGCGGCGCGTCTGAAAGTTTCGCACGAACATCTGACGCGGCAATTCAAAAAAGATTTCGGTCTGAGTCCGAATGCTTACCTGCATCAGCTCCGCATTGCCGACGCGACTTTTCGCCTTTCGCAGGGCGAACCGATCATCGATGTTTCGGGCGATGTCGGCTACAACGATCTGAGCCGTTTTTACAAACAATTCCGCAAATCCACGACTAAATCGCCGGGTTTTTGCCAAACATCAAGAAAAGTCAAATAGCCGGAGCGCGGGCATCTCTGCCCGCAAGGCTCGTTAAGCGTAAGCGATAACGAGCTTTCTCTAGATAAGTTGGTCATAAAATGCGAAGATGTGCGTTCTTGCCCTAGCGCGAACGGGCGGGCAGAGATGTCTGCGCTCCCGGTAAAAATAGCATCAAAAAACGCCAAGACGCGACTTAAAAACGAGCGTAGAATCGTGATAAAAAGGAGAAAATTTGAGCGATGAGAAAAGTAACATTCGGCGTGGCAAACAGTCTGGATAATTTTATTGCGCGCTCCGACGGCGCGGTCGATTGGCTGATGTGGTCGGACGAAGCGGCGGCAGTGATGAACGATTTCTGGCAAAAGATCGACACGGTTTTGATGGGACGCAAAACTTACGAATTTGCGCTCAAGCACAGCAAAGGTCAGAAAAATCCGTATCCGAGCATTAAAAGCTATGTGTTTTCGAGGACTTTGACGGCGGCGGAAGATGTTGAGATCATCTCGGAAAACGCGGCGGAATTTGTCCGCGCTTTGAAACGGCAGGACGGCAAGGAAATCTGCGTGATGGGCGGCGGCGATTTTGCCAAAACTCTTTTTGAAGCGGGTTTGATCGACGAGATCGGTTTCAATATTCATCCCGTTTTATTGGGCGCGGGAATTCCGCTTTTTCTCGAGATGAACCGGCAGATCGATTTGGAACTGATCGAAGCGAAACCGTTCAAAAACGGTTGCGTGATGGTTTCGTATCGGGTAAAAAATAATCTATGAGAAAAATATTTCAGTCTTCAGCGGTCGCCGTTATTTTATTGATGACGGCGACTTTTGCTTTTTCGCAGCAAAGAATTACGTTCAAACGCGGCGCGAAGCAAGCCACTGTCACGGGAAATTTAAACAGCTACCGGGGCAAAAAGGTCTTCGTCATCCGCGTTCGGCGCGGGCAGACTTTGAGCACCGAACAGGTCAAACCGGACGCGTCGAACCGTTACATCACCGTTTCGATCAAAGCTCCGAACGGCGGAATAGTCGGCGATTCGGACGCTTCGTGCAACAACCGCAAGGAAATTTCGCCGACGCGCTCCGGGGATTACCGGATCGAAGTCTATGAATGCCAGAAAGCCGACGCGTGGCGCGGTACATTCAGGCTGAAAGTTCGTGTTGACTAAAGGTTAGTTCCAAGTCCCAAGTTTCAAGTCCCAAGTCGAAATTAAACAACTTGGGACTTGAGACTCGGGACTTGGGACTTTCTGTCGGCTAGACAAACGCGGCACGCAAAAATTAAACTATCTCTTTTGCAATTATCAACAAATTTTTAAGATACGGAGATTTTTAAGTAGTTTATGGCACAATCGGCAAACGATATTAGAAAAGGAATGGTTATTTTGTTTGAAGGAACGCCCGTCAAGGTGATGGAATTTCGGCATCACACGCCGGGCAACCTGCGCGCGATGGTGCAGACGCGCCTGCGCAATCTTTTGACGGGAAACTCGTTCGAGCATCGTTTTCGCTCAAACGACACATTAAATGTCGTGCGTCTCGACCAGCAGCAGATGGAATATCTTTACTCGGACGGCTCGCATCATCATTTTATGAATTCGGAAACTTACGAACAGGTTTCATTAACCGAAGAAGAACTCGGCGATGCGGCACAATGGCTGATGCCGGGGCTCAAAATCGAGGTCGAATTTTACGACGGCACACCGATCGGCATTTCACTGCCGGCTTCGATGGAACTCGTCGTTTCGGAAACCGAACCCGTCATGAAAGGCGCGACCGCCTCGAATTCAAATAAACCGGCAACTCTGGAAAACGGCGTAACTCTTTATGTGCCGCCTTTTATCGTTCCCGGCGAAAAGATTCGCGTCAATCCGGCGGAATCGAAATATATGGAACGCGTCAAATAAGTTGGTTGTCCCAAGTCCCAAGCTTCAAGTCTCAAGTCTTTGATTGGAACTTGGGATTTGGGACTTGGGGCTTGGGACTATGTTTTTTTTATACAGTTTTCTGCTCGCGGTCGGCTTCATTCTAATGTCGCCGATTTTTTTGCTGAAACGTGAAAAATATGCTTCGGGTTTCTGGCAGAGACTGGGGTTTTTGCCGGAATTTGCGCCGGATGAAAGACGCGTTGTCTGGCTTCACTGCGTTTCGGTCGGCGAAACCAACGCGGCGCGACCGCTTGTCGAAGAACTGAAAAAACAATTTCCCGCGCATCGCCTGATAATTTCGACGACGACCCGAACCGGTCAAAACCACGCCCGAAATATTTTCAACACCGAAGCCGAAACCGTTTTTTATTTTCCGTTCGATTTCAAATTCAGCGTCCGCCGCGCTTTGCGCCAATTTCAGCCCGACACAATTCTTTTGATGGAAACCGAACTGTGGTTCAATTTTCTGCGCGAAGCGAACAAAAACGGCGCGCGCACGGCAATCGTCAACGGCAGGCTTTCTGAAAGATCCTTCAAACGCTATTCGTATATCAAAAATTTTATCCGCCGCGTTTTGAGCTATGTTGACCTGGCGCTGATGCAGACGAACGCGGACGCGAAACGCCTGATGTCGCTCGGAATGCATCCGACCAAAGTTAAAGTGACGGGCAATATCAAGTTTGACCAGGCGTTTGAAGCAAGCGGTTTGACCGCCGAATTGCGCGAACGCTTTGCGATCTCAAAAGACGCGCCGTTGATCGCCGCCGCGAGCACGCACGCGCCGGAAGAGCGATGGATTCTCGAAGCGTTCAAATTACTTTGGAAGGATTCGCTCGCCAATCTGCCGCGTCTTTTGATCGTTCCGCGTCACCCCGAACGCTTTGCGGAAGTTGCTGAGATCATTGAAAAAACAGGTTTCGAATGGGCTCGGCGTTCGGCAAATCCTTCGGAAAGCGACAAAACGGCGGAAATCATTCTGATTGATTCGATCGGCGAGCTTCGTGCCGCGCTTCCGCTCGCCGAAATCGTTTTTGTCGGCGGAAGCCTGATCCCGCACGGCGGACAGAGCATTTTGGAACCTGCCGCCGCAGGAAAAGCAATCGTCACGGGCTTTTACACGATGAACTTTGAGGCGGCGGTCAAAGAATTTTTAGACAAAAATGCGCTCATCCAATTGCCCGAAACAAACGAAGAATCGATTGCCGGGGACTTGGCGCGCGAGTTTGCGGAGCTTTTAAAAGACGCGGAAAAACGGACGGAGCTTTCCGAAAACGCGCTCGAAGTAATGCAGAAAAATCGCGGCGCAACCGCCAAAACGATTGAGAATCTGAGACAAATACTTTAAAGTCGGAGCGCGGGCATCTGAAGCCCGCCAGTCCGCTGAGCGAAGCAAAAACGGACGAAAGCGCGGCTTTAGCTTTCAATTTAGTTTTTAATAATGCACGTCAAGCGCGTCCGAGGGCTTCGCACCGCACGCGCGGCAGGCAAGATGTCTGCGCTCCAATTTATAATGATTTTCGTTTTCTACTTTTTCGCCGCCGCTCTCGTTTTTCTGAGCTACAAATCTTTTCGCGGCGGAATTGATTATTTAAATTTCTACAAAAAAAAGCTCGCCGAAACGCCGTCTGATTTTTCGCCGTTTGTTTCGATCATCGCGCCGTGCCGCGGGCTTGATGAAGATCTGGAAGAAAACCTCAGCGCGCTTTTCCGGCAGGATTTTCCGCGTTATGAAGTGATCTTTGCGGTTGATTCGGAAACGGACGAAGCCGTGCAGGTGATTGAGAAAATAATTCACCGCGGAGATGCGGAGAGGCAGAGAAATTCAAACAAAATCTCGGCGTCTCCGCGTCTCTGCGGTGAAAATATACCTGCAAAACTTGTCGTCGCGGGAAAAGCCGAAAGCGAAGGTCAAAAGGTTCACAATTTGCGCGAAGCCGTTTTACAGGTTGCGGATGAATCCGAGGTTTTTGTTTTTGTCGATTCCGATGCGCGTCCGGCGGCGAATTGGCTGAAGAATTTGATCGCGCCTTTGCAGGATGAAAAGATCGGCGCGGCGACCGGTTATCGCTGGTTTATCTCGAAAAAAATCGGTTTCGCCTCGGAAATGCGCTCGGTTTGGAACGCTTCGATCGCGTCGGCTCTCGGCGCGAACCGGAAAAGCAATTTTTGCTGGGGCGGTTCGATGGCGATCGCGCGCGCGACTTTTGAGAAAATCGAAATGCGCGAAAAATGGCGCGGCACGCTGTCTGACGATTTTGCCGTCACGCGCACCGTTCGCGAAGCGGGTTTGCAAATCCAGTTTGTTCCGCAGGCGCTGGCGGTTTCGGTCGAAAACTGCAGTTTGCGCGAACTCTTTGAATTTACGACGCGGCAGATGAAGATCACGCGGGTTTATGCGCCTGATTTGTGGAAAATGTCCTTTATCGGCGCGACGCTTTTTAATCTTGTCTGGGTCTGGGGAATTTTTAATTTAGTCTTTTATGCGCCCGGTTCCGCCGCGTTTTGGTTTTCGCTCGCCGCTTTATTTTTGATCTCAGCGTTCAGCATCGGTAAATCCCGGCTGCGGTTAAATGCCGTAAAACTGGTCTTAAAGGGTTACGAAAACGAGCTGAAAAAGCAATTTTGGACGCAGAACACGCTCTGGATTTTTTCGCCCGCGTTGTTTTTTTACAATTCGGTTTGCGCCCTGTTTTCGCGTAAAATCAATTGGCGCGGGCTTCGTTACGAACTCGTTTCGCCCAGCGAAACTCGCGTAACTAAAGAAAATACAACGAATAAAACCTTGCCTTCATCTGACTTTTGAATTAAGTTTCAAAAGGGTCTTAGTTTGAGTTGTCGAAAGAGGGGAAGAATCTATGTCGAAAAATTACAGGTTGAGCCGATACTTTTTCTCGGTGCTTTTTTCTTTGTCGCTCGTTTTCGGACAAAGCGTTTGGGCGCAGGACGAAAAGAAAGACGAAAAGAAAGATGAAAAGAAGGAAGTAAAAAAGGAAGAGAAAAAGGAAGAGAAAGAAGCGAAAAAAGAAGAAAAAGAAGCCAAAAAAGACGACAAAATAGTTGTCAAAAATACGGCAAAAGGCAGATTGCCGGTGATCATCATTCCGGGTTTGATCGGTTCGGAACTCGTCAATAAAAACAATAACGACAAGGTTTGGTTCGACCTCAATCGCGCCAAAGACGATGATCTGCGTCTGCCAATTTCGCCGAATCTCAAAGCCAATCGCGACAATCTTGTGCCGGTCGATATTGTGCGTGAGATTCAGCTCATCAAATTTACGCCGAAGGTCGAAGTTTATCAAAAATTGATCGAAACTTTGCAGACCGACGGTTTTACCGAAGGCAAAATCGATTTTCCAGAGGCGGGCGGCGATGCCGATACATTTTATGTTTTCCCTTACGACTGGCGGCTCGATAATGTCGAAAACGCCCAGATTCTTTTGCAGAAATTGGACAATCTTCGCGCCAAACTGAATCATCCCGATTTGAAATTCAACGTCATCGCGCATTCGATGGGCGGTTTGATCACGCGTTACGCGGCAATGTACGGCAAAGCCGATCTGACGTCGCGTGCGATGCGTCCGACCTGGAAAGGCGCGTCCTATTTCAACAGTATTTCGCTGGTCGCAACTCCGAACGAAGGCGCGACCGGTGCGCTCGATTCGATGATCAACGGCTTTTCGCTTTTCGGCAGCGGCAAGCTCAATCTGCCGTTCGTGCAAAATCTAAGCCGCGCCGACCTTTTTACGATTCCGTCTATGTACCAGCTTCTGCCGCACGCGGGAACCGCGCGGGTTTTTGACGAAAACCTGAAGCCGATGAGAATCGATCTTTATAATCCGGCAACGTGGGAAAAATACGGTTGGACGGTTTATTCGGACGATGATTTTTCGAAGAAATTCGACGCGGGCGAACAATCGCAGGCAAAGGCGTATTTTCGCGCCGTTCTGCTTCGCGCCAAACAGTTTCAAGCCGCGCTCGACGGCGTTACGTCGGCAAAAAATCCGATTCCGACCTATTATCTCGGTGCGGAATGCCGCCAGACGGTTGACGGGATGATTATTCGTCGCGACGCGGAAAAAGGCGTCTGGAAAACCGATTTCGGCGCGGTTTCATTTACCAATTCGCGAGGCGTCAAAGTAACAAAGGAAGAAACCGAAAAGGTTTTGCTTTCGCCGGGCGACGGTGTGGTGCCGAAACGCTCATTACTCGGTACGTTACTAAAAATCGGAAATCTGCAGAACGTCAATTCAAACGTGATTCTTAACAGCACGCCGGATTCGTGCGCCGAACATAATCGTCTGACCGGCGATGCCACGGTGACCAAGAACATTCTGAGCGTTTTGAACGGCAAAGGTGTTCAGGAAAACACGGCGGCAAAAGTCGTCAAATAATCTCAGCCAATAACAAAAACGCGGGCGGACATTTTCCCAAAAGTGTCCGCCCGTTTTGTTATTGGCGAATGCGCGCATAAAATAGTTAAAGGCTGTAAATTTTAATGCGGAGATAGAAAAGATGATAAAAAATTTGCTCAATGCAGACGAAGACCCACCGCCGGGAATCAAGGTTGTTGTCGAAGAAACAGTTTTAAATCCGCCGACCGAACCGCAAAATATTGAATCGCCGACGGCTGAACAACCTGCAGAAAATTTAGAAACGCGCCCGGCTTT
>DATLOR010000364.1:0-5133 GCA_035536135.1 Pyrinomonadaceae bacterium | reverse complement strand
CACTGCGAATGGATGCGCACGAGCGTCGGAACATCCGCGTCAAATTCGCCCTTGTATAAAACGACGAATTCTTCGTCGCTGATCAAAGAACGGTAGCCGGCGATGCGGAATTCGCCGATTTCGGTCGGAAGACGAGATTCTGCAACTTTTTGAATACTCGAAACGTCTTTAAAGAACGGCGCGGCGGCGTTCTGATTTTTGAAATTTTCGACAAACATATATTGTTTATTAAAACCCGCACGAATAGTAAAAAATTCCAAATGTGCGGTTTATGCGATTTATGTAACCACATTTAATCATTAGATGTCAAATTACAGGTAATCAAACACAAAAGTTATTGTTTCAATATATATTTCGGAAAAACTGTCGTGAGCGGTTTGAGCGGTTCTACTAAACTTGACTTTTTTGTAAATTTAGTTTAGAGTAATCGCGCAATTAAATCAATATTTATTGTTTAAGAGCAGCAGTATAGAAGAAAGATAAAGGGGGAATCAAATTATGTCATATTTAGATCATACTACATCAACAAATAAATCGCCGTTTAATCAGCGGATTATGGCGAATTTGTCGGTGCAGGCAAGTTGGGTAGATGCAGTTAGCGGAGAAACTATTTTAGTTAAAGGTGTGACGGAAAACGTCGGTGAAACCAGTACTCTGGTGAATCTCGAAGTTTTACCGCCGGTCGGTAGCGAAGTTCAGTTGCGAATTTTTGAAGAGGACGAACAAATCATTGAAGTTCCGACGCATGTCATTCGCGTTGAGCGTGACCCGAGCCAGCCGTTAGCCGCGCTTTCCATTTCGGATAATCTGAAAAAGTGGAAACAAATCGTCCTGACTGCCGCCCAAAATTGGGTAACACGTCACTGGCAGCTTAACTACGAAGAAGAATGGGTTAATTAATTCATTCGGCTTTATTTTTAATCAGAAAAGCGAAGAGATTTTTGCGAAAATTTCTTCGCTTTTGATTTTTGATCAAGCAAACGTGAGCCCCGTTCAAAGCATCTTTATAAAAACAAATGAAAAGAATTCTTTCCGTTATTTTAATTTTAATATTATCGAGTTTCATTTTCGCGCAAAGTACGGCAATTCAGCAAAAGCCTCTCACGCAAGCCGAATACGTCAAAATGCTTTATGATGTCCAGAAAACTCCGGGCAACATTCCCGAATTAATCGAAACGATCCGCACCCGCGGGATCGGCTTTGTACTAACTGACGGTATACGAGGTCTGACCCGAACAAAAGGCGCAAATAATGAAGAATTAAAGAGAACGCTTGAAGAAGCGGATCGGCGGCGGCAGAATCCGGCTGAATCGAAGCTGCCTTCAGAAAAAGAAGCAATTGAAATTTGGACAAAAGCACAAGCCGCAAATCTGGCGGCAATTGAGGAAATGCCGGATTTTGTGGTCAAGCAATTGATTTCCCGCTCAGCTGCCTATGCCGGAACAAATAATTGGAAAAGTTTGGATCGCCTTATCGTCGCGGTTAGCTACAGTACCGAGAAAGGTGAACAGTATCAGGTTTTAGCTTTGAACGGGACGCGTGTAATCGCGGAAAAGGGCGGCAATTACGGCGGCTTGAGCGGAGCCACGACAAGCGGTGAATTTGTTGTCGCGTTGGAAAAACTTTTCAAAACCGAAAGCAAAACAACCTATAAGCTCATTGATACAGACCTCATCAGAAACCGAAAGGCTTTTGTCTTTGAGTATGAAATTGCAATCGAAAACAATAAATCCGGCGCGCTCGGATTCGGAGACACTTCGCCTATTTTTATTCAGGTCGGACAAAAAGGAAAGGTTTGGATAGACCGTGAAACCTTCCGGGTCCTTCGCAATGATTATCAGGCAACAGATATTCCGAGAGATTTTCCGATCAGAGTTTTCAGCAAATTAATTGATTATGACTGGGTGGAAATATCTGGAGCAAAATATCTTCTGCCGGCTTCCGCCACGGGAATTTTTACTACCCAAGAAGGTCAACAACTTTTTCAGGATAAAAATTTAATTCGTTTCAAGGAATATCAAAAATACGGTTCGGAAGTTAAGATTCTGGACGGCGACGAAGAAGAAGTTAAAGACGAGGAAAAACCGAAGCAGTAATTAGTCGACGGCGAAATAAGCGACCAGCGCGGGAACTATCAGCCAGAGCAAACCTTTGATCAGAAAAAACAAAAAACCTGCCACGCCGAAGCGTTTCACCCAATTCACGGCGGGGCATTTTTTGTTTTCCGGCTCTTCCTGCATAAGTCTTTTCTAAAATAACCCATTTTGCACAATGTTTTCAAATTAAATGATAATAAGTTTTATCTGAATTATGAAAAAACAATTTCTGCAATTTACCGCACTCCTTTTTTGTTTTATCCTTTTTTCTTCAACTGCGTTTGCTCAAAACAAACCGCCGCAGGAACTCGATAAACGTGAGGCTGATTTGCTCGAACTCGTCAAACTCGATAAAACCATCAAACTCGATATTCGCTACGCCCGCACCGACAATTTTGTCGGTAAGGTCGTTTATCCGGAAGCGCGCGCTTTTCTCCAGCGTCCCGCCGCCGAAGCCGTTGTCCGTGTTCATAAACTTTTGAAAAAACAAGGTTTGGGAATCGTGATCTTCGACGGTTATCGTCCGTGGGCGATCACGAAACTTTTCTGGGAAGTGACTTCGGGCGACAAGCGAAAATTCGTTGCCAATCCGAAAACGGGTTCGCGCCACAATCGCGGCTGCGCGGTCGATCTGAGCATTTACGATCTAAAAACCGGAAAGCTTGTGCCGATGCCGTCGGATTTCGATGAATTTACCGAACGCGCTTCGCCCGATTACCAAGGCGGCAGCGCGGAAGAAACAAAAAATCGCGATCTGCTTCGAAAATTGATGGAAGCCGAAGGTTTTACCGTCAACGCCAACGAATGGTGGCACTTCGATTACAAAGACTGGCAAACCTACGCGATTTACGACATTCCTTTTTCGATCGCCGGCAGTCTCGACAAAAAGCCGAAAAAACCGAAGATCGAAGAAAAGAAATCATTGAAAAAGTTTTTTGACGAAGCCGGATTGACGGGCGGAATTTACATCTATGATCTGAACAAAAACAAATATACGATCTATGACCGCAAGCGAATGGACCGAGGGTTTGTTCCGGCTTCGACCTCAAAGATCATTCATTCGCTGATCTTCCTCGATTCGGGTGCGGTTCAGGACGAAAACGAAACTTTGAAATGGGACGGCGTAAAGCGTTCGGTCGAAGCGTGGAATCAAGACCAAAACTTACGTTCGGCGTTAAAAGTTTCCGCCGTGTGGTTTTACGTCGAAGTTTCAAAACGCGTCGGGCAGGAAAAAATGCAGAAATATTACGACGCGGTCGGTTACGGCAACCGCAATACGAACGGTTTCGGCGTTGATTACTGGAACAACGGGAACCTGCGCGTGACGCCGCGCGAGCAGATTGAATTTCTCGTCAAATTTTATCAAAACCGTCTGCCGTTCTCGCCGCAGGTGATTTCCGTCGTCAAGGACATTCTCATCGAGGAAAAGACCCCAACCTACACGCTTCGCGCCAAAACGGGCTGGTCGAGCGCGTATTCGCCGCAAATCGGCTGGTGGGTCGGCTATGTCGAACGCGGCGCGGACGTTTATTTCTTCGCAGCCGAAATTGATATAACCAAAGATGCGGATGCGGCGCAACGCAAAGAAATCACGAAAAAAATCTTGCGCGAATTGAAAATTATAGAGTAATATTCTTCAACAGCTTTTTTGACCTGACAAAGCACTTATATTCAAAAACTTATTAAAAAGGAGAAACCAAACTATGAGTTTCCAATCTGTGACGCCTGAAAATGAAACACAAAACGCCGGAATCGATCCGAACAAACTTGCCCAGCTGATGAATGAATTAAAGTCCCAGCAGAGCCTTTCGATGGCAATTTTGGGCGGATTGATCGCATCGCTCGTCGCCGCACTGCTCTGGGCAGTTATTACTTACGCCACCAAATATCAAATCGGATTTATGGCGATCGGGGTCGGATTTCTGGTCGGCTACGCGGTTAATTATCTCGGGAAAGGCATGACGACCACATTCGGAATTGTCGGCGCGGCATTTTCGCTTTTCGGCTGTATTCTGGGAAATATCCTGACCGCGATCATCGCCGCCTCATTGCAGGAAGGCGTGCCGTTCTCGTCAATTTTGATGGCTTTTCTGACGAACCCGACGATCGTTGTGGAAATCTTAAAAGAAACCTTCAGCCCGATCGATCTGCTTTTTTACGGGATTGCGGTTTACGAAGGCTACCGTTTTTCTTTCCGCCAGATAGGCGAAGAGGATATTGCCCATCTGCAAAGATCGCAAACTCCGCCGCCTTCCAATCAAGTTTAAAAGCGCAGAGTTACAAAATAAAACCAAAAGCGTAAAGGCTGACAACTAAGGTTTATTACAAAAAACCTTAGTTGTCAGCCTTTACGCTTTTAATAGTTTACAAGTCTTTTTACTCTTGCTTCTTCGCCGTAAAAATTCGCGAACCGAACTCGAACGGTCGGCGCACATTAAAGCGCGGCGCATTGATATTGTCGGTAATTTCGACGCTGTTTGCCGTGAGCGTTGTGCCGATCACGCGCTGAAAGGTCGAGATCGCTTTATTTAGTGTGGTTTGCGCCTGAAGCTCGACGGCACGCGCCGAGATCAGCGTCGTTTGCCGCTGAAAGACGAGAAAGACGGTCGAAGTTCCGGCGCGGAATTGACGCTGTTCGCTTTCATAAAGCTGTTCGGCTGAGGAACGCGTCGCGGCAGCCGATTGCAGACGCGCTTCCGCCGAACGAAGCGATTGAAGCGCGTTTCGGACATCGGCTTCGATGGTTTGTTCGGTCTGCGCCTTTGAATTCTCGATCTGGCTGCCTTCGGCAAGCGTCCTGCCGAGATTCGCCTTTGCCGTCTTGTTGCCGATCGGAAAATTGATCGTAACGCCGACGCGGTAAGTCGGATAATCCTGCTGAAGTAAATTTCCCAGGGATTTGAAATAGCCGCCGATCAGATTCGGCGGAACACGGCTTTCGCCCGTCGTCGGATTAACCGATGCGGCGGTTGGTGCGCCTGCCAAACCGTTTGACGTGTAACTTCCGACAAAATCAATCTGCGGTTTTGTCTGGTCG
>DATLOR010000363.1:0-7622 GCA_035536135.1 Pyrinomonadaceae bacterium | reverse complement strand
ACTAAGGAGCTGACGCTCGCCTGCCTTCAATCCATTTTTCAACAGACAGGCGATATTTCATTCGAAGTCATTGTGCTCGACAATGATTCGCAAGACGGTTCCGCCAAGGCAATTGCCGCCGCTTTCCCGCAGGTTAAACTGCTCGCGCACAGCGAGAATCTCGGATTTGCCGGGGGCAACAATCTGGCAGCAAAAAAGGGTGCGGGCGAATATATTCTCCTCATCAATCCGGATACGGTGGTGCTCGACGGCGCGATTCAAAAACTTCTCCGGTTTGCCAAAGCGAATCCCGCCGCCGGCATTTGGGGCGGACGCACTTTATTCGCTGATAAATCCTTAAACCCGGCATCGTGCTGGAGAAAGCCGACGTTATGGGAGATTTTTTGCCGAAGCTTTATGCTGGCGAGCTTATTTCCGAACAGTTTTGTCTTCAACAGCGGTTCGTATAGCGGTTGGGATCGCTCGACCATCCGGCAGGTCGATATCGTTTCAGGCTGTTTCTTTTTGCTCAAACGCGAGCTGTGGGAAAAACTGGACGGCTTTTCACCGGAGTTTTTTATGTACGGAGAAGAGGTCGATCTTTGTCTGCGCGCGAAAAAATTCGGCGTCAAACCGTTGGTCACGCCTGACGCGACGATCATTCATTACGGCGGCGCGTCCGAAAAAATTCTCGCAGATAAAATGGTTCGACTCCTCAAGGCGAAGCGTTTGCTGATGAAAAATCACTGGTCAGCCCGGAAATACGGCGTCGGAAAGTTTATTTTTCAGATGTACCCGTTCAGCAGAATGATCGTTTCGAAAACTCTCGGGCTCTTTAAGGAAAAATTTAGCAAAAACGCGGATGTCTGGGTCGAGCTTTGGCGGCGCCGGAAAGAGTGGCTGGCTTAGAGAATTTTTGATCTGACCGAATCTTACCAATCTCGGTTTTTGAAAAAGGGGAAAATATGTTTTTGAGAAAATTAGCCAAAAGGCTCGTCGTTTATGAAAATCCGGATTCGGTCGGCTCAAAATTCAGGACCAAAAGAATCGCGCCGCTTTTGTCGATGTTCGGCGACGTTTACGAAAAATACGGCTGTGTGAAGATCATCGACATGGGCGGAACCCGCACGTACTGGAATATCATCCCGGACGAAATTTTATCGAAATTCAAGGTTCATATAACGCTGGTCAATCTTCCGGGAAGCGTCCGGGAAACGGGCGACGAGCGTTTCGATTATCTTGAAGGCGATTGCCGCGATCTGTCTTTTATCGAGGGCAACGCCTTTCACATCGCTCATTCAAATTCGGTCATCGAACACGTCGGAGACTGGGAAGGAATGATCAGATTCGCCCGTGAAGTGGCGCGGGTCGCGCCGGCGTATTTCGTGCAGACTCCGAATTTCTGGTTTCCGGTCGAGCCTCACTGTATGATGCCGTTTTTTCACTGGCTTCCGCGTCAGATGCGTATTTTTCTGATCCGAAAGCTGAATGTCGGAAACTGGAGCCGGCAGAATTCGGTGGATTCCGCCGTCAGGGCGATCGATAGCGCCCAATTATTAAACAAAATCATGTTTGCGGAATTGTTTAAAGATGCGAGCCATTTGACTGAAAAATTTCTCTTAATGCCCAAATCTCTGATCGCCGTCAAAAAATGATATGAACAAGCGACCAATCTCAATAATTATTCCCGCGCACAACGAAAAAGCGGTCATCGAACGATGTTTACAGAATCTTCTTGCACCTTCGGAAACGATCGCGCCGGAGATTATCGTGGTCTGCAACGGCTGCCGCGATAATACGGCGGAAATCGTTCGCTCTTTCGGAACAGCCGTGCATTGTCTTGAAACCGCAGCGGCTTCGAAAGTAAAGGCTCTGAATCTGGGCGACCAGGCGGCATCGTATTTTCCGCGGTTTTATCTCGATGCCGATATTAAGATCAGTCTCGGCGATATTTGGAAAGTAGTCAGCGAAATGGAGCAAAAAAACGCGCTCGCGGCGGCTCCGCGAATGCAGATGGATTTAAGCGGTTCTTCGTGGGCGGTGCGCAGTTATTACGATATCTGGTGTGATCTGCCGTATTGCCGCGAAGGAATGATTGGTGCCGGAGTTTACGCGCTCTCCGAAGAGGGAAGAAATTTCTTTGCTGAATTTCCAGACATTATCGCCGATGACCGCTACATCCGCGCGCTTTTCCGGGAAGACCGGCGGATCGGCGTAAGAAACGCGGTTTCGGTCATCAGCGCACCGACCAGTCTGAACGGGCTGATTAAAATAAAAACCCGCAGCCGCCTCGGCGGATACGAGTTCGAAGCCCGTTTTCCCGAACTGCTCGGCAATGAAACCAAAGCCTACGGAACGGCTTTTAAAGAGATCGCCGGTAAAGCCGGCTCGTGGCACAAAGCTCTGGTTTATCTGGCTGTCAATCTGATCACCAGAATCCGCGCCGGTCGGCAAAGCAAAACAAAAGGCTTTAATCATTGGGAAAGAGACGACAGCAGCCGCGAAAAATCAAGTTGATGATTACCGCGAAGAGCTCAGGGACCTTTTTCGAGCACCCGGTTTTGCCTATTAATTTTCAAGTTGCGTGTGATCGGGGGAAAACACGCTTCAACGGTATCGCGAGCGGCGGCAACGCACGTTTCGCAGTCGAAAACCTGCATTTAACGAGCGCGCGTCTCAGCAACCGCTTGCGATACCGATTTTTTCAGCCCAAAAACCATTAAAAAATAAATCGAAGGAACATATGAAAAGAATTCAACTACTGGATTGTCCGGTTGATGCGATCGACCGGAACGCGACTCTTTTATTGATCGAAAACGCCATCGAAGCCGACACGCAAATTCATCACGTCGTCGTCAATGCCGCGAAACTCGTCAATATGCGGAATGATCGGCAGCTGCGCGAATCGGTGATTAATTGCGATATCATTAACGCCGACGGGCAAAGTCTCGTGTGGGCTGCAAAATTTTTGGGCACGCCGCTTCCCGAACGCGTGGCGGGTATTGATCTGATGTCGAGCCTCGTGGAATTGGCGCACCGGAAAAAATACCGGATATTTCTTCTCGGCGCGAAAGAGGAAGTCGTCCGTGCGACGGTCGATATTTACAAAAAAAAATACGGCAAAGAAATTATTGCCGGATACCGTAACGGCTATTATCAAAAAGAAGATGAAGCGGAAATCGCCGCTCAAATTGCCGCGAGCGGCGCGCAGATGCTGTTTGTCGCGATCACTTCGCCGAAAAAAGAAATTTTTCTCAATAGTCATAAAGATCTAATTCGCATACCCTTTATCATGGGCGTCGGCGGCTCTTTTGATGTTATTTCCGGCAAAACAAAACGCGCGCCGGTCTGGATGCAAAAATTAGGTTTAGAATGGTTTTATCGCGTCAGCCAGGAACCGGGACGTTTGTGGAAGCGGTACTTGATGACCAATTCCGCTTTCGTTTATTTGATTATGAAGGAAAAATTTGCCCTCAAAAATAATTAATTTATTACAATCGTGACTGGCGTCGCTTTGACCTGACATTTATTCTATATTCTGTTTATTTTAGTTAATATGAAATTACTACCAACCGGTTTAGCCGACTGTTTTATTATCGAGCCTGATATTTTTACCGACAATCGCGGATATTTTTTTGAGAGTTTTAATGAAAGCACATTTAGTAAATTGGCGGGCTTTTCCGTTCATTTTGTGCAGGACAATCAATCATATTCGAAGTACGGCGTTTTGCGCGGACTGCATTTCCAAAACGGCGAGCATGCACAGGCTAAACTGGTGCAGGTCGTCAAAGGCGAGGTTCTCGATGTGGCGGTCGATCTGCGACCGAATTCGCCGACTTACGGCAGGCACACGAGCATCCGGCTTTCCGAAGAAAACAAAACCATGTTTTTCGTTCCGCGCGGTTTCGCGCACGGTTTTGCCGTTTTGAGCGATGAAGCGGTTTTTCAATATAAATGCGACAACTTTTACAATAAAGAATCTGAGAGCGGAATTCATTATGCCGACCCGTTTCTGGCGATCGATTGGACGCTGCCGGCAGACGATCTGATCATCTCGGATAAAGACCGCGAACTGCCTTTCCTTTCCGGTCAGAAAAATAATATTTACAAAGAGCGCGGCAATGAATTTGCCGAAAATGTCTCGCGTCAGTTTATAAACAATACCGTTAACTCTTGAAAGACAATAAATTAACATTATGAAAGGAATTATTTTAGCGGGCGGTTCGGGAACCCGGCTGTATCCGATAACGTTGGCAGTCAGCAAACAATTGATGCCGATTTACGACAAACCGATGATCTATTATCCCTTGTCGGTACTGATGCTTGCGGGCATCCGGGAAATCCTGATCATTACGACACCGGAAGACCTCGAAGGTTTTAAGCGTTTATTGAAGACCGGCGAAGAATTGGGCTGCCGTTTTGAATATGCCGTTCAGGAAATCCCCAACGGTTTGGCGCAGGCTTTTGTCATCGGCGAAAAATTTATCGGCGATGATAAGGTCGCACTGATTTTGGGCGACAATATTTTTTACGGTTCGAACTTTAGCGCGCTGGTTCAAAACTTTAATGACGTGGACGGCGCGGTAGTTTTCGCCTATGAAGTGTCCGACCCGGAAAGATATGGCGTGGTCGAGTTCGATAAGCTTAATAACGTGATTTCGATCGAGGAAAAGCCCGTCCAGCCGAAATCCAAATATGCGATTCCCGGTTTATATTTCTACGACAACAGCGTGGTGGAAATTGCCAAAAATCTAAAGCCCTCGGCGCGCGGAGAATACGAGATCACCGATGTCAATAAAGTTTATCTGTCGAGAAATTCATTAAAGGTCGGGATAATGGACCGCGGAATGGCGTGGCTCGATACCGGCACGTTCGACTCTTTGAGCGATGCTTCCGAATTCGTCCGAGTCATCGAAAAACGCCAGGGCACCAAGATCGGCTGTATCGAGGAAGTCGCCTATCGGATGAAATACATCACCGATGCCGGGTTAAAGAATATCGCCGCCAAATATATGAAAAGCGGTTACGGAGCATATCTGGAAGAGTTATTAAAGCGCTAATAACTCTTCCGGCGCAAAATGCCGTTCTTTTTCGCCCTGCGGTGTTGATAATTTCCACAACAGCTCTTCCTTAAAGTCTTTACCGCAACCTGCCGCAAATTCTATAAACAACTGATAATAAAAGAAATAGCCCTTATAAAACGGACGGCACCAAACTTGCTAAACGGGTAATAGTGAAGTGCGGATCGCCGTTCGAAGCCGGTCTTTATAAATTCCGGCTTTTTCAAAAATTTCCCGGTCATCATCACTCTCGCCGCAAATTTTAAGTAATATTTTTCTTCATTTTAAAGCTTATCTTTATATTTCGGAACCTTTATGCAAGCTAGTACGGAAACGCGAAACCTTGTTTTTAAGTTAGTCGTCAGTCTGATCGGACTGAACGCCGCATTTTTTACGGCATATCAAATTTCTTTTAATAATATGTTTTATTTAAGAGAAACGAATTTTCAAGCCGATTACAAACTGCTCTTTATTACCGCAAATTTACTGACCGTCATTATCAATCTGCTGCCGTCCCGGCGCACCGTCAACAGTTTACGGAATTACGCAATCTTTATCGTCAGCTATATGGCGTTAATTATTTTCTATCAGGGTTACGAATATTCGAGACTGTTTCACCTGTATTTTCTGGCGGCGCTATTTGTTTACAGTGTGGTCGTCAGATACGGCAATTTAGCCGGACTTTTGGAGAAATCTCTGCTCCCGAATAATTTTGAGCGGAAAGTTCTCGTGATCGGCGAATCTCCTGAAGAATCGATCGTTCAATTTATCAACGGACGCCGGGGAAATTATCAATGTATCGGCTTTCTGAGCGATAAAAGACCGGCGCAGGCAAATTTGCGCGAACTGCAGTTAGGAAAAATTAACGACATCGAAAAAATCCTCGACCGGGATTCCGTTGATGAAGTGGTCATCTCGACTTCGTTGTTAACGGTCGAAAAAATTGACCGGATCATCAAAACTGCCGAGAAATATCATACAACGGTTAGTATTTTACCGCCTTATTTTCAATTTCTGTCCGAACAGCCTTGTCAGACCGAGCATTGGATGGGAGTACCGGTGACGGCGATCTATCATTCAAAACTGGCGTTGAAATCCTATCAGATATCCAAACGGGTTCTGGATATCGGCGTGTCGCTGTTTTTTCTGGTCGCCGTCTTTCCCGTTTTTTTTTTAATCGTCGCGCCCGCCATCTGGCTGAGCAACAAGGGTCCGATCTTCTTTAAACAGCTGCGCAAAGGACATAAACAGGAACCTTTTTTTTGTTACAAGTTCAGAACGATGACCATCGGCAATAAAGCCGAAGAAATCCAACAGGCGCGAAAACACGACCCGCGCGTGACCGCCGTCGGCAGAACGCTCAGAAATACGAGCATCGACGAATTTCCGCAATTTTTGAACGTTTTAGCCGGAAATATGAGCCTTGTCGGTCCGCGCCCGCATATGGTCGAACACGATGACCTGTATGAAAAATCGATCGACCGCTATAACGTCCGGTTTGTCGCGAAACCCGGAATAACCGGCTGGGCGCAAATCAACGGACATCGCGGCTCAACCGAAAAACCCGGGCAAATGCAGCAGCGCATCGAACACGATCTGTGGTATATAAAAAATTGGTCGATCTGGCTTGATCTAAAGATAATTGTCCTGACAGCCGTGTCAATGGTCTTTAAAAACGACCCGAACGCTTATTAATGATTGCGCTATTAAAAATTTTCGGAAATTACTAAAAGCCCCTTTTGCAGAAGAACTTCCCAATCTGACTCAAAAAGCTTTCAAGGAGAAATAAAATGTCCTTTAGATACAAAAATCCATTTCAAACAATCGCTTTTTTACTTATTATCTGTCTGGCGAACGGATTTGTTTTGGCGGTGATCCCCGATGATAACCCGCCCCCAGGCAAAGTCCCTGGAAAAGCAATGCCGAGCGCAACGCTCAATACTTTTGGCGAACAATCGGTTTCGGTGAACGGAAATGCCGCTTTTAACGGAATGACCATTTTATCGAGCGCGGAAATCAGAACAGGTAAAAACAGCGGCGCGACAATCAATCTGCGCCAGGCTGGAAGAGTCGAACTTTGTTCGGAAACCTCGGCAAAATTAGTTTTTACGCCTGAACAAATTTACCTGCAGTTATTCAGCGGACAGGCTAAATTGACCTCCTACAAAGGAATTACCGGCGTTCTGACCGCGGCAGACGGAAAAGAATTAAAGACCGATCCGAATCTTGAAACCTCAAGTGTCGGAGATTGTGAAACGACGGTTGTCGAAGTACCGCCCGTGGCTCCCGGTTCGACCGGATTATTCGGGATGGGAACGTGGAGCACAATGGCAGTTTTCGGCGGCATTGTCGGCGGCTCTGCCTTAGCCTGGGTCGCCGACAGAACGGTTAATTCCGAAGAGACGCTCAGCCGTGTGCAGCCGTAAACAATAAAATTCACAATAAAATTCCGCAGAGAAGCGCGAAAAAATTCGCGCTTCTCTGCGTTGTGTGTGTGTGGATTTCACGCGTTTCACGAAAAAGACTCGTTTATCGACATTAACGGCTATTTGGCATCAAACTTGCTGAAACCACTAACAGAAA
>DATLOR010000362.1:0-4168 GCA_035536135.1 Pyrinomonadaceae bacterium | reverse complement strand
AGGATCGGCGGGACAATGGTGATGGTTACGCCGGTCAAAATCTGTTTGACAAACAAAGTTCCCCTGCCTTCCTTTTGTTCGACAAATGCCACAAATCTGCCGTCGGGGGAAATATCGCCGCCATAGATACCGCTTTTTTCGCTTAAACGGGACATTTCGATTGAGTAAAAGTTTTGCCCGCCGCTTTCGAAAAGATTGAAAAGCGAAAACCGCGTTCCCAAAACTAAGGCGATGGCACATAACATAACCGCGATTAAAATCCATCGCCGGGAGGTTTTTCTTTCCGCTAACGGTAGCGGCGGATTAACCGGAGTTCCGTTTTGATGCTTCGGTTTGTCGTTTGAACTAAATGCGGTTTGAGGCAATTCTTCGGTCAGAGATGAAAGATACTGGTTGCCGGTCTTGATCCCTAAATAGTCCGGTTCGCGGATTTTACTTACTTTGGCAACAAAGCGGTAACCTTTTTTCGCGACGGTTTCGATAAATTTAACGCCGTGCTCATCTTCACCGAGCGTTTTGCGGAGCGTATGAATAATTCGCGCGATGTTGGCTTCTTCGACAAAGGAATCAGACCAGACAATGTGTAAAAGCTCTTCTTTTTCAACGAGATGCCCGCTGCGCTCGACCAGCGCGACCAAAACGTCGAAAGCCTTCGGGGTCAGCGGAACGGGTTGGTCGTGGTGAAGGAGCTGGCGTTCTTCGACTTCAAGCCGAAACGCCTTAAAACGGTATGAATGCCTCTTTTCTGCCTTCATTTCGCTCTCCGAGAAATTTAGGAGAAAAATAGGAAGATTTTCCAAAGACATTACAAACCACCGCCGTGTATTGTTGAAACTTCAAAACGCAAAACGTCGGTTGTTTTTAATGTCGCTGATGAATTACCAAAATATTACCTGCATTATAGCAACCGACGCCCGTTAAGACAACAAAAATTTCATCGTTCTTCATTTGCGAAAATTTGCGAAAAAAATACTCGCAAAATTTTGACCTCTGTTCTTTACAGTCGTCGCGCTAATAGATAGGGGGACAAACGTGAAACGGTGAAAATCGCAGATGAAGTAAAAAGATAATGCGGCTGATAAAGCCCGTGCCGCTCGAATAATCCTACCCTGAAACGAAGGGCTCAAATAAAAAAGAAAAGGAGAAGAAAAATGTATAAACTAAAAAAAACATCCCAAAAAGGAGTTTCCCAATTGGTGATCGCCGTTGTCTCGCCGTTCTTTACCGGCGTGTCGGCGATTAGAACGAAAAGCATCGCAAGTTTATTTATGGCAGCTCTCGCGCTCGTGTTAGTGCTCGGAAACCTGCAGGTGAAAGCCGATGTGGCGACCGACTGGAACAAGATCGCGCAGCAGACGGTCCTCACTGCGGGCAGCTCTCCGTTCGTTTCGTCGCGCTCGTTAGCGATCGTTCAGGCATCTGTTTTCGATGCCTTCAACGGTGTCGAACGCCGCTACCAGCCGATCCATGTCGAACCGAACGCTCTTCCGGGAGCTTCGCGCCGCGCCGCGGTCGTCCAAGCCGCTTACGTCGCATTGCTTCACCTGTATCCGGCGCAGGAAGCCTTTCTGACCGCCGCGCGGGATGCGTCTTTGGACGGCATTGCTTCTGATAAAGCGGCTGAAAACAGCGTCTCGATCGAACGCGGGGTCGAATGGGGACAAACGGTCGCCGACGAGATTTTTCTGTGGCGCAGCACCGACGGCTTTACGCCCGCGCCGCCGCCTTACACCGGCGGAATGCTTCCCGGTCAATGGCGACCGACGCCGCCGGGATTGGCGAACGGCGTTGGCGTTCAGTTCTCGTATATGACGCCCTGGGCAATGATCTCGCCCGCGCAGTTCAGACCAGCCGGTCCGCCCGCGCTGTCGAGTATGCAGTACGCGGCTGATGTCAACGAAGTCAAAGAGATCGGTAGTCTGACAAGTATGACGCGAACTGCTGATCAAACTGAGATCGCGCGCTTTTGGAACGGCAACACGCCGGTCGGCTGGAACCGGATCGCCGTCTCGATTTCCGAGGACAACGATTTAACTCTCTCGCAGAACGCGCGTCTTCTCGCACTGCTTAACGTCGCGATGGCGGATGCCGTGATCGCCTGCTGGGAAGCGAAGTATCACTACAGCTTCTGGCGACCGATTACCGCGATTCGGCTGGCGGACACGGACGGCAATCCCGGGACGACCGAAGATCCCTCGTGGCTGCCGCTGCTCACCACGCCGGCTCACCCGGATTACCCGTCGGGACACGCGACTGTCAGCCGGTCAGCCAAAAGCGTCCTCGAAGCTTATTTCGGCGATGACACCAAGTTTTCGACGACGACGGAAATCCTGCCCGGCGTGACTCGCAGTTACAGCAGCTTCTCGCAGGCGGTCGACGAAGCGTTCAATGCGCGCATCTACGGCGGAATCCATTTCCGCACCGCCTGTCGCGACGGTCAAGCGACAGGCGCGCAGGTTGGCGACCTGGTTGTCGCGACGGTCGCTCAGCGCCGCTTCGGACCGCGCACGATAGTCCCTTGAGGTTACGGGGCTGAACGTGTGTCTGGAAGGATTCAGAACTCGCTCGGCATAGTTGAGTTGAAAAACATTTGCTGCTAATCCGAAATGTTTTTCAACTCAACGCCATAAATTTCGGCTCTACGCTTTTAGATCGATTCGTTGGTAAAAGATTAAAAGCTTAGAGCCGAAATTTTAGTTTCTACAATACTCGATCCTAAATGCCTTGACCGATGCGGCGGACGCCGTCGATCAATCTTTCGATTTCTTCCGTCGTCGTGTAGCAGGCGCATCCGGCGCGAACCAACCCGTCATTCTGCAAACCGAGCTTTTCGATAACGGTCATCGCATAAAAATCGCCGTGCGATGTGAAAACGCCGCGCTCGGCAAGTTTCTCCGCGACGTTTTTTGCCGGAAAACCTTCAACCGTAAAAGCGATTGTCGGCGTGCGATTTGATTCGGGATTTTGCCCGTAAAGTTTGACGCCTGTCACCGCCGATAAACCTTCCCACAAAGTTTTAAACAGTTCTTTTTTGCGCGAATGAATTTCCGCGAAAGTGTTTTGCAGCCGTTCGCGCCGTGTTTCGCCTGTTGAGAGGGAAGCGAGAAAATCAACCGCCGCGCCTGCGCCCGCGATCGATTCGTGGCTTTGCGTGCCGGTTTCAGCGCGTTCGGGCGCATTGTTCGGCGCGGGCTTGAGTTTCGGGAAATCGATTTTTTCCAGGATTTCCTTGCGCCCGTAAAACACGCCGATGTGCGGACCGTAAAATTTATACGCCGAACACGCCAGAAAATCACAGCCGATCTCGTGCACATCAATACATTCATGCGCCGCATAATGAACGGCATCGACAAAGCTCAAAGTCCCGTTTTCTTTCGCCAGAGCGCAAGCTTTTTTGACGTCCGAAACCGTCCCGATCGCATTCGAAGCCGCGCCGATCGCCAAAAGGCGCGTCTTCGAGT
The DNA here is from genome assembly GCA_035536135.1 of Pyrinomonadaceae bacterium. Lineage (GTDB taxonomy): Bacteria > Acidobacteriota > Blastocatellia > Pyrinomonadales > Pyrinomonadaceae > JAFDVJ01. Next base: position 707 of record DATLOR010000362.1, on the reverse strand, counting down.
TCAAAAGATTTTCGAGTTCCGCGAATTCCAGAGTCCCGCTTTCAATATCCATCGGCACCACCCGAATCTTCACGCCGCGCTCTTTTTCAAGCGAACGCCACGTATCAACATTCGCGTGATGGTCGAGCTCGGTCACGATGATCTCGTCGTCCGGCGTAAATTCGCGCCCGAGTGCCCGCGCCAGATGAAACGTCAGCGAAGTCATATTCTGTCCGAACGCGATTTCCTCATCGGAAGCATTCAAAAAATCCGCTAAAGCCTTGCGCGAATAAGCGATGATCGCGTCCGTTTCATTGCTCGTCGGATAAGCCCAATGCGAATTCGCATTATGATTAAAAAGATAATCCGTCATCGTTTCGACCACCGCGCGCGGAACCTGCGTGCCGCCCGGACCGTCGAAATAAGCGACCGGGTGCCCGTTATGAACGCGGTTCAGAGCCGGAAATTGTGCGCGGATTTCTTCAACCGAAGCAGTTTTGTTTTTTGTCATAATTTACTCACCGCAGAATTGATCCCATTCGTCATGGTCGGCAATTTCGGTTCTGCCGCCAGCGAATTCTTTTGTTCTAAAACCGCACCGATCACATTCGTAATAGGCGCAAGATTCATTTTCCTCTTCATCAACGGAATTTTTGATTTCGAGCCGACCTTCACAGCATTGCGAACATCCTTTGGATTTTTGAAATAAGGACATAAATCCTCTGTAA